>JAGVUJ010000213.1 GCA_019136325.1 Deltaproteobacteria bacterium
ACTCCACCGGTGTTCCGCCGGCCATCCGGATTCCCGCCTTGACATCCTGCGTAATCAAATCCAGATGGATATGTCCGGGAATGATTTCATTGGCCGAATTGACCACGCCGATCAGCGGCCGGGCAATTTCTTCATCCGTGTAGCCCATCGCCTTGAACAGAGAACGATGCGGCGCACGCTCAAAACCTTTTTTCATGAGATCGCTTCTCATTGTTTTCTCTCCCTTGATTTCTTAAAATAATTTTCACATCATTCCGGGAAACAAAGGGAAGAGGAATCTTGAAGAAGACCCCTCTTCCCTCTCGGACCATCGATTCCTCACTTCGCTTCGAAATAACAGCACCGTATATTAATGACTTTTTACGATCCTGTTATTTCTTGCGTTTTTCCGGTCTTAACTGGCGTACAGCGGCTCCCGCTTTCCACATTTCCGAATCATGTATCGTTTTGAGCTCCTTTTCCAGTTTTACCTTGTAATCCGGAGCGCTGTTGGCCTTCAACACAATCGCCGTTTCTTTTCCGGTCGCTACCGACCTATAAAGCTGGGCAAACACCGGCGCGACTGCCTTGCGGAATTTATGGCGCCAATCCAGAGCGCCGCGCTGCGCTGTGGCGGAGCAATTGGCATACATCCAGTCCATGCCGTTTTCCGCAACCAGACGAATGAGACTCTGCGTCAGCTCTTCCACGGTTTCGTTAAAGGCTTCGCTGGGCGTGTGGCCGTGTTTGCGTAGTTCATTGTACTGGGCTTCCATCATTCCGGCCAAAGCGCCCATCAGGACGCCGCGTTCGCCGGTCAAATCACTGTAAACTTCCATTTGGAAAGTTGTCGGGAATAAAAATCCCGAGCCGATGGCAATGCCCAGCGCCAGTGTTCTCTCCATCGCGCGGCCGGTATAATCCTGATGCACGGCAAAGCTGGAATTGATGCCGCTGCCGTCCAGGAAATTGCGGCGGACGGATGTTCCCGAACCTTTGGGAGCCACCATGATGACATCCACAAATTTAGGCGGAACAACACCGGTTTGTTTTTTGTAAACGATAGAAAAACCATGTGAGAAATAAAGGGCATCGCCCTCTTTCAGATTGGCCTTGACTTTGGGCCAGAGAAGTTTCTGCGCGGCGTCGGAAACAAGATATTGAATGATGGTCCCGCGCTTGACCGCTTCTTCAATCGGGAAAAGAGTTTTGCCGGGCTTCCAGCCGTCGGCAATGGCCTTTTTCCAGTAGCGCGTATCTTCTTTGGCCTGGCCGATAATAACATGAATGCCGTTATCTTTCATGTTCATCGCCTGAGCCGGCCCCTGCACCCCGTAACCGATAACCGCTACGACCTCATCCTTTAAAACCTTCTGAGCTTTTTTCAGCGGAAATTCTTTTGCTGTAATGACATCCTCAATGACGCCTCCAAAATTAATTTTTGCCATAATTACCCCCTGTATAAAAATAAATATGTTATCCGTTTTCCAAATTCAAAGCGATGATTCCGGTTCTCGTTATATCGGCAATGCCCAGCGGATCCAGTCTGGCCAGAGCAAAATCGATTTGCGACTGATCACCGGTGATTTCCAGAATCACATAGGCATCGGCTGACACTATTACTTTCCATTTATTCGTGTCAATCGCTTTCTTGATCTGTTCCTTCTTCTCCGCGGTAAAATTAATTCGCACCAGAATCAGTTCACGGTGAATCGACTCCACGTTGGTTAAATCATCGACCTGAATAACATCAACAAGTCTGCGCAACTGATTCTCGATTCGCGTGACGGTTTCCTTGCTGCCTACGGTTGTCATGACGATTTTGGATACTTCATACTGCGTGGTCGAATTCACGCAGAGACTTTCAATGTTATAACCCTTACCGCCCAGAATGCCGGCGATTCTGGCCAGCACGTCCGGCTTGTTATGAACCAGTATTGAAATGATATGCTCCTTTTTTTCCATCCTTCTTTTCCTTCCTGTAAAAATTTAATTGATCATCTCCCTGCTTCCTAAAGACATGTTGCTGATCGAATCGCCCGGATGCACCATGGGATAAACGCATTCTTCCCGCGAGACACGGAAATCCATCAGCACCGGCTTGTCAGCAGCCAGGCCCTCTTTTAACACAGGCTCCACCTCTTCCGGTTTCGTGGCGCGCAAGCCCACGACGCCGAATGCCTCGGCCAGTTTCACAAAATCAGGCGCGTAGGTCATATCCGTAAATGAATACCGTTTTTCGTAGAACAATTCCTGCCACTGGCGCACCATGCCCAGATAGCCGTTATTCAGCAGAACGATTTTTACATTGATTTTATACTGCGCGGCGGTGGCCAGTTCCTGGATATTCATCTGGATACTGCCGTCGCCGGCAATGCCCGCCTGATGAAATAAAAGTGTTGGGCTTGTCAAACGGGAAGAACTGCGCCGTCCACATCTGATTCTGCCCCACTTCCGTTGTAATCATCGCGTCGCCGCCGGTCAATTTATACAGCGTCTCAATGACAAACTGCGGTTTGATGACTGTGCCGTTCTGGCAATAGGTCAGCGGCACTTTTTCCTTCCAGTCGGCAATCTGATCCAGCCATGCTTTTCTCGCCGTTTCGTCGCTAGCGTAATTGTGTTCCTCCAGAAATGTGATGAGATCCTTCAGCACCGCCTGGGTATCGCCGATGATCGGTAGATCAACGGCAACGTTTTTATTGATGGATGACGGATCAATGTCAATCTGAACTATTTTGGCTTTGGCAGCAAACGTATCAATCGTGCCAGTCACCCGGTCGTCAAACCTGACGCCCACGGCAATGAGCAGATCGCAGTGGCTGATCGCCATGTTGGCATAGTATGTGCCGTGCATGCCCAGCATTCCCAGCCAGAGTCGATCACTGCCCGGAAAAGAACCAAGCCCCATCAGGGTGCCGGTAACCGGAATCTGATATTTCCTGGCCAATTGAGTAAGCAGCGATGAAGCCTTGCCCAGAATGACACCGCCGCCGGTCATAATCAGAGGCTTTTTCGCCATTGTCAGCAGGTCCAGTAAACTGGCCATTTTTTTCGGAGCCGGTTTATACGCGGCCTCATAATTTCTGATTTTTATATTGGCCGGATCATATTCCGTCTGGGCTGCCATCACATTTTTGGGAAGATCAACAAGCACCGGGCCGGGTCTTCCCGATCGGGCGATATGAAACGCTTCCTTGATCGTCGCAGCGAGATCGTCAATATTGCGCACCAGAAAATTATGTTTGGTGCACGGACGGGTTATCCCGGTGATATCGCATTCCTGGAAAGCATCATTACCGATCAGCCCGGTGGGAACCTGCCCCGTAAAAACAACCAGAGGAATGGAATCCATATTCGCCGTGGCAATGCCGGTGACTGTGTTGGTTGCGCCGGGACCCGACGTCACCAGACAAACGCCGACTTCGTAAATATCGAGAACGGCGCCTCCGGGATACCCGAAGATAATCTCAACCTTCTCCTCTTCGAGCGCTTTCAGCAGTATTTCTGTTCCCTTCAGTTTCATTCGATTTCTCCTATTTTTAATATACGCCTCTTTAGTAATTTATCAATTTACCCCATACAATCACTTATCTTCGAGAGAGATCCCAAAATGAACCGTTGTGGTTCCTGCAATGATCCCTCGTCGCTCCGCTCCTGGGATTGTTCGTTCTGCAAATTTCAGCGTGCTCCGCTTCTGAAATTTGGAACTCACAAAAAAAAGCCGCCTGTTTCCTTGAGAAAAAGCGGCTTTATGCCAAAAACAACAAAGCCTACGAGGACCAGTACTATATTCAGTACCCGGATGATGCCGCTTTTTAAAACTTTAAGAAACATAACAAATTCATTCCATTGAGTTACGTTGCGCATTCAATAACGGAAAAAAAAATCTTTGTCAACAATATTTTTTCAGACAGCGACGATTATCGTTCAGCCCTTAAAGCGCAACAGAGGCTTGCAATCAGGGTCAGCGAAACAAACCTTTTATTTCATCACCCAGGCTGCTGCCCGGTGAAGTTCCCTGAAGGAAGGCTTCATTGGTTCCTTTTTCCGAAGGTCCGGCGGGTTCTCCCGTCTTGGGATTGATCTTTTCAAAGACAATGCCTTCCGGAACGGGAAATGACTCCACCGGTGTATTCTGCAATGTCTTTTCCATGAAATAGAGCCAGATGGGAGCCGCCGCTCTTCCTCCGACTTCCTGCGATCCCAGAGACGCTTCCTGGTCAAACCCGACCCAGACTCCAGCAATCAGGGAAGGCGTCATGCCGATAAACCAGGCATCGCGCGTATCGTTGGTCGTTCCAGTTTTTGCGGCCACCGGTCTTCCAATGCTTCTGACTCTCGTACCGGTGCCCATGGTCACGACATCCTGCATAACATGAGTCGCGATGTACGCGATGCGCGGATCGATAACCTGCTCCGGCTGAGCTTTGGTTTCTTCAAAAACATTGCCCGTGCGGTCAACAATTTTTTTTATAAAATAAGGCGTTACCTTCTGGCCCTGGTTGGCCAGGACACCGTAAACCTGCACAAGCTCCTGCAAGGTCACACCGGACACGCCCAATGCCAGAGATAATGCGTGGTCCAGAGGTGACGTGATTCCCATGTTCATGGCGTACGATATTGCGTAGTCGATTCCGATTTCCTGCAGGATTTTAACCGTGACGACATTGCGGGACAGGACAAGAGCGGTTCTCATGGTGATCGGCCCCATAAATTTGCCGTCGAAATTTTTCGGGCTCCAGACGCCGTTTTCCTGAGACACGTCATTCACGGCGATCGGCGCATCGTCGAATACGGTTGCCGGCGTCATACCTTTATCAAAAGCCGCCGTATAAATGATCGGTTTAAAAGCCGATCCGGGTTGCCGCCGCGATTGCGTCGCGCGGTTAAATTCGCTTTTATTGAAATCACGCCCGCCGATCATTGCGCGAATGGCCCCTGTTTTCACGTCCATACAGAAAAGCGCGCCCTGAACAAGCCCCGGTTGATATTTATTTCTTTCCTCCAGTTCCTTCAATCCCCGTTCCATCGCTTCGCCGGCATATTTCTGCGCATTCAGATCCAGCGTCGTATAAATGGAAAGGCCTTCTTTATACAAAACATCGGCGCCGTATTTTTCCTGAACGTAACGACGAACATTTTCAACAAAATAAGCCGCCATTTTGTCTTTGGGCCTGATCGGACGCAGGTTCAACGGAGCTTTGTAGGCTTTCTCCATTTGCTCCCTGGAAATGTAGCCGTCCTCCACCATGCGCGTCAGAACGTAATACTGCCTTTGCTTGGCTTTGTCGTAATGAAGAAAAGGGGAATAATTGCTGGGCGCTTTCGGCATGCCGGCCAGCAGGGCCGCTTCATGCAATTTCAACTCCCGCGCGCTCTTTCCGAAATAACCGAGAGACGCCGATTCCACGCCGTAGGTTCCATGTCCGAGGTAAATCTGATTTAAATATAAATTAAGGATCTCCTCTTTGGTCAGATACCGGTCGATCTTATAAGCAAGAATGGCCTCTTTGAATTTACGGGTATATTTTTTTTCGGGAGAAAGATACATCATCTTGGCCACCTGCTGCGTGATGGTGCTGCCTCCCTGGATGATGTGCCCCGCCTCGAGGTTTTTAAAAACCGCCCGGAAAATACTTTGCACATCAAAACCCTTGTGTTCGAAAAAACGGGAATCCTCCGCGGCAACGAACGCCTGGATCGCAACCCTGGGAACTTCGTTAATTTTGATGAGTTTTCTATCCTCCAGGAAAAATTCATCAATCAGTTCGTTTTTGTCATCGTAAACACGGGAGGAAATGCTGGGACGATAATCTTTGAGCGCGTCAATGCCCGGCAAATCCATGGTGAAAGCATAAAATCCGGCGACACCGGTAACCGTGACAATCAAAATAAAGACAATGATCCCCAGAAGTATATTAAAAAGCAGCGAAAGTTTTCTGACTTCCCCTCCGTTTTTTTTATTGGTTCTTTTACGGCGCAGAAACATAATTTTAGCGGTTACCTCTCATCATGTGCAGATTCTGTTTTCTTTTTTTCGGCAAACTTGGAAACAAAGATGCTTACCTCATACAGGAACATCAAAGGAATTGCCATTAATATCTGACTCAAGGCATCCGGCGAAGGCGTCAGAATGGCGGCAACCAGAAAAATAATCAGGATAGCGTATCGACGTTGTTTGGAAAGCATCGGGGCGTTGACGATACCGAGTTTGGTCAGAAAAAAAATGAAGATCGGCAGCTCGAACGATATGCCGAATCCCAGCAAAAAAGTAACAAAAAGAGACAGATAATCTTTGAAAGACAACATCGCCTTCAAATAGTCGTTATTGAAACTGACAAAAAATTCAAATGCGGTGGGCAGGACGATAAAATATCCGAACAGAATTCCACCGATAAAAAGAAAAGATGAGGAAAGGACAAAGGGCACGACATATTGCCTTTCCCTGGGCAAAAGCCCCGGCGAAATGAATTTCCATATTTGATAAAGGATAAACGGGCTGGTGATGATCAACGCGGCAAAAAAAGCTATTTTCATGTAGGTGAAAAACGCTTCCGTCAAACCGGTATAAATCAGATAACTGTTCTTTGCCAGAACCCGGGTCAGCGGTCTGGTAATAATTTCGAAAATAAAATCTTTAAAATAGTAACAGACAAAAAAACCGAGGCCCAGCGCTATCAACGAACGGCTGAGTCTTTTCCGAAGCTCCATTAAATGGTCGGTCAGAGACATTTTATTTTCTTCGGTCGTTTGCGTTGTTTCCATAGTTGAACATTTAGCCTGTTTTCAGTTTTAAAATGTGAGAGGATTGTTAATGTATTCAGGATATTTATTCGGATGAATCAGTCTTTATTTCTCATTGCCGGGCTTCTTCATTAAGAGAGAATCTTTCCAGTCATCATCATTTTTCGGCTTTTCGTCTTCTTTGACCGCCTGCTTAATATCTTCAGTCACGCCGTCAGCAGCCCTTCGGAATTCACTGAATCCCTTGCCCAGAGACTTGGCCAGGTCCGGCAATTTCCTCGGACCGACAACCAGGAGCGCGATGACCGCGATAATCAAAAGTTCCTGCATTCCTATGCCAAACATTTTTTGTATGTCCCCTGTTTTCTCAATTACGTATACCTATATATTGATTGCCGTTTTTGTCAATGTTTTTGTGACTCGGGGGAACGCAGCCTTTCCACCATGATTCAGTAATTCCAAAACGAACAAAAAAGTGCGTTTTAAATTTTTTATTCCTTTTAATATCGTGATTTATTTTGCTCTTTGGAATTATTTATGATAAGCGGAAACCGTATTCTAATTGAATTTTCTCTCAAGAAAGAAGGTTCTCTTGTCCAGAAAAACAGGCATTGTCAAGGATGGAAGGTATATGCAGCATTCGATGGGATTTGCTCATCCCGAATGCCCGGAAAGACTCGCGGTCATCTATGAAATGCTGGACAATCCGCTAATATCCTGGAAATTCACACAAATCGAGCCGCGTGAAGCGACGCACGAAGAAATTGAAATGATTCATGCCCGATCTTATGTAGAATTTATTGCCAGCACCGCAGGCAAGCGAAGCGTTTTTCTCGATCCCGACACATCGACCTCCCCGGAATCTTACGAAGCGGCGAAACTTGCCGCCGGCGGTGTGTGCAACGCCATAGACAGCGTGGTTGAAGGCAAGGTGGATAACGCTTTTGCCTTTGTCAGACCTCCCGGACATCACGCGGAAAAAGACACGGCGGCCGGTTTCTGCATTTTCAATAACATTGCCATCGGCGCCATGCACGCCATTCAAAAATATAATTTTAAAAAAATCTTAATCGTTGACTGGGATTTGCATCACGGCAACGGCACCCAGCACAGTTTTTACGGGGATCAGCGTATTCTGTACTTTTCCACTCATCAGTACCCCTATTATCCGGGAACGGGGAGCCTTTCGGAAAGCGGCCGGGGACAAGGTGAATATTACACCATCAATGTTCCTCTGACGATGTCGGTGGGCGACGCCGCCTTCGTCAAAATATTTCGCAAGATTCTCCAACCGGTGGCGATGGAATTCAAACCGGAACTGGTCTTGTTATCGGCCGGGTTCGATACGTACTATCAGGATCCGCTGGGCGGGATGAAAGTCACGCCTGAAGGATATGCCGCAATGACGCGCATCCTGCTTAATATTGCCGATGCCTGTTGCCAGGGACGTTTTGTCGCCGTGCTGGAAGGAGGTTATCATCTGGGCGGACTGGTCAAATCGGTGAAAGCCGTGCTGAACGAAATGCTGGATGAAACGCATTTTTCGGATGAAAGACTGTCTCTGCTGGAACAAGAAGTGGATGAAAAAACCAGTGAATTAATTATCGACAAAGTTGTCGCAAAAATAAACCCGTACTGGAAAGTATTTTAGTACGTTGGAATTAGAAGGAGATCGTGTTTTGAAGATAAGTTCCCAGGAAGTCGAATATGTGGCGCATCTGGCGCGCCTGGAAATAACGGCGGGAGAAAAGGAAAAGTTCACCTCTCAGCTCAACGATATTCTGTTATACATCGACAAATTAAATGAGTTGGAAACCAAAGGCGTGGAGCCGATGAGCCACGCGATTGCCGTAACCAACGCGTTTCGCGAAGACAGAATACTGGACTCCATAGGCACGGAGAATTCCCTGGCCAACGCGCCGGACGCGCGGGGCGAGTTCTTCCGCGTACCGAAAGTCATCGATTGAAGACGCTGTAAAACGCTCATATGCTGCGTTGCGCTGCAACCTTCGTCACTGCGACGTACGCAAAAAGTACGCCTCGTTCCTCAGGGTTTGCGCGCCTTGCATCTGAAACTTTTCACAACGTCTTCAAATTTTATATTTTGAAGTATAAATTAAAGATTTAAGGGAGATTATGGAATTAAATCAATTAACCATACACGAGTTACAGAAAAAAATTAGAAACGGCTCTGCGACCGCAGCACAGATTACCGAGTCCGTGTTTTCACGAATCGATGCCGTGGAAGAACGGGTGCATTCCTATATCCGCCTGTTGAAGGAACAAGCTTTTGCCGCCGCTCAAAAGGCGGACGAGGATATTAAAAGAGGCGACATGAAGTTATTAACCGGCATTCCCGTGGCGCTGAAGGACATTGTCTGCACCAAAGGCCTTCCCACCACCTGCGGCTCACACGCTCTCCATAATTTTGTTCCACCCTATAATGCGACCGTCGTGGAAAAACTGAAAGATGCCGGCGCAATTTTTGTCGGCAAGGCTAATATGGACGAATTCGCCATGGGCTCTTCAACGGAAACGTCTTATTTCGGCCCCACGCGCAATCCGTGGGATCTGGAAAGAATCCCCGGCGGCTCCAGCGGCGGTTCGGCCGCGGCGGTTGCCGCCGATGAGTGCATCGCATCCATCGGCTCCGATACCGGCGGGTCCATCCGTCAGCCCGCGGCTCTTTGCGGCATTGTCGGCCTGAAGCCCACCTACGGCCGGGTCTCCCGCTTCGGCCTGATCGCTTTTGCTTCTTCGCTTGATCAGATCGGACCTTTTACCAAGGATGTGGAAGACTGCGCCATCATGATGAATGTGCTGGCCGGTTACGATCCCAGGGAATCCACTTCCGTTCCGGAGAACGTTCCCGATTATACGCAATTTGCGGGACGCGATATTCAAGGCTGGAAAATAGGCATTCCCAAAGAATATTTCATCGACGGCATTGATGCAGAAGTGAATAACGCCCTGAAAACGGCCATGCAGGTTATCGAACAAAGCGGCGGCCAGTGTGTGGATATTTCCTTGCCTCACACACAATACTGTGTGGCAACTTATTATATAATTGCGCCAGCGGAAGCCAGTTCCAATCTGGCGCGTTACGACGGCGTTAAATACGGTTTCCGGGCTGCCGATGTCCGCGAGCTTCTGGAAATGTACAAAACAACGCGCATGCAGGGTTTCGGCGCGGAAGTCAAAAGAAGAATTATGATCGGCACCTATGCCTTGTCTGCGGGTTATTATGACGCCTATTATAAAAAAGCATCCCAGGTGCGTTCTCTCATCAAGCACGATTTTGACGAGGCGTTCAAAATTTGCGATGTCATCCTGACACCCACCACACCGACACCGGCGTTTAAAATCGGCGAAAAAACGGATGATCCCCTGCAGATGTATCTTTCCGATGTGTTCACCATATCAACCAATCTGGCGGGAATACCGGGAATCTCGGTTCCCTGCGGCTTTACATCCGGCGGCTTGCCGATCGGGGTGCAGTTTCTGGCCGGTCATTTCGAGGAAGGGAAACTGATTCAAGTTGCCTCTGCTTACGAGAAAAATGCGAAAATTGAAAAGAGGAGGCCTAAACTGTAATGGATTTTGAAGCAGTCATCGGGCTGGAAGTTCACGCCCAAATGTTAACGAACACGAAAATTTTCTGCAGTTGTTCCACTAAATTCGGAGGAGCGCCCAACAGCCACACCTGCCCGGTTTGTCTGGGCATGCCCGGCGTTTTACCGGTGCTGAATAAAAAAGTCGTCGAATATGCGATGAAAATGGCGTTGGCGACAAACTGCGCAATCAACAAATCCTGCGAGTTCGCCCGGAAAAATTATTTTTATCCCGACCTGCCCAAAGGCTATCAGATATCGCAATATGCCTATCCGCTGGCGGAGCACGGACATGTCCTTTTGGATGTCAACGGAGAGCAGAAGAAAATCGGCATCACCCGGATTCACATGGAGGAAGACGCCGGAAAACTTCTTCACGACGAACACAATCCGGTCAGTTACGTTGATCTGAACCGCACCGGTGTTCCGTTAATCGAAATTGTCAGCGAACCGGACATGCGCTCACCGGAGGAAGCCGCCGATTATCTCAAACGCCTGCATGAAATTCTGGTGTATCTGGAAATCTGCGACGGCAACATGGAGGAAGGCTCCTTCCGCTGCGATGCCAACGTCTCGATCCGCCCCAGAGGGCAGAAGGAATTCGGCACCCGAACGGAGTTAAAGAACATGAACTCCTTCCGGAATGTGCAGCGCGCGCTGGAGTATGAAATCAAGCGCCAGCAATATCTTGTGGAAAACGGCGGCGCCGTTGTTCAGGAAACACGCCTGTGGGATGACGCGCAGGGCGCGACCAATTCCATGCGCAGCAAGGAAGAAGCGCACGATTACCGCTACTTTCCGGATCCCGATTTAGTGCCTATTTTCGTGGATGATGCCTGGGTAGAAAGAATCAAGGAAGCACTTCCCGAACTGCCGCTTGCCAAACGGGAGAGATTTGTTAAAGACTATCAGATTCCGGCCTATGACGCCGGGGTATTAACCTCGGACAAGGCGCTGGCGCTTTACTATGAAGACGTCGTCAAAATCTGCGCGAAACCGAAGATCGCGAGCAACTGGATCATGGGTGACGTCATGAAGTTCCTTAATGAAGACAAGCGTGATATCCGTCAATGTCCCATTTCCGCGCAGTCTTTAGCCGATATGATCAGACTGATTGAAGAAGGCGCCATCAGCGGGAAAATGGCCAAAGAAGTCGTTGAAGACATGTACAAGACCGGTAAATCGCCGCAGACCATCATCAAGGAAAAAGGATTGGTGCAGATTACGGATGAAGGGGAGCTGATCAAGGCCATCACCTCCATCATTGAAGCCAATCAGGCGCAGGCTGCGGAGTATCGCGGTGGAAAGGAGAAGGTTTTTGGTTTCTTTGTCGGGCAGGTGATGAAAGCAACCAAGGGAAAAGCCAACCCGCAGTTGGTCAACGAACTTCTTAAAAAGATGCTCGCCGGACCACCTCAAGGTTGACCCTAAAGCAAGCTGCAGTCGGTTCCTGCAACAGTCCCACGTCGCCCATAGTGACTCCATGGTGCCCTTCAGGGTATTTAAGTTATACGCTCCGGTAATAATTCCAGTCGCGATTTATCGGGCTTGGATAATTCGGCTTCATAACCTTCAATGCGCATCGCTTTTGACGGTGAAGCCTCATTACGACTGACGCTTCACTGTCGTTCAGCAAGTCTCATTCAGTTGGAGTTTCACAATGATTAAAACAATTTCTTGGAAAAACAATTCTGTTGTTTTGATTGACCAGAACGCTCTGCCGCTCGCCGAGAAATATATAACCTGCAAATCATACAAAGACGTTATTGCCTGTATCAAAGATTTGACCGTGCGCGGCGCTCCCGCCATCGGTGTGGCCGCCGCGCTGGGCGCCGCGCTGGGCGCGCTTAACCTTCCCTCTTTATCACCGGAAAAATTCCGGCAGACGTTTTTCACTCTCTGCGACGAGATTGCCCAGGCGCGGCCGACGGCACGCAATCTCTTCTGGGCGCTGGAACGCATGAAAAAAGTCACTGATCGGAATCATCACAAAAAACAAACCCATCTGGTAAAAGAGCTCATGGATGAAGCAAAACGGATCTGCGCGGAAGATATCGCCATCAACCGCCGGATGGGTAAAAACGGCCGTTCACTCTTTGCCGACGGGGACAACATCCTCACCCACTGCAATGCAGGCGCGCTGGCCACCGCGGGATACGGCACGGCACTGGGCGTGATTCGCGCGGCCAACGAACAGGGTAAAAAACTGCATGTTTTCGTGGACGAGACCAGACCTGTCCTGCAGGGCGCGAGACTCACCGCCTGGGAATTAAAAAAAGAAAAAATCCCCTGCACGTTAATTACGGATAACATGGCAGGATTTCTGATGCAGCAGGGAAAGATCGACAAGATTATCGTAGGAGCGGACAGAATCACCGCCAATGGAGACGCGGCCAATAAAATCGGCACGTATGCTCTGGCGGTCCTGGCCAAGGTCCATAATATTCCACTTTATGTTGCCGCTCCGCTTTCCACCATTGATGTTTCTTTACAAACGGGCGCGGCTATTCCCATTGAAGAAAGAAACAGCGAAGAAGTTACCAGCTTCAGGGGCGTCCGCAGCGCGCCGCAGGGAATACAAGTTTACAATCCGGCGTTCGATGTGACACCCGCAAGGTTGATCACGGCAATCATCACAGAAGAAGGAATTTTAAGAAAGCCTTTCCGCTCCGCTATTTCCCGGATATTTAGAGGAGGGCTCATGCGATGAAGTTGTTCCTTTTTGATTTTGATGGAGTGCTGGTCGATTCGCTCGATGTTTATGAAAAAACGGTAACCGACTGTCTCAAAGATATAAAACAGCCTTTCGTACGCAGCCGGGAAGAGTTCCTCGAACTTTTTGAAGATAATTTTTATGCATCACTGAAAAATAAAGGCGTGGACCTGGATGTCTTTATGAAAGCGGCCGAGGATATCCTTGCACAGGTTAAAATCAGAGACATGAAGCCCTTTCCCGCCGTCGCCGCGGTTATTGAAGAATTGCACAAAACACATTGCCTGATTGTTGTTTCTTCCAACGATTACGCCTCCATCAAGGAAGCGCTTGATTTATTCCATTACAACGACTATTTTAGAGACATCCTCGGCTCCGACTTCATGTTCAGTAAGAAAGAAAAGATTCTCTACGCTGCAAATAAATACAATGTCGACCTAAACAATATTTACTACGTTGGCGATACAACAGGAGACATCAAGGAAGGCAAAGCAGCTGGAGTAAAAACCGTAGGGGTGACATGGGGATGGCACAGCAAAGAAAAAATGGCCGCCGCCCAGCCCGATTATCTCTACGATAAACCGCAGGACCTTTTGCAACTGATCTAGGTATTGAGCAAATCATGAACGACTTACTGGAATATATCAGCACCTGGTCTGTACTGAAATGGATTGTTCTGGTTCTGATTGCCGGATTTATCGGTCAATTCGGCAGAATGGCGGCGGAAGCAATCGCCAAGAAAATACATGCAGACCGGAATAAAGCGGATGGTGACAAAAAAGAAATGGCTTCAGAATTTTCCAAAGAACAATCTGTTCTGCCGCAACCGGCTGCCGTATCGACGAACAGCGTTCCCGATAAAAAAATGCTGAAAGCGCTGGCGAAAGCAAAAAAGAAAGAAGCCAAGAAAAAAACGTGATTCATTTCAATAAACGTTTTATGTGTGTTTCCAGTATCCGGTTTTCGTCAAAATTTTTCAGTTTTAGATATTCGGGCCTGGCGCCGGCAAAAGCGCACTGGGGCGCCAGACCGATGAGTTCCGATTCCAGAATCTGGACCCCTCCTTCGGCGGCAAGAGTTTTCACCCGGTCAAATACCGTCTTCAATGGCGTTTCTTTACAATCGATCAGATTGATGGACACCTGAGCCACTCCTTGTTCTTTCAGCATCACGCCAATCGCCCGTACGTTTTTCAGCCCCCCGCCCTTTTCTCTGATTCGCGAAGCGATATGCCGCGCCAGAAGCAGATCGTCAGAGGCGAGATTGATATTGTAGGCCACCAGGACATCCCGGGCGCCCACGGCCGTGGCGCCGGAACGGGCATTGAATGTACGTTCTCCCACATCGGGCATTCCTTCCGCGCAGGACATCTTATCAGCCAGACGTTCATAACCGCCGCGACGAACATCGGGAAGTTCAATGCACTGACCCTTACGCGCCGCGAAACCGTAGAAATACACCGGCACGGCGAATTGTTCCGAAAACTGTTTACCGAACGCATGGGCTATATCGACGGCGTCTTTCATTTTCGCTCCAGCCAGCGGAATAAAAGGAACAACATCGACCGCTCCCAGCCGCGGATGGACGCCTGATTGTCTGCGCATGTCGATTAATTCCAGCGCTTTTCCGCAGGAAGCAAGAGCCGCGCCCAGTACATCTTCAGGCTTTCCCAGAAAAGTGAAAACGCTCCGGTTATGATCGGCATCTCCGCTGAAATCGATCAGCCGGACATGAGGAAATGATTTAAAAACTCCGGCGATGGCCTTCAGTTTCTCAGAGTCGCATCCCTCGCTGAAATTCGGCACACATTCGATAATTTTCATTGTTGAACTCCAATTTAATGAAACCCGCTAAGAACGCGCTTGCGACGTTCGAAGCGTAAGTCGAATTATCCCGCAAAGCGGAGGGTAGTGAGTCCCAAGTTTCAGAAGCGTATAACCTAAAGGCCACGATAGGCGCGCTGAAATTTGCTTAACGTAATGAGACTAAAACTTCAAAAGCAAAGCTTGTTGAAGTTTTTTGGTCGAATGATCCAATCCCGACGTCGGGATGGGAAACTATCCCAGGAGCAAAACGATGAGGGATTATAACAAAGCTCATTCTCTGTAAATCTTGCTTTTGCATTTATACCCGTGACATTTACGCCTGAATAATTTTGATGCCCGGCAGTTCCACACAAGTAAGTTTGCCGCCGTATACCGCACCGGTATCTATGCCTATTTTGTTTTTTTCAATTAACGGACTGATAAAAGGCGTATGGCCGAATACAACGATCTTGCCAAAATCATCTTCCGCATTGATAAATTCGTACCGTATCCATAGAAGATCATCGGGGGCTTGTTCTTTGAGCGGCAGACCCGATCTGAGACCGGCATGAACAAAAACATGCTTTTCGGTTTCATAATAAGGCAAAAGCGATTCAAAAAACCTTCGATGCTGTGCGGGAATTTTATCTTCCCGTTTCGCCGGGCCGTCCGTAAGAAATATTTCATAGGAACGAAGGGTTTGCATGCCGCCGTTCCTCAGATACATATCTTCATCTCTTCCGGCGAGATAATTCATGAACATCTGTTCGTGATTGCCGAGCAGACAAACCACATTTTTATGCGTGTTTTTCAGTTCCAGGACATAATCAACGACTTCCCGGCTGGATTTACCGCGATCGATGTAATCGCCGATAAACACCAGTGTATCGTTCTCATCATCCATCTCAATCCTGGACATCAAATCCCTGAGCCTGGTCAGACAACCGTGAATATCGCCGACGGCAAAGATTTTTTTCATCGCAACTCTGTCCGATTTCTTTTTTAGTTAATCCAGAAGGGCTTTCGAAAAATTAGCGCTTTCGAAAACGCGCAAGTCATCCAGCCCCTCGCCGACGCCTATGTACCGCACGGGAAGATCCAGCTCGCTGGCAATTCTCACCACCACGCCTCCTTTGGAGGTGCCATCCAGCTTCGTCAAAACAATGCCGGTTGCTCCGATTTCTTCTTTAAAGGTTTTGGCCTGAGCAACGGCATTCTGGCCGGTGGTTGCATCGAGAATCAACAGGATTTCCGGTGACAATTCCGGCAGTTCTTTGTTGATGATTCTTTTAACTTTTTTCAGTTCTTCCATCAAATTGATTCGGGTGTGCAGCCGTCCCGCCGTATCCACGATAACAACGCCGGAGAAACCGGATTTGATTTTGGACATGGCGTCAAAAACCACCGCCGCCGGATCAGCATTGGTTTTGTGCTTGATGACGGGAGCGCCCACACGCGCACCCCAGACTTCAAGCTGTTCAACCGCCGCCGCCCGGAACGTATCCGCCGCAACCAGCATGATTTCGTGTCCCTCACTCCTGATCATGTTGGCCAGTTTACCGATCGTTGTTGTTTTACCGCTGCCGTTAACCCCGATGGTCATGATCACAAAGGGCTTATTGCGTGGAATCACCAGCGGTTTCTCCATCTTTTTCAGGATGGACGTCATGTGCTCCTGCAAGACCTTCTTGATTTCCTGAGCATTGTTCAACTCGTTCCGGCTGACACGCTGCTTGACGTCGTCAATCAGATCATATGTAAACTGCGGCCCCATATCAGCCGAAATCAGAATTTCTTCCAGTTCTTCAAAAAGTTCCTTGTCCAGGACCCTCTTGCCGAACACAAGATTATCCAGATTTTTAGTCAGGACTGTTCTGGTCTTTGTCAGTCCCGTCTTCAATTTTTCAAAAAAACTCATGATGGCCATACATACACCTTTCTTCTGCAATGATTAGTTCATAACTACTTTTTATAAAGAAGTAAAGAAATGGATTTGAAGGTTGGCTAGTTGAGATTGACGGAGACCAGAGTAGATATCCCCTGTTTTTGCATGGTCACGCCAAAGAGCGTATCGGCCACTTCCATCGTGCTCTTGTTGTGTGTAATCATCACAACCTGAGAGTTCCCGGCCACATCTTTAATCAACCGGTTAAACAGATTGGTGTTGGCATCATCCAGGGCGGCATCAACTTCGTCCAGCACCAGAAACGGCGACGGACGATATTTTAAAATAGCGAAAATCAGAGCAACGGCCACCAGTGATTTTTCACCGCCGGAAAGCAGATTTACGTTTTGTTTTCTCTTGCCGGGCACCTGAATATCGATATCCACGCCTGTTTCCAGCAGATCGTTTTCATCCGTCAGAATCAGCTCGCCCCGTCCGCCGGGGAAAATCTGCGCGAATACCTCTTTGAAGCAGGCATTGACGGCTTCAAAGGTTTCGGCAAATCTGGCACGGGAAATTTTATTAATCCGCGCGATGGTTCGCTGCAAAACATTGAGGGAGGAATTCAAATCCGCTATCTGGGTTGACAGGAAGTTATAGCGTTTGTCCAGTTCTTCATATTCATTCAGGGCAAGCAGATTTACCTCGCCAAAATTGTCGATCACCTGTTTGTTTTTTTCCAGCAGAGCCGTCAGTTCGGCAAGTTTTTCTTCCGAGACTTTTTCAAAATCCGGAGCTGCACCTGCCAGATCAATTTCATATTTTTCAGCCACGCCCCTGCGCAGGTTTTCCCTGTTCAGAGCCGTTTCACGGCACTGGATTTCCATTTCATTGATTTGCTGACGCAAAGCATCAATGCTCTTTTTGATTTCCCTGATTTCGCCTTCTTTGATTTTCAGCTGCGCATCTTCACGATTCTGTTCGGCTTTCTTTTCCGCCAGAAGCGTTTCCTGTGTTGCAAAACTGCCGTACAAATCTTTCAGCAGAGCCTGCTCGTTTTCAATGGTTTGTGTTAATTCCGCAACCTGTTTCTCGCAGAGAATGATTTCTTCTGCTTTGGATTTATTTTCATTCTCCATGGCGATGATATGATCCTGCAACCTTGATATCGTCCGTAAATCAGCTTCCTTTTTCTCTTCCAGAGAAGCGATCTCAATCTTTCTGGCCGTTAAATATCTTTCCTGTTCGTCAATCTGAGCCCGGGACTGTTCTTTTTGAACGTTTAAACCGGCAATGATCTCATTAACCTGTTTTTCTTCATCATCCTTCCGCAACACGTCGGTGCTGAATGCGCGAAGCTTTTCCTCTGCTTCTGATTTTTCCGTATTCAGATTCTGTCTGTTGAATTCCAGAACCGCAACGCGCTGCTTTAAGCGGTTGATCTCATCTCCATAACGTTCATGATCTTTTTTTCTTCCGTTGACGGCAATTTCCAGGGCATGGATTTCTGTTTTGATCTGAGAAGCTTCCTCTTCCCAGCGGGAAATTGCGGCGAGGAGATCCATTTTTTGATTTGTTTTGATCTCCAGTTCAACGATCAGCTTCGACACGTCGTCTTCCAGTTCACCGATCTCTCTTTTTGTCGCCAGCAGGCTCTTTTCCACCGCTGAAGAACTGCCGCCGGTCAACACACCGTGCGGGCTGATAATGTCTCCTTCCGGCGTAACAAACGTCCCATGGAAACCGTTTTTCTTCCAGAGGGAAATTCCAGTTTCAATCGTCGGCGTCAGCAGCACGTCTCCCAGCAAACAATCCACGATGGGTTGAAAATCATCACGGACATTCACTTTGTCCAGAAGGGGTTGTGCTTCGGTAAGATGCTCCTCACTGTAAGTTTTCACGCCATGATTTCTTAAATCGGCAGAGACAAAACTGCCTCGCCCCAACTGATAGCTTTTTAAATAATCAATTGCGCGCAGTCCGTCTTCCTGACTTTTCACCACCACGTATTGAAGTTTTTCTCCCAGCACGGCCTCCACGGCGGCTTCATACTCGCGAGGCACACTGATATGATCAGCAATGACTCCATAAAATTTATCATGATGATCTTTATTTTCAATGATTGTTTTGATTCCCTCATTGCTCCACTTGGACGCCTCTTGAAACTCTTTGAGCGAAATAAGCCGGGAAGACTTGACATGGGTGTCTTCCTTAATTTTCGCAACATCTTCTTCATTCAGCTGCAAGTCCGATTTGGCTCTCTCCAGTTCGGATAAAGCCTCCGTCATTTTGATCTCCAGTCTGGCCATTTCCGTTTCATCCGTCTTCAACGCTTCAACAATCGTTTCCAGTTTTCCAGACACATCGGCCAGTTTTTTCTGATCTTCATCTAGCTCGTGTATTTCGCGTTCTTCCCGTTTTTTCAGGTCTTCGATGTTTTTGGTCAAACTGGAAATCATGTTGTGCAGCTTGGCTTTTTCCGTCACAATGTCGATAAACGAAATCTTTTTTTCTTCCAGACGGCTGCTCAATTCCCTATCGCTATTGCCAAGTTCCTGAACCTTCTGCTGAATCTTTTCACGCTCGACTTTCAGAGCAGAGACTTTTTCTTCCGCCTCAGTCGACGTTTTCCGCAGATTTTCAATTTCTGCGCTTAAATCGGCTTTTCGGGTCTGCAGAGTCTGAATTTCCGCCAGATCTTTCTGTTTGCGTTCGGAAACATCGGTAATTTGGCGCTGAGCAAATTCGATGCTTTTTTCTTTGATGCTGATGGTGTTTTTAATCTCGTAGAGTTCCTGCTGAACCTTTGCCGTCAGTTCTTCATTTTCCAGAAGCTTCATTTTCATTTCATCCAGCGTTGATTCTTTTGCTTCCAGATTAGCGTGGATAAGAGCTTCCTGATTCTGCAATTCCGTGCGTTGATTATTCAGCGCCGATTCCTTCTCGGTAAAATCCACATAGGCTTGCAGGGCCACGGTTGTTTCCGCCTCCCTGCTTTCCAGCTTGATGTTTTTATACTGTTCCGCTCGTTTTGCCTGCCGGGAAATGGTATTCAGCTGTGCTTTGACTTCCTTGATGATATCGTTGAGTCGCACCATGTTCTGCTTTGTCAGTTCCATTTTACGGACAGCGGCTTCCTTGCGACTCTTATACTTTGACACACCGGCGGCGTCTTCGATATACAATCTTCTGTCTTCGGGCTTGGCTTCGACAAGGTTTGTAACATGTCCCTGTTCAACAAGAGAATAGGTTCGGGCGCCGACACCGGTGCCCATGAAGAATTCCTTGACATCGAGAAGACGGCAGGGAGCTTTATTAATATAGTATTCACTCTCGCCGTCCAGAACAACCCGGCGCGAAATGGATATTTCGTTCAATTCAGAATACGCTCCGGGAAAACTCTGACCGTTGGCGAACAACGTCATCGTCACTTCCGCCATGCTTACCGGCGCGGAATCCTGGCTTCCGTTGAAAACAACGTCATCCATTTTTTTCCCGCGCAGAGCCTTGACTCTTTGCTCTCCCATCACCCAGCGAATGGCATCAACAATATTAGATTTACCGCAACCATTGGGGCCGACAATTCCTGTAACTCCATGGGAGAAATCAAGGATAACCCTGTCGCGAAATGACTTAAAACCCGATATTTCCAAACTTTTCAGATTCATAAAAAAACAGCTTTATTAAATTGTTCAAAATTTGTGGAATTTTAGCAAAAGAATATGCCTTTGTAAAGGGAAAATACAACAAAATGTGGTTTTGCTACGGACGAACCACAATATGTAGTGATTTGATTTGTTTAGCTTTTTAATAAACTCTCCAATTATCTTGTTTTTAGAGTGAAAAATAACCCCGAATGAATAAAAAGGCAGGGTTTTCACCACCCCCTGCCTTGAAAAACCATAAAACAACTCAAGCTATTGAAGTAATTAACAAATCAATATTTTCCGGCAATATAGTTACTTAACTGATTAATAAGCACATCCTTTTCGGAAATTGCCGATTTAACCGCATCGCCGATGGAAATAATACCCATGAACTTGGAACCATCAAAAACCGGAACATGTCTGATATGCTTGCCCGTCATTAATACCATGCAATCTTCGACGGATGTATCCGGTTTCACTGTATACATCTTGTTAAAAGGTGTCATGATTTCCTTGACCAGTGTTTTAGGAGACGTTTTACCTTTCAGGACAATTTTTCTGGCGTAATCGCGTTCAGTAATTATGCCGGCGACTTTACCTTTCTTATCAACAACCATCAATGCCCCGATTTCCTTATCGGCCATGATCTTAAGGGCGTCAAATACTGTAGCGTCCGGAATAATCGTCCACAGTTGCTTCGGTTTGCTTTTTAAAATGTCGCTCACTCTCTGCATCATCAACACCTCCTGATAAATTCGATTTATTTGTCCGTGCTTGAAAATTATTTTAAAAGAAAAATAAAAATATGGCAAGCATTTAATCCGTTCCGGATCTCTCTGACACTTCAAGGAACAGCGTGCCCATCTTATTTTTGACATCGGCTATAATTCTATCCCTGCTTGATGGCCTTCATGAATGGCTTCCAAAATGCGTCGCGGACCGCGGGCATCCCCTACGATCCGGTAAGGAACAGCCAATTCTTTGAGCACATCCTCCAGCGTATTTTCCGATTTCGCACCCATGGCGGTCACAATCAGGGAGACTTTCTCCTCGCTTTGTTGATCTGCTTGTATATACCGCACGATGTTGTCTTCAATCCTCAGGATCCGGGCGCCGAATAACAATCTTCCTCCGCCGTCTTTGATGCGTTTGTGCAACCAGTATCCATGTGCGGAAAATTTGTTCACCGGCGGAGTGGTCTGCATTTCCAGCACCGTCACGGCGATGCCGTTAGCCAGCAGGTAATCTGCGGTTTCCATCCCGACGTATCCGGCTCCCAGAACAACAGCCGGACTGACAAGTTTTATTTTTCCGGTGAGGACATCACGCGCATCAGCGACGGTCTTGGAATCCATGCCGGGGATGGAAGCGGTAACAGGATAGGCGCCGCAGGCAATGATCACGGCGTCCGGTTTCCGTTGTCGGATCTCATCGGCCCTGACAACATGTTGACAATGAACACGAACGGAAGAGTTTTCCAGACGGCGCAAAGACCACTTCACCCAGTCGAGGAAAACAGCTTTGTGCGGCGGACGACTGGCCGACAACAATTGCCCTCCGGGCTCGTCCTCTTTTTCGAATATTTCCACGTTATGCCCCCGCGCAATCAGCGCCATGGCGGCGGAAAGTCCCGCCGGACCCGCGCCGATCACCCATACGTTTTTCGGTTTATCGGCCGGCGAAACGGGGCCTTTATATTCGCGTCCGCATTCGGGATTAAAACTGCATGTCGTGGATTTCATCTCAAAGCTCAGGCGTTCGATGCACCCCTGATTACAGGCTGTGCAGCGACGGATATCTTCCAGAGCGCCGGTACGGGCTTTTTCAATGAAATCCGGATCCGTCAAATGCTGACGTCCGAAACTGATCAGGTCGGCGTCTCCCCGGGCGATGGCCTGATCGGCGATTTCCGGATCACTGATCCGACCCATGCCAATTATCGGGACGCTCACCACCTCTTTAAGCGCACGAGCCCGGAACAGATTGAATCCGGCATCGGTATCCATGGACGCGATGGACAGACCGCCCGGCGTGGAATAAACACCCACGGAACAATGGATGGCATCAACGCCCGCGGCAACCATCCGGGGAGCAAATCTGCGCATCAAAGAAAGATCGTAGCCGCCGCGAACCATTTCATCCGCCGATACGCGGATCCAGACGGGAAAATCATGTCCTACAACACTGCGCACCGCTGAGATGACTTCCAAAATGAAGCGCATGCGGTTCTCCTCGCTTCCGCCGTATTCATCTTCCCGTTTGTTGGAAAAAGGAGAAAGAAACTGATTCAGCAGATAGCCGTGCGCGCCGTGAAGTTCCACGGCATCGAATCCGGCCTGACGGGCGCGTCCGGCCGCCTGAGCAAAAGCGTGGACAATTTCAGCAATGCGCTCCGGAGACATTGCCTCACACGGCTGACCCAGCACGGCGCTGGGGATCACCGAGGGCGCTTCGGGTTTTTTGCCGAGCACGGCTTCAAACGTTTCACGGCCGGCATGGTGCAGTTGCAACGCGGCTTTGGCGCCGTGACGATGCAACGCGGCCGGAATACGCGACAGCGCCGGAATAAAATCATCTTTCCAGACGCCGATTTCATTGGGGAATCCTTTGCCGCGCGGATCCACCGCGCAGACTTCGGTAATAATCAGCCCCGTTCCGCCCTGTGCTCTGCGCTCCAGATAAGCCAGCAAGCGTTCGCTGACCGTGCTGTCGGCATTGCCGTAACCGGTCGCCATGGGCGGCATCACCGCCCTGTTCTTCAGGGTCATTCCATTGAGAGTCAATGGTGAAAAAAGATGTTCAAACCGCATTCGCGCCTCCTTGTGATCATGATGATGAATAATGTCCTTATAAAATCTCAAAAATGTCAAGACCGAATGTCTAGAAAACCCCGCATCCTTTTCCAGAAGGAATGATCACGTTTGAAAACTTTTCTTTCGGACAAATAATGCGAACATGATCTGTTGATGAGGTTAAATATTTTTTCAAAAAAACGTTTGAAAAATGGATTTACATAGCCGTGTGACGTTTGTAAACATCGGGGCGGAATTGCACCGCGCCGTCTTCATCCACCCAGGCCTTCATGTAAATAATATAAATGTCCAGCGGGTGGGGAACCGTCAGTTTCTGCGTCTTTTCACTGGAAATTGCCGTCTGCAAGGTTCTCTCGGAATCCATGGGAGTGCCCTTCAGGAGGTAAGCGGCAAGTTCCAGAGGTCTTGCCAGTCTAATGCAACCGGAGCTGAATGCGCGAATATCCTTATGAAACAACGACTGCCCCGGTGTGCCATGCAGGTAAATATCGTAGGGATTGGGAAGCAGGAATTTAACGCGGCCGAGAGCATTGGCCGGACCGGAATCCTGGCGGAAACGATAGGTAAGCTTTTCCGGAGACAAATTTTCCCAGTCAATCGTATCGGGATCAATTTCCTCATTGGTTTTTAAATCCTTCAATATCCGGAATTTCGAATCTTTCAGATGATTCGGATCTTTTTTAACCCTGGGGATGAGGTCTTCCGCAGCGATGATCTGCGGAACCGTCCAGTTCGGATTGATGACCAGAGCGTGAATGCGGCTGTGAAAAACGGGAGTTTGCCGGGCCGGCGTTCCGACAATCACCGGCATGGAAAACAGGAGATTATGACCGTCAAAAAGGCTGAGGGTGAAATCGGGAATATTCACCACAATATGACGGCTTTCTCCAAGAGGTTTCAACGACCGGCAGCCCTGAATGCTTTCGTCAAGTTGTCGGATGCGTTCGCCGACAGACACATTAAGCTCCTGAAGCGTTTTCCCACCGACACGACCATCCGCCGTCAGACCATGATGACGCTGGAATCGCTGAACAGCCTTCCTGAGTTTCCTGTCAAAAAGATAAGAGTTGCTTTTCGCCGAATTCAACTCGCCGCTTGCCGTCAAGCGTTGTCTGATCAAAGGAATCCGTTTGTCTTCGCCACCTTCGCCGAGTGTAGGACCGGACGGAATTTGCGGCCAGCCTCCCTTCACGGCTATCTGCTGATAATCGGCAAGAGCTTCTTCCAAAGCGGACAACCGGCAGAGATTCCCTCTCATCGGGATGCTTTCATTCATACCGGTTATATTTTTAACGCCCCGGGTCAGCGCACAACCCCACAGGGAGGCAACCAGCAACACGATCATGGCCGTGTGCCTGGCTATGATTTTTGCACGATGAGTGTCCATATTTTTTCTTACCTTGAAAAACTGGCGATTTTTCAATTGAACAGCAGCACCTTTTCCTGTTCGGATTGATGACTTCTTATCGTGATAAAACTGATGACGGTTACGATCTGTGCGGCAATATCATCACACTGTATCCTTCTTCTGCGATGCGTGCGGCTATCGCCAGAGCCTCGGCCCTTTTCCTGAATTTACCCACTCTGACTCTGTAATGCGTTTCATGCTCCTCGGTCGCGCAGCTTATGTAAACATCTTTATAATTTATATCCAGTTGATCTTTCAATTCTCTGGCCATCTTCTTATCCGGGAAGGAACCGACCTGGATGGTCAAGCATTTTGCATTTTTGAGCTTGCCGTATTCCACGTATCGGGCATAAGCATAGTCTCTGCCCAACACCTCGACCTGGACGGGACCGACACCCTGCTCCACAAAATCCAGCCTTTTGGCCGTCCCATAGGAAAGATCCAGTTTCCTGAACCAGTAATAAGGTCCTCGGTCATTGATCAGACACACCGTATCCTTGCCATTGGCAAGATTGGTCACCCGGATAATTGTCCCGAAAGGATATTTTTTATGCGCACAGGTAAGATCATACATGTCATATGCATCACCGGATGCCGTCAACTTTTTATGAAAATACTCACCGTACCATGATGCTTTGCATACTTTCGTTTCCCCCACAATTAAATTGAGGTCTGTCCAGTTTCTTTCAT
This sequence comes from Deltaproteobacteria bacterium, assembly GCA_019136325.1. The sequence goes on from JAGVUJ010000213.1 coordinate 25,299, forward strand.
GATAAGAATAGCATCCAGCCAGGAATAAAATCGTCATACACAGCGTTAGAATTGATACGCCACGACGGCGGGATCGAACCGCGATCCCAATCAAACCATTGTTGACAAACCCGCGGGCCGGTATTTTATTTTTTTTCGTTTCAACCATAAAAACTTCCTCTCCTGTTTTCGGATACTGAATTTTCCGCTTTTTATGCAGGATTTCAGATTTTAAGAAATGTTTGTTTTTTATCACATATCCGATCAGAGTTCAGTAATTTTTGTTTATTCGGAATCGAACCTTGCTGCGGAGGCCCGCGTTGAGGAAAAACATGAAATACGTAATTTAAAAAATGCCATCCAGTATCGTTCCGCAGTGCGGGCATTTGCCGCCTTGCAGATTCGTACCGACGATTTTAAAGCCGTAACGCTCAATCAGAAGTTTGCCGCAGTGAAAACAACGGGTGTTCTCACCATCATCCCCGGGAACGTTGCCGCTGTATACATATTTCAATCCGGCTTCTCTGCCGATTTGCGCCGCGCGATGCAACGAATCAAGCGGGGTTATCGCCGCGTTCTGCATCTTGTATTGCGGATGGAAGCGGCTGATATGCCAGGGCGTTTCCCTGCCCAGCCCGGCTATAAATCTCGCAATGTCTTTCAACTCTTCGTCACTGTCATTGAGCGCCGGAATAAGCAGTGTGGTTATTTCCACCCAGATTCCCTTTTCTTTCATCTTTTTCAGGCTGTCCAGAACAGGATTTAATCTTGCGCCGCATTTCTTCCTGTAAAACTCATCGCGGAACGATTTCAAATCCACGTTGGCGGCGGACAGATACGGCGCTATTATTTCAATGGCTTCCAAGGTCATAAAACCATTAGTAACGAACAGGTTTTTCAAGCCGTTTTCCGCGGCAATTTTCGCAGTATCATAAGCCAACTCGAAAAAAACAGTCGGCTCGGTATAGGTGTAGGCAATCGTTTGAGAACCGCTTTCTTTTGCTTTTGCCACAACTTCCGCCGGCATAACATCTTCACCGGTAATCCTGCGCGTTGTCCGGGGCATCTGTGAAATGTCGTGGTTCTGGCAGAAATCACAGCTGAAATTACAGCCCACGGTGGCAATGGAATAGGATCTAGACGCAGGATGAACATGGAAAAAAGGTTTTTTTTCGATGGGATCAATACTTGCGGCAATCAGTGTTCCGTAGACCAGAGAATACAGAACCCCTTCTCTATTTTCTCTCACACCGCAAATACCGGACCGGCCGCGATTAATAGTACAGCCGTGCGCGCAAAGATTGCAGCGGACCCGGCCTTCCTCAAGCGTTGAGTAAAGCATCGCTTCTTTAATCATGGATTCGGCTGCCTCAACATATCCCGTACGGCTTCCGGAGCCGTATGGTTTGCTTTTGCCTTGAGTTGGAATGAATGCATAACCGGATTTTGCGCCGTCCGGTATATGTATTTCACCGGAAAAGTCAGGCCGACAAACGCACCGAAAGGATTGTTTCTCACCGGCAGCATTTCCTCCAGCTCTTCAAAAAAATCGTAAACAATTGCCGGGAAATAAATAACGCTTCCCCATTTGACGGAAGCCGGGCTGGTGGCATCCGCCACCATGCTTTTGATTTCCGGAAGACTGTAAAGACGGACAGGAAGCGACAGAGGGAATCCGAACATTTTTTTCAGGCGTTGTCGGGTTCCCACAAAGGAGTACTTGTTTAAAAAGCCGATAAAAATTCGACTGCGGCAGACTCGCACAGCTTCTTCAATGATTTTTTGCGGATTGTCGGCAATTTCCAGAAAATTGATGATCGTAACAATATCAAACTCATTATCGGAAAAAGGAAGATCCGTCGGTTCCGCCTGAATCAGCTCTGCCCGATCACCATGCTTTTGCCGGGCAACGTCCAGATTCTGTCCGGACGCATCAACGCCCGTTAAGGAACACCATTTTTCGCGAAATATCTGCAAATGATTGCCGGTACCGCAGCCTATATCCAGAAGTCTCTCCCCGGCCAGCGGCGTAACGAAATCCAGAACCAGGTCTTTTTGTCTGGAGAAAATGTAATCGTCTCTCGGTGTTTCTAATTTCTCGCCGGAAAATCCGGTCTTCTTTTGATCGAGAAACATTATACTCGCCCTGCTTAATTTATCACAACGGACATGCTGACGAATTTGTTGAAACCTTTACCCCGCATTATCATCCCGCATTTCTTTTCACAGGTGGAAAGCATCCTGATATCTCTTTGAAATATATCTTTTCGGATAATATTTTTCAACCGCCGATTTCCGACATATTCCGGGAACATTTTTTCAAACTGTTATCGGTGCAGACCATATCATGTTGTTTCGGTTTTAACAAAACGGCGTCCCAAATGAGCTTTTCCAACTCAGCATCGCTGCAATTTTCCTTCAAAGCCGTCTTTAAATCCACTTCAGATTCATTGAGCAGGCAGGCCCTGAGTTTTCCGTCGGATGTGAGGCGCATACGGTTGCAGGTTGAACAAAAATGATCACTGACCGGATTAATAAAACCAATTTCTCCACGTCCGCCTTTTATCTTGAATATTTTTGCCGGACCGTCCGATTTGTTTATTTTTTGTTTCACCGGTTCGAGTTCATAGCGACGTCTGATTTTTTCGATCAACTGCGACGCCGGAATATAATCCTGACCGTAATCAAGATGTGTTTTCCCGACCGGCATCAGTTCAATGAACCGCACCTGGAAAGGCTTCTCCTCCGCCAAACGGACAAAATCCAGAGCCTCATCGTCATTGAAACCTTTGATGGCCACCGTATTGATCTTGATCGGTGAAAAACCGATTTCCTCCGCTCGGGCAATTCCACGCAAAACATCATCCAGATTGCCTCCCCGGGTAATCTGAAAATATTTATCCTTGTTCAGAGAATCCAGACTGACATTAATGCGGTTGATTCCGGCATCATAAATTTCCCGGGCAAATGCCGTCAGTAAAATTCCGTTCGTCGTCAGGCTGATATCTTTCAATCCCTCGATGTTTTTCAGCGCAGCAATAAATTCAACAAACCCCCGGCGGACAAGCGGCTCTCCTCCTGTCACCCGCACTTTGATCAAACCCATTTTTACCGCCACGGAAATGACACGGAGCATTTCCTCATAGCGCAAAATATCCTCATGCCCCTGCAGGGAAATTCCTTCCTTGGGACGGCAGTATATGCAGCGCAGATTGCATCTGTCGGTAATGGAGACACGCAAATAATTTATTTCTCGACTGTATTTATCAAGCATAATCGTATTTCAACCTTATTTTTTCATTGTGCCTTAAATAGCATAATTATCCGGTCAACGCCATTAAATGTTCCTTGACAGGCTTTTTATTCTCTATTAAACACAACAAAGTATTCTCCTGCCCGTTGTTGAATAAATCACGCCAGGAATAGCAAAACAATCCGGAGTTACCATGGAAAAAGTGCCGATTACAAAAGCTGGTTTTGAAAAACTTAAAAAAGATCTCGAGACATTGAAAAACGTGTCTATTCCCGAAAATGTTCGCGATATTGAAGTTGCGCGTGCGCACGGCGATATCTCCGAAAACGCCGAATATTCCGCCGCCAAGGAAAGACAATCTTTTCTCTACGGGAAAATGCAGGAATTGGAAAATCAGCTGGCCACGTCCAACATCATTAATTTAAAAGGATTAAATACAAGCAAAGTCGTATTCGGCTGTTACGTCAGCCTGGAAGATATCGACAGCGGCGAGGAAATAAAATTCCAGTTGCTCGGTCCTTATGAATCCGACATCAGCCAGAATAAAATTTCCGTAACGTCGCCTATCGGACGGGCTCTGATCGGCAAAAACATCGGCTCTGAAATTTGCGTGCAGACCCCCGGCGGCACGCGTAATCTGGAAGTTATCGATATTTCCGTGGGAGAAGAATAATTTTTCTCATTTAACCTTTTGCGGAAGCCAATGCCACGGCGTGTTCAATTTCTTCTCTGACAGCACCCTTACCATCTTTTAAAATCTGTCTGAGCTCTTCCAGGGCTTCCGGACTGCCGATGCGCCCCAGCGCCCAGACCGCCATGCATTGTACGCGTTCGTCGGAATTCTCCCGGAAAGCCCGGATAAGATCAGCAACGTAAGCCGGATGGAGGCTGTTACCCATCGCGCGGGCGACGTTCATTTTCCAGCGCCAGATATCATCAGCAGACATATAAAACATATGCGGCCATATTTTCTTTTCAAAATAGACTTTATCCATATGCAAAAGACGGGGAAGACTGAAATCGGCAGCTTTCGCCAGGACACGAGGGTTGAACGGCTTTTCCGCCACCATCCAGGGCGTGTTGCGGGGGCAAACATTTTGACAACGGTCGCATCCGTAAACATACAGGCCCATGGGCTCGCGAAGCTTAAGCGGAGTCAGTCCTTCGCCGTAATATGTTAAAAAAGAAATGCATCGTTGCGGATCAATTTTTCCGCCTCTCTGGAGAGCGCGGGTCGGACAGGCTGCCACGCAGGCGTTACGGCACCAGTCCGGACAACCCACGGCAACGGACGGTTCATCCGGCAAAAAGTCATGATCCACAACCAGAGCCACGGGCAAGACAAACGAACTCCCGCGAGCGACGCGTCGCGCGTAAAAGACACAATTATTACCGAATGTTCCCAGTCCGGCACGGGCGGCCGACAAACGGTGCGGCAGATTGAAAGGCACCTTGGAGTCTATACCGTGCGTCTGCAAAAATTTCCTGAAGGTCTTTATTTTCAACGCCAGACCGTCTTTGGTCACCCGGTCATCATCAAGATAGCATCGGCCAAAATGACGCTCCATCGGTTGAGAAAAAGATTCTTCAAAATAAGATTCCAGCACAACGATAATGGATTTCGCTCCTTGAAGGATATTTTGCGGATCGGTACCCGCGAGCAAGCCCAACCCGATCGTTTCAGCCCAGCCGTATTCTTTCTGATGTTTCAGCAGGTATTCCTTTTGCGACGTGAAAGGTTCCGCGGACGTGAAACCGATGTCGGCAAATTGCAGACGTTTAGCTTCCTGAATGATTTCCTGTTTGCTCAACATTTTTCTTCCTCTTCTTGCTTCAGATATTTATTTCTATTCAGCATAAAATCTTTATAAATGCGGTAATGCTCGGTTTGTTCGTACAAAATTTTCCGCAGCGGCGAACTGTCAAAGCTGTAGATTGTCGCCTTTGGACAGGCCAGCAGAAGTGGCGAATGGGTGGCAATGATGAACTGCGCATGTCCTGCGGCGCTCATCGTTTGCACAATATCCAGAAACTCCATCTGCGAACGCGGTGAAAGGGCCGTCTCCGGCTCATCGAGTAAATAGAGTCCTTTTATCCGGTAACGGCTGCGGAAAAAAGACATCAGCGATTGTCCGTGGGACTGGGTGGTCAGGGATTTTCCACCGAAATAATTCAACTGCCCTCGATCCGCCGCCGCCCATTCGTCCAGACGTTCGGCAAAGTACTGAAACCCCTTTGAGCCGAAAAACGATCCGGGCACACAGCCATCGACCCAGCGCACAGATATATACTGGTGAAATTTATCTTCGTAAGGATTGCAGTCCGGTCCGATCCTTTGTGTATTATGCCAGATATGAATATTGCAGGCGGCAGCCAGAGCTTCAAGCAGCGTTGATTTCCCCGTGCCGTTCTCCCCGACAAACAACGTAACGGGTACGTCCAGCATTAATTGCTGTGTTTCCCGAAAAAGCGGCAAGTTGAACGGATAGTAATCTTTTGTCGGATATTTTAAGGAATGAAATGTTACGCCTTTTAGATGCATGGTTCAGTTCCACGGTGACAATCAGTTTAAAATTTTATACCCTAACCTTAACACGATTACAAGAAAGCATGTTTAAAAAATAACTCCGCCATGTTGCCCGAAAAGATTTGACAATGCCGCTGATTATCGAGTAAACATTTCACAGATATATAATTCAGGAATTAAATAATCAGCAGTGAGTCACATAAAATGAATTTGAAATTATCGCTTATTACCGTTTCTATAGTTTTTCTTTTCATCGGCTGTGCATCCGAAAACGTCCGGATCAAGAACCTTCCCGAATCGGTGATCCAGCTCAGGATTCTTGAATTAAAACATCAACTGGCGGCCAACGGCGTACCCGGGGAATGGTTTGACGATCAGATCGATCATTATGCTTTCCGGCTCCATCCCGACATGGATCATTATTTCAGAAAATCGGCGGAGAAGCAAACGGATCGCGATAAAAAACGGACGGTTGAATGGTACTTTGCCCGGCTGGGTGTCGATGCCAAAATCAAAAAAGGGAAGCCGTTTATTGAGGATCATTTCAACGTTCTGGAGCGCGCGGAAACAAAACACGGAATTCACAAGGAATTGATTGCGGCCATCATCGGCATGGAAACCAATTTTGCCGAGCGTCGTTATCGCGGAAAATTTTACGCTTTCAATTCCCTGGTGTCCCAATACATTTTTGCCGATCGGAAGAAATTTGCCGTGCGTGAAATTACAGCCCTTTACAGGTTTTCACGAAAGACCGACCAGTCGCCATGGTATTTCAAAAGTTCATACGCCGGCGCCATCGGTTGGGGGCAGTTCATCCCCTCGTCGCTGCTGTTCTTTTTTGTTGACGAGCATGGCGCCAATGACGATATTGATCCGTTTTCCATAGAAGACACCATCTTCAGTATCGAAAACTATCTTCACCGGAACGGCCTCTCCGGAGGAAACATGAACAACCGCAACAGCAGATACAGAGCGGTTTATGCATACAATCACAGCGACGCCTACGTGCAGGCGGTGCTTCATATTTATGATGGATTGAGAGATTAACCGGCCGGCCACCCGTCAAAAATTATCCGTCACACCGTTAAGATTAATTCGGGACATCTTTCAATGCCTCTTCCGATTGCTGTATGCAATATAACTGTGCAGGAACCAGCCGATCATAAAACCGATAAACACGGAAAAAAACAAAAGAACCGCCCGCGACATGGACATGGCCCAGAATAAAAAATGAACGGTTACCACCTCCATATTCTGAGCCAGGAATATCAGAACGATAAAGGCAAGCATTGCAATCAGTCCGATTTTATAATTCATTCTCTTCCTCCTGTTATCTGAACGAAAAAAGCATGAGGTTTCTATTTTGGCTCTTTGCGCAGATTATATTTAATCATTTTTAACTGCAGTCCTTTGCGGCTCAATCCCATTTTTTTCGCCGCCTGGGTGATATTTCCGCCGGATTCCTCAAGACACGTGATGATCACCTGCCGCTCGACATTTCCCACCTGATCCCGCACATAGGCTTTGAAAGGCATCTTGCCGTCATCGGCTGCTTTGGTTTGACACTCAGCGGCGGAAACTCTAAATTCATCGGGAATTTCCCGGGATGTAATCTGTTTATTCTCCGCCAAAAGTATCATTCTCTCGATGAGATTTTCCAGTTCGCGGATATTGCCCGGCCATCCATGGTGTAAAAGTATCTCTCTGCCCTCGTCGCTCATTCCCACCGAAAGCCCTAATTTTTTGTTAAATTTCTCCAGAAAATAATCGATCAGGGGCGGGATGTCTTCTTTCCTCTCCCGCAGCGGCGGAATATCAATGGGAAAAACATTAAGGCGATAATATAAATCTTCCCGAAAATTTCCCGCCTGCACCTGTCGGGAAAGATTCTGATTTGTTGCAGCGATGATTCGCACATCCACCTTAATGGTGCGTAATCCGCCAACCCGCTCAAACGCCTGTTCCTGAAGCACACGCAACAATTTCACCTGCATTTCACGCGGGATTTCAGCCACTTCATCAAGAAAAAGCGTGCCCTTGTGCGCCAGTTCAAATTTACCCGGTTTGGTCACAGCAGCGCCCGTATAGGCTCCTTTTTCATAACCGAACAGCTCACTTTCCATCAGCGTTTCCGCAATAGCGGCGCAATTGATTTTAATCAGCGGATTCTTTTTACGCGGGGAATTATAATGAATCGCGTCGGCGACCAGTTCCTTGCCCGTTCCCGTTTCTCCGGTGATCATCACCGTCGTCGTGGTCGGAGCCACCCGTTTAATGGCTTCAAATATCTCCATGATTCTGGGGCTTGTGCCAATGATCCCCAGACGATCGATCTCCGAGGGCGTCAAAAACAATTCATTTTCTTTCAGCGTGCGTGTCTTGACCGCTTTGGAAATAATATTTTTCAAATCATCAAGATCAAAAGGCTTGGTGATGTAATCAAAAGCGCCTTTCTTCAGGGCTTCCACCGCGGTGGCAATCGTACCATGTGCGGTAATCATAATCACGGGTATTTCCGGATGCCGTTCGGCAATACAGGACAGCAGCGCCATGCCGTCAATATCCGGCATCTTCAAGTCGGTGATCACCACGGCAAAGCGGTTCGATTGGAGAACCTGCAGGGCTTCGCGGCCGTTGGAAGCAGACGACACGTCAAAGCCTTCCTTTTTCAACATGGCGGACAAAACCAGCCGCATATTCAGTTCATCGTCGACGATCAAAATCTTTTTCATAGGCGTTCAGATATTACGCTTTGAAACTTTTATCAAGTCTGATTGTCACCGGTCGTTATCCCGTTACCTTAAGCTTAACGACAAACACGGTACCTTGCGTAGAGGATGACTGCACGCTGATACTGCCACCGTGCTCTTTGATAATTTTCTGGCAGATAGCCAATCCCAGTCCGACCCCTCGTTCTTTTGTTGTGAAAAACGGCTTAAAAATATCTTTCAAATCGTTTTTGTTGATTCCGGTACCCGTATCACCAATGGTTACAGTTATTACATTTTCCCCGGCAGATTCTCCTCCGGACGTTCGCAAGGAAAGAGTTCCGCCACGCGGCATCGATTCTATCGCGTTTAAGGCAATGTTCAAGACCACCTGCATAAATTGTTGCTCATCCAGTTCGACATCGGGAAGACAATCATCCAGATCCTGAATGATTTTAATTTTTTCCACCAGCGTGTTTGCCGCGATAATCGAAACAGCTTTTTGAATAATTGCATTGACGTTCTGAGATTTAAGATGGAGTTGATACGGTCGCGCGTAATCCAGAAATTTACTCACAACCGTATTGAGTCTGTCGGTACCCTCAACAATAACGTTCAACAGTTCCCGCTGTTCATCGGTTGTCGCTTCCTCTTTCAGGTATTGTGCCGCCCCCTTGATGGACCCGAGCGGATTACGGATTTCATGGGCGAAAACTGGAGCCATTTCCGCCAGCAGCAGGGCTTTTTCTCTTTCCAGCTTCTCGTCAAATTCATACAGAGACGTAAAAACATCCCGGCTGTCCGGATAAAAGAAACCGAATATTTTTTTCAAAATCATCTTCAACGGAGATAAAGAAATAACCAGCAGGAAAGAGGCCAGCAACAATCCCGCCAGCGGAGGGGGGGTACCTCCGAAGACGGACGCTGCGAAATAAAAAATAACGGCACCCGTCACGGTGCTGATAAAAATCACCAGGGAACGAGCAAAGAAATCATGAAGTTCACGCAGTTGCGGATAAGCAACAATCAACAGAATGAAATATAACAAAACGGATACAACCATCCCGTTGATCAGAGGAAGAGGCAAACCCCAGAAATTCAATAAATTCAGATGACCCAGAATCAACGCGCTGGGACAGGCAAAAAGTAAGTACCGAAATCGTCGTTTTTCTGTCCCCGGCGGCAATTTTTTTACATACCACAATAACCCCACATAACAAACCACCAACACGGAAAGCATGTATGTGATGACGACGGAATGAAAATAAAGCGTCCCGGATAAGGGCGTAAACACCGTCACGGCACCGCAGAGACTGGCCAGAATAAAAAAAATGAAAATCTTTCGCGACAGGATCGATTTGTGCCGGGTCAGATAACGAAAAAATAAAATCGCCGGCGGCGCAATGGCCAGCGTTCCCAGATACTTAAGCGTGGAAAATATTTCATTATGAAAAATATCTTCAAGGCTGGTGGCGATCTGGGAGATAAAAATGACCGTGCATAAAGCGGCGAAAGAGGCCTGCAGCTTATCTTTTTTGCCGGTCATCATCAGGGAAACGGCAATAATAAAGCTGGTTGCGGCTAAAATGAACGTATCCATATTACCTTAAAAGAGTAGTTTTTATGGAAATTTTATGTTTGAAGTCGTTTGCTCTCGAGCCCATCCGCTCAAGAGATAAGCACAAACCGGTCAATATTTTTATTTATTTCCCGATTTTCCGAAACCGGCCAGCGATATTCTGAACAGGAATCTGACATCGTCATCCGTATCGGTAAGATCGAATCCCAGACTCCAGCATTGTTTGTGATAAACAAACCCCAGCGAATTTTCTATTTTCCGGGAATTATTCAGGTCGCGTTTCAGAGCAAATGTGCTGTAGAGATGATCGGTAATGACGGCCTTCACGCCCAGATTGATTTCCTCTGCCACATCTTCGGTATTCCGGTAAGCCACCAGCAGCGCATCGCCACGCCAGTCTTGGACGCTTACATCATAACTGTTTTGTTTCCATCCGCTGTACACATTATATTTGTCACGCACCCGGAAAGAAAAGTATTTATGAGGATTCAAGTCGAGTTCTATACCCATGTCCGTAAAAGGTCTGCGATCCGGAGCATTCTTGTCCGTATCCCGGCGGGCTTCATCAATGTCGTAGGTCTGAAACAACTTCAAACGAAGAAATTCCAGATAAGCGAAAGCGCCGTTTCCATCTTGAACCTTTGCTGTCAGCGTGTTGGTCAGCGACCAGGCAACGGCATTCTGTTCGTTTAACGTATTGTCCGATAACGTTGTCAGCGGCACGACAAATGACGATGAAGCCGGCAGGTAATAATCGGGCACGTCATCCGCAGAAACGTTCGGCACATAGGAGTAGATGATTTCCGGTTTTATCTCGTGTCTGATTTTTTCCCAATGTTTCATATTGAGATGGAATACCCGGGAAAGCTGACTGCTAAGAGACACGGACGCGTTATAAACAGCGCGGTCACCTGCTTTTTCTTTCAACGCGTTCTCGTCGTCATCCCGGCTCCAGAATGTCTCTTTGAACGTCAACTGAGGAATGATTCTGATGTAGTCGGAGATATTGAGCGGCAGGGAAACGGATGGCGACAAATCGGCAAAATGTCCCTTATCGCCTTCCTTTCTGTACAGATAATCATAGCGGCCGGAAAGCTCGTAATAAAAAGGCGTATTCATCCAGGGCTGCTTGACGCCGGTGAAAATGATTTCCGGATATTTTTGCAGCGTCCGATCGTTGTTGACTGCCGCAAAATCGTCAGTCGCATTGATAGAACCCGTCACATTGTAATTGGACCATCCTTTATACAAACGCACGGTTGATTCCAGATAACGCAGAGACTTATCACCTTCGAACGATACATTCTGGAAACGGTCTTCGGAAGAGCTGTTGAAATGGTCACGATAATAATTGTGAGCTGAAAAATCCTTGAAATACCATTTGTCGGACACCTTTTTCAGATCTGTTCGAAGATAAAACTGAGGATTAAATTCGGTCTGATGATGCAGGTAATAAGACCAGCGTTTGTGGGTTCCCTGCCAGTCGCGTTTTAATGATTTATCCGCCGTTTCCGTCACCCGCTTCGTATCCTCCAGATAATCCCCGTAAAACGTGCCGAAGGATTTATTGCCGAAGTCATATCTGAATTCCACCCCTTCTTTAAACCCTCTTTTTTCAATGTACCGCTGATAAAACGTCGCGTCCATTTGAGGAGAAACGGCCCAGAAAAAAGGAAGCTCAACATCGATACCGTCTTTATCGCGGGAATAAGCCAGATAGGGGAGCAACAAACCGGTCTGTCGTTTTGTCTTTGCCGGAAAAATAATATAGGGAGAATAGAGCAGCGGAATGCTCCTGACCCGAAAGCACGCGTTTTTCATCGAACCGTAACCCTCGAGGGTTACTTTCATTTCGCTGCCGGCGATCTCCCAGTCCGGATCATCGCCGTCACAGGTTGTCGCCGACGGCTGATTAATAAAATATGTATTTTCTCCTGTCTTTTCAATTTTATCGCCACGGACATGAAAATTGTTTCTCGCATAAAAGGCATCGGCCTGATAAGCGGCGCCGGTTTTATTTTCAATATTAAAAATGATCCGCTCTCCCTGCAGCGTATCTTCCTCCATCTTCAGAAAAGCATTGCCTTGCGCTCTGGCCGTATTATTTTTGTTATCCAATTCCACTTCATCGGCCCGAAGAGACGATCCACTATAAAATATGGCTACGTTGCCCTTGGCGCGATACAAATCGCTTTCATGATCGTAGTCCATCAAGTCGGCCTCGATATTGACCGGGCTTTTTTGATCGGCGGGGATGTCTTTGGCAGAGACCTTTTTCTGAGCGCGGGTTGCAGGCTCCTGATGATCCGACGTGCGATTTGCGGCATGAGTTGTTGAAAACGGCACCAGCAGGATAATGACCAGAAGAAAAACGGGCAGACAAGCACTTTTAAATATGCCCCTGTTAAAAATGATTTTATGGTTCGTTGTAATTTTTATTTCCATCCGCAACGTCTCTTTGCTTCTTCTGGACTCAAACGGCCGATTTTATCTGCTTGTTTCCATTATCACATAAGGACGTTTTAGGAAACGTCTGTTTTATCTCTCCGACGAGATAAAAGGACCCTGCAGCGCAGATCAGGTCCTCTTGCCCGGCCAGCGCCAGCGCCTGTTCGACCGCCTCCCGCACATTTCCAGTCATCACGGAGGGACAACCCATTTCAAGGGCTGCTGCTTTCAATTCACTCACTGGAACAGCCCGTTTGGTATTGATTTGCGTCACGATTATTTTCGAGGCAAGAAGGCAGAGTTTGCCAAGCATTGTCCGATAATCCTTATCGGCAAGGGCTCCAAAAATAACAATCAAACGGCGAAAAGAAAAATCCTTTTTCAAGGATCGGCACAGGGTGTCTATACCGGCAGGATTATGAGCGCCGTCAAGAAGAATTAGAGGGTGTTTCTGAAGGACCTCCAGCCTCCCTTCCCAACAGGTATTTTCGAGGCCCCGGTAAATGGCCTCAGCGCCGATGACGAGTCCTTTCTTTTCACCTATTTCAACGGCAGCCAAAGCCAGCGCTGCATTGAATAACTGATGCTCTCCCTGCAGAGGAATGGTCAGATTTTTCAGAGTACGACTCAGCCCGTAATAATGAGAAGAACCATCCTTCTGTTTTTTTATTTTCACATCACGCCCCAGGACATACAATGTTGCCCGTCGGGCCAGACAAATCTCTTCCAGCACGTGCAGAACTTTTTTTTGTTTTACCGCCGTAAGACAAAGGCCGTTTTGCTTGATGATCCCGGCTTTCTCCCGGGCAATGGATTCCAGAGTATCGCCCAGATACGCCGTGTGATCGAAATTGATATTCGTGATCACCGAAACCAATGGATTGCAGATATTTGTCGCGTCCAGCCTTCCGCCCAAACCGACTTCCAGAACGGCAATATCTACTTTTTGTTTCTGGAAATACACCAGGGCCACTGCAGTGAGAAATTCAAAATAACTGACGTTTTGCTTGACATGATTCCTGATATCGGCAATCGTCCGGTTAAATTCTTTTAAAGATATTTTTCTCCCGTCGACAGCAATCCTTTCCCTGACATCTATTAAATGCGGCGACGTGTAGAGCCCGACGCGGTAACCGGCGGCGCGCAGAACGGAAGCGGTCATTGCCGCGGTTGATCCCTTGCCGTTTGTTCCGGCGATGCTGATTGTTCTGTATGATTTCTGCGGATTTCCCAGCCGGAATAAGAGCTTTCTGATGGCAACGAGGCCCAAACGCATCTGATCGATGTTCAGACTTTCAAGATATGCAGAAGAATTTGGCGTGTCTGATTTCATAGCTATGTTATTGATATTTAAATATTTTTATATTGAATGATTCAATATGCAGCAAACTAGCACACCTTATCCGGGCAGGCAATTAAATTATAGCGTTTTACTTTAATCGATATTATTTGCTTTCAGACAACAAACTCCGCCAGGTATGACGCTCCAGAAAAGATCCGGGAACGTTTTGCTCCATTTCGCTGAAAAGAGAAAAAGGCACGGCAAAGGTCATCAAATTGGGATCTCCCAGGAGCTTGCGGACATATACCCGGGCGGACAGGTCGGTAAGGCCGACAACCGCGCGCGGATTTTGTAATGTTGATTCCCGGTACGGGTAAATACCGATGCTTTGGCAACCAGCCGCATAAGGCATAATGACATTTTCGTTATTGCCGCGTCCATAATTGGCCAGAACGGTTAAAGCGGACAACTGATCAGGATTGACGAAGAAAATGACCGTCTGCGGTTCTTCCCCGGTAATCTCAATATCGGAGAGAGGTTTAAAAATAACATATTGTACGGGTATGTTGGTTACGGGCAGGCCGTCAACAAATTTTTGGACAAGTTCCGGACTTTTAATATAGCGCTCGCCATGAAGAAAGTTATCATAACTTTCCTTGGTCATGAACGGTTTTATCTTTTCGGCAGTTTCCATGCCGCCTTTGCGTTGGGCATTGCCGCCGGAAAGAAAATGACAAAAACTTTCTTCACCGCCGGGGAAATTTTTATACTGGTTGCCGAATCCGAGTCCCACGCCGCCGCCGAAACAGCCGAATGTCTTTTGATCAGCAACGGCAACCTTGCCTTTGGCTGCATGAACAGCCAGCCACATAACACAGCCCCATTTCCCTTCGGAAAACTGCATGGCATCCGCCGGCTTTTCATCGGACCACATCAGCGCGACCAGCTGATATTTTAATTGAATCGCTCTGGCAATTGCACTTTCCATCTTGTCGTTAAGCCATCCTTTCTTTACATGACTATAAAAATGCTGACCATATATTGTCCATGGGAATTATGTTTTATCACTCGCTGAAAAGGGGAAAGGGTTCCAAAAGCGGAGACACCTCCATAAAAAAACAGGGCCGTTTTTGACCCTGCCATAAAAATTTTGATCATTGCTGTTTATGGTGTCCATATGCCCAATTCTTTAAGCAGCACCATGAATAATGATATTAAATATAACACGATAACAACGGTGGTTACAATTTCTGTTTTTGAGCTGAACATTCCTATTCTCCTTCCCGCTTAATCGTTTCAAGCATTTACGATGCGATTTGACTTTTAGACGTTATATTATAGCAGCATTTATGATTTTTGAAAGAAGAATTTCCATGACCGATATCGGAAAGAAAAATCTGACCGGGCCTGCGGGAAAATTTCAGCAGTGGACGTCCTCGGCATTGTCCGTCAAACCCGAATGATCGTTCTGTATCACATCAGAAGCAGTATGCTTTGATCTTAGCCTCTGCCATCGTCACGCAATCTCCCAGCGCACACGCTTTTTGCACATCGCGGCAACCGGATTCTTTCTGGTGTTGAAGAAGATAAACAACCCCTCTGTTGTTAAAGAAAACGGCATGATGAGGGTTCAGGCGGATGGCTTCATTATAGTTCTCGACGGCGCGTTGATATTCACCGAGCCGGATATAAGCAGCGGCCCTGTTATTGTAAGCATCGGCATATTTCGGAGCCATATTGACAGCTCTGCTGAAATCATCAACAGCCAGATCATACTGGCCGATAGTATAGTAGGCATTTCCTCGTTTATTATAAAGTTCGGCGTTCGTTTGCAGCAATTCAATAGCACGTCCCAGGCATTCAATTGCCTTTTCCGAATTGGTATATTTTTGTCCGTCCCATAATTTATCTGCTTGATGGACCCAATCCGCCGCTTTTTCGTTTTTATTCGAACAGGAGCAAATCAAAGTCAGAATCACTAAGAATGATATGATAATTTTACGCATCGTTTTACTATGATGAATATTGACGTTTAGAAAATTGAATTTTCATATCATCACTTTCGGGAAAAATAAATCATTGCGGCTCGCCATCGGGGCATGATTGAAGGAACAATAAAATTTATTGATTGCCGGCACGTTCATGAATTCTTTTTCTCTGTTGCCATGATGTGACCGATGGATGGAAAGTAGTTTTTTGCGCATAAACTCCCCTTGACTTCATGTTAAGGGGAGTCACAAAAGCCGGAAATCTTTCAGAAAGCAGAGATTAGTCCGGTGTAACCTTGAAAACCTCATCGCCGGGACGAACACGGTCGGAAACTTTGACACCGATAAAATCACCGGCAACCGCTTTGGGCACTGATTTATTATCCACCTCCATGGATTGGATGACATCTGTAAAATCAGTAGTGTGTCCGGAAAATTTGATGCTGTCGCCGATCTGAAGTTCTCCGTCCGTTATTTTCACCGCAGCCACTGAAGGTTTTGAGAAAAATTTCATTACTTCGCCAATTTTCTTTTCTGCCATGATCAACCTCCATTGTTATACATGTTCCAGCGCAAATGTTTCCGCCACCTTCCGACGGCAGGAAAAACATCGCCCTTCGCTTTTTCAGCGAGTGTCTTTCAATACTTCTTTTGCTGTTAAAAAACAACCATAAAAAAAGCGGGGCGTAAACCCCGCTTTTTTTAATTTTTCATGAAGGAACAAGTTATTCAGCCGCTTTTTCTTTTGTTTTGGCTTTTGTTCTGGTTTTTCCTTTCGCTTTGGCTTTTTCCTTCTTTTTCTCATCGGCGATGAATTCCAGGATAGACACCGGAGCGTTGTCACCGTAACGGTAACCGGCCTTGACGATTCTCGTGTATCCGCCCTCGCGATTGCGATAGCGTTCCGTCAGTTCACCGAAAAGTTTGCCGACCGTTTCTTTATCTCTGACCACCGCCAACGCCTGACGACGTGCGTGCAGACTGCCCTTTTTACCCAGGGTAATCATTTTTTCCGCCAATTTTCTCAGTTCCTTTGCTTTGGTATCTGTTGTGCGGATACGTTCATGTTTAATAACAGAAGTAACCATATTACGAAGCATTGCTTCCTTATGGCTGGAAGTTCTGCCCAGTTTGCTGCCCGCTTTCCCGTGATACATGGTTAAATTACCTCTTTCCTTTTAATAAATACAATGTGATGTTAAATTCTAATTCTTAGAATCGATATCCATGCCGAACGTGAGATCATACTCACTTAAAATATCTTTAATCTCACTCAATGATTTGCGTCCGAAATTCTTCGTTTTGAGCATTTCCGCTTCTGTTTTTCGAACCAGCTCCCCGATGGTGTTGATTCCCGCATTTTTCAGGCAATTTGCCGACCGCACCGACAGCTCCAGATCTTCCACGGAACGCGACAACACTTTATTCAAGTTGTCCGGTTCATCCTGCTTTTCCGGAACAATTTCCTCTTCAACTTCTTCAAAATTAATAAAAACATCAAGCTGCTGTTTCAGAATTTTTGCGGAATAAGCGATGGCATCTTCCGGCCTGACGCTGCCGTCCGTCCACACTTCCAGCGTCAGTTTGTCATAATCGGCAATCTGACCGACGCGGGCGTGAGAGACAATGTAATTTACTTTTTTAATCGGAGAAAAAATTGCATCGATGTTGATCGTGCCCTTGGGTTGATCGGGCTCCAGTTCTTTTTTAGCCGGTACGTACCCCTTACCCATCTTGACCATCAGTCTGGCCTTGAAAGACCCGCTGGATATGGTGGCAATGTGATGTTCGGGATTCAGAATTTCCACGGCGCCGTCTGTCACGATATCAGCGGCTGTTACTTCCCCAACGCGAGCCACATCAATGCTCACTTCTTTCGCGTTTGCCTGTCCGAGTTTAAAACGAACACCCTTTAAATTTAAGATGATGTCCGTGACGTCTTCTTTAACTCCGGGAATTGTGGAAAACTCATGCAAAACCCCTTCAATTTTCGCAGAAACAATGGCAGAGCCCTGTATGGAAGAAAGCAATACCCTTCTCAAGGCGTTGCCCAACGTGATACCGAATCCTCTTTCCAGAGGCTGAATGGTAAATTCTCCGTAGAAATTCGTATGTGTCGCTTCATCAACATCAATACGCTTGGGACGAATCAAACTTGACCAGTTCCTTTGCATAATTAAACCCATCCTTATAGTTGCTGGTTTATGAAAATAGTTTATTTTTACTTCGAATAAAGTTCGACAACAAGCTGTTCCTGTATCGGCATGGTTAAATCTTCCCGCACCGGCAGTGCTTTAATTTTGGCTTTGAAATTGTCTTTATCCAACTCCAGCCACTGCGGAACGCCTCGTCTGACAACCGTTTCAAGCGCTCCCATAATACGGGTAATTTGACGGCTGCCTTCCTTGACGCTAACTTCATTCCCGGCTTTAAGCAAATAAGACGGAACATTCACCGGTTTGCCATTAACAAGAAAATGGCCGTGACTGATTAACTGTCTGGCCTCGATTCTGGAATTGGCAAAGCCCATGCGAAAAACCATATTGTCCATTCTTCTTTCCAGAAGCACCAGTAGATTCGTGCCTGTGATACCCTTTTGCTTATCGGCCTTTTCAAAATAACTTCTGAATTGCTTTTCCAAAAGCCCGTACATTCTTTTGAGCTTTTGTTTTTCCCGCAACTGAACACCGTAATCAGAACGCTGTTTTTTATGCATCTGACCATGATCGCCCGGAACATAATCCCTTCGTTCAAAGGAACATTTTTCCGAATAACACCTGTCGCCCTTGGAAAAAAGTTTTAGTCCTTCACGGCGACACAACCTGCATGAGGAATCCGTATATCTTGCCAAAAAAGCCTCCCTATAATATTTCCTGATAAATTATTATTCCTGTGATTTACATTTACACTCTGCGACGTTTCGGCGGCCGGCATCCGTTATGCGGAACAGGCGTCACATCGCGAATCAAAGTTATCGTCAAACCGGCTATCTGCAATGAGCGCAGTGCCGACTCTCTGCCGGCGCCGGGGCCCTTGATATAAACCTGGACCTTGCGCATGCCCTGCTCTTTGGCCTTGCGCACAACATCTTCCGCAGCCATCTGCGCCGCAAAAGGCGTGCTCTTGCGCGATCCCTTGAAACCCTGAAGTCCGGACGAAGACCAGGCGATGACATTACCGCTCATATCGGTTATGGTAACAATCGTATTATTAAACGTCGACTGAATATGCGCAATACCCTCGGTGATATTTTTCTTTTCTTTTTTCTTGCCAGTTTTTCTGACTGCTTTCGCCATGATGCCTCCAGCTGGAAATAATTAAATTACTTTTTCTTGCCTGCAATCGCTCTGCGCGGACCTTTTCTGGTTCGTCCGTTCGTATGCGTTCTCTGACCTCGTACGGGAAGTCCCTTGCGATGCCGCAAACCCCGGTAAGTTCCGATATCCATCAGACGCTTGACGGACATGGACGTATCTCTGCGCAGATCACCTTCTACCTTGTGATCCTTGTCAATGATACTTCTGATTGCTGATATTTCCGAATCGGCCAGATCATCCGTTCTTGTATCCGGACTGACGCCGGAATTTTTAAGGATCTGCCTCGCCTTAGCCGGCCCAATGCCGTAAATGTAAGTTAAAGCAACTTCCATTCTCTTATTTTTCGGTAAATCAACACCTGAAATTCGTGCCACCTATAACCTCCTGAATGTTTAAAAACTATCCCTGACGCTGTTTGTGCTTGGGATTTTCACAAATCACCCGCAAAACACCTTTGCGTTTGACAATTTTGCATTTCTCGCATATTTTTTTGACTGACGATCTAACCTTCACGATCTTAACTCCTCATTTTCGGTAAAAATGTTTTCACTTCGTCCTGTAAGTAATGCGCCCCCGGGTCAAGTCATAAGGTGAAAGTTCTACCGTCACTTTATCCCCCGGCAGGATCTTAATAAAATGCATGCGCATCTTACCGGATATATGGGCCAGCACCTTGTGTCCGTTGTCCAGTTCCACCCGGAACATGGCATTAGGCAGGGGCTCAATCACTCTCCCTTCAACTTCTATTGCTTCCTCTTTGGCCATACTTTTTTTTCATTACCCAAAACTAATTCAGTTTACTTAATATGTCAGGACCGTTTTCCGTGATCGCCACCGAATGCTCAAAATGAGCCGACAAGCTGCCGTCTTTCGTTACAACCGTCCAACCGTCCGGCAAAATCTGAACTTTGAACTGGCCTTCATTGACCATCGGCTCAATCGCCAGAATCATGCCCTTCTTCAGCTCGATGCCTCGTCCCTTTTGACCGAAATTGGGAATCTGCGGTTCCTCGTGCAGATTCTTTCCGATGCCGTGACCAACGAAGTCTCGAACCACCGAATACCCTGCGTCCTCGGCCACGGATTGAACAGCGGCAGATATGTCGCCCAATCGGTTGCCTTCTCTGGCCTGCTCTATACCGGCGTATAAACTCTGTTCGGTAACCTGCATCAGCTTTAAGGCTCTGTCCGTCACCCTGCCCACCGGCAAGGTTATGGTTGCGTCACCGTAGAAGCCCTGATAACAGACGCCAAAATCAAGTCCGACAATGTCTCCTTCCATGAGCACCCGCTCGGAAGGCATGCCGTGCACAACCACTTCGTTTATCGATATGCACAGGGAATGCGGATAGCCATGATATCCTTTAAAGGCCGGCCTGGCCCCTCTTTTTTCCGCGATCTCCTCCGCAAACGCATCCAGGTCTTTTGTTTTGACACCCGGTTTGACTTTTTCTCTCAGTCTGCTTAAAACCTCTGCAACGATACGGTTGCTCGCTCTTGCTTTTTCAATTTCTTCCGGAAGCTTCAGAATAACCATGATAATCTTCCGTTATCTCCTGCGGGCAATGTGGCCCTTTTTCATGAATCCTTCATATTGCCTGGTCAAAAGGTGCGATTCAATTTGACTTGCCGTATCCATCGCCACGCCGACAACAATCAAGAGTGCCGTTCCGCCGAAATAAAACGGAACGTTTAACTGAGCAATCAAAACACTGGGCAGCACGCAAATGATGGAAACATAGATTGCACCGCTGAATGTCAATTTCTCCAGGACGTTTTCAATATACTCGGCGGTTTTCTTCCCGGGTCTGATTCCCGGCACATAACCACCGTATTTCTTCATGTTTTCCGCAACATCATCGGGTTTGAAAGTCACCGCCGTATAAAAAAAGCAAAAGAAAAAGATAAATGCAACATAAAGAACTTCATAAGCCAGCCTGCCCGGCACCAGGTAAGAAGCGATATCCTTCATCCAAGTCTGCGGAGCAAAATTAGCAATCGTTGCCGGAAACATAATCACCGACGACGCAAAAATCGGCGGAATAACTCCCGAAGTATTCACTTTCAGAGGCAGATGCGTTGTCTGTCCTCCGTACATCTTCCGACCGACAACTCTTTTCGCATATTGAACGGGTATCCGGCGCTGACCGCCTTCCACGAAAACAATCGCGCCAACCACCGCCACCATTAAAGCGGTAATTAACAAGATAATCAATACCCCCAGTTCACCGGCTGTGGCCAGTCTAAAGGTATTTCCGATTGCCGCCGGTATCCGGCAAACAATACCGGCAAAAATGATCAGCGATATGCCGTTACCGATGCCTTTTTCCGTAATGACTTCACCGAGCCACATGATAAAGGCCGTGCCGGATGTCAGTGTAATCATCGTCATCAAAACAAAACCAATGCCCGGGTTCAAAACAATCGGGGCTCCCGATGGTCCGGCCATTTGCTGTAAGCCGAAAGCGATGCCGAATCCCTGAATCATACTTAAAAGAACAGTCCCGTAACGGGTGTATTGCGTGATTTTGCGCCGGCCCGATTCACCTTCCTTGGACAACCGTTCCAAATGCGGAACCGCAATCGTCAGCAACTGCAAAATAATCGAAGAACTGATGTAGGGCATAATGCCCAGAGCAAAAATAGAAAAATTGCTGAAAGCGCCTCCGGCAAACATATCCATCAGACCGAACAAGGAGCCTTTGGCGTGTTCAAAATAAGCCAGAAGGGCTACATTGTCGATCCCGGGAGTGGGAATGTAAACACCAATACGATAAACGCCCAAAAGAAGAATCGTGAACAAAATCCTTCTTTGCAGTTCCGGAATTTTAGATACGCCGCCCAGCCCTTCTAACAACTCAGATTACCTCTTCCACCGAACCGCCCGCAGCGGTAATTTTATTTTTTGCGGCCGGGCTGATTCTGGCTATCTTTAACGTAACGGGAAAATCAATCTCGCCCTTGGCCAGAATTTTGATATTGATTCCTTCTTTTTTAACAATACCGTTTTGCACAAGAGCCGCTTCATCAATCACCGCCCCTTTGCTGAACTTCCGGCATAAATCGAGAATATTGACCGCAACAAATTTCTCCCGGAAAGGATTGCGGAAGCCGCGTTTCGGCAAACGCCGCGCCATCGGCATTTGTCCGCCTTCAAATCCCATTCTTACTTTTCCGCCGGAACGAGCCTTCTGCCCCTTGTGGCCTTTGCCGGATGTCCCACCATGACCGGAAGCATTGCCCCGTCCAACGCGCTTGCGTTTTTTTGTCGCGCCCACGGGAACTTTTAATGAACTCAGATCCATATTTTACTCCTTTGACTCTTCCACGGACACTAAATGAATGACTTTATTGATCATACCGCGTATCTGCGGCGTATCAGACAAAGTGACTGTTTTATTTAATTTGGTCAGGCCCATCCCCTTTAAAATTTTTCTTTGTTTTTCGGGACGGCCGATTACACTTTTTACCTTCGTTATCTTTAACATTTTACCCACGTTTATCTACCTCACCGTATGATTGACGGAACTACTTGCCTCTCTGGGCGGCAATCTCTTCCGGATTTTTCAATTGACAGAGGCCTTCCAGAGTTGCTTTCACCAAGTTATGAGGATTATGAGACCCCAGACATTTGGTCAAAATATTATGAACGCCGGCAACTTCCAGCACCGCCCGGACAGCCCCGCCGGCGATCAATCCCGTTCCTTCGGATGCCGGTTTTAGCAGGACTTTGCCCGCGCCGTAACGTCCAATGACTTCGTATGGAATGGTTCTTTCCACAACGGCAATTTTCACCATATTTTTCTTAGCCATGTCCATGCCCTTGCGGATTGCTTCGGGGACTTCATGTGCTTTCCCCAATCCTGTTCCGATCATTCCATTGCCGTCTCCCACAACCACAATGGCGCTGAAACGGAAACGTCTGCCGCCCTTGACCACCTTCGCCGTTCTGTTGATGGCAACAACCCGGTCCAGGAGCTCCATATCTTTCATTTCTTTTTCTTTCTTGTCCAAAGGTTCTTTCCTTTATTATCTTTTTTATTTAATAAAATTAAAATTTCAGACCGCTTTCCCTGGCGGCTTCAGCCAATGCCTTAACGCGCCCGTGATAGAGAAACCTCCCCCGATCAAACACTACCTTGTCAATTCCCTTGGCTTTTAAACGTTCAGCAATCAACTTGCCAACTTCCCTGGCCACATCCGTTTTGTTTTTATCTTTGATTTTTTTCGCTACTTCCTTGCACAGCGTTGATGCGGTGGCCAGAGTGTTTGCCTGTGCATCATTGATGGCTTGAACATAAATATGCTTGTCACTCCGGAAGACGGACAGGCGAGGC
This sequence comes from Deltaproteobacteria bacterium, assembly GCA_019136325.1. The sequence continues at coordinate 48,717 of JAGVUJ010000213.1, forward strand.
CTTTCCTGTGTTCCGACAAGTTTCGACCTTGTTCTTTTTTCTCTCTTTTCTCTGATTTTTAATGTTTTTTTCGAAGCCAATTTTCTACCTCTTTACGGTAAAATATTATTTTTCTCAAATTAAGCGCTGGCCGACTTGCCGGCTTTGCGTTTAATATATTCGTCAGCATATTTGATACCCTTGCCTTTGTAGGGCTCCGGTTTTCTTAAAGACCTTATTTCTGCCGCGACTCTTCCGACCAATTCTTTGTCAATGCCGGAAACAACAATGCTCACCTGTTTATCAACCTTGACGTCGATTCCCTTGGGAATATCGTATTGCACCGGGCTGGAAAATCCCAGGACCAATTTCAGGATTTTATCGACAGCCTCAGCGCGGTAACCGACTCCGGATATTTCCAGTTTTTTCTCAAAGCCGGTGGTAACGCCTTTCACCATATTGTCGATCAGCGTTCTGGTCAAGCCATGGTAGGAACGAACGGCAAGCTCTTCTGATTTTCTCTCCACCGAGATGCTGCCATCATCTATCTTAATATTAATTCCTTCAGGCAATTTAGAAGAAAGAGTCCCCTTGGGTCCTTCAACCTTGATTACATCAGCGTTCTGGCTGATTTTGACATTCTTGGGAAAACTTATTGGTTTTTTACCTATTCTCGACATGAACCACAGCTCCTGCTTATTATCATAATGTTCAAACTACCAAACGTTACAGAGAATTTCTCCGCCGACATTCAACTCTCTGGCTTCCGTGTCGGTGATGACACCTTTAGAAGTCGAAAGGATAGAAATTCCCAAACCGTTCAAGACCTTGGGAATGCTGTCCGCAGGAACGTAAATTCTGCGTCCCGGCTTGCTGACTCTCTTGATATTCGTAATCACTGTACGCTTGGAGTCGGGATATTTAAGAATGATTTCCAGCGTCTGCCCGCCTTTTTCATCTTTGACCTTCTCATAATTACCGATATAACCTGTCTTTTTCAACACACCGGCAATATTAACATTCATCTGCGATACACTGACATGAACTTTCTTGAAACGTGCTTTATTCGCGTTTCTGATTCTGGTTAACATATCGGCAATAGGATCCGTCATCCCCATGCTTTTTCTCCTTAAACTGAAATTACCAACTGGATTTTATTACCCCGGGGAGTTCTCCCTGCAGGGAAAGTTTACGCAAACAAATTCTGCACATGTCAAATTTTCTGTAATATGCCCGCGGCCGTCCGCAAAGAGGACAGCGGTTATATTCTCTGACCGAAAATTTCTTCTCTCTTTTCGCCTTCGCTATCAATGACTTTTTAGCCACGCAAAATTCCTCCGGAGCTTAACAATTTACTGTTTGAAAGGAACGCCCATCATTTTCAGCAAAAATCGGGCTTCCGCGTCGGTTTTTGCCGTGGTCACAATGGTAATATTCATTCCTTTATTTTTTTCAATTTTATCATAATCAATTTCAGGAAAAATGATCTGTTCCTGCAACCCGATGGAAAAATTTCCCCTGCCGTCAAAAGCATGCGGCGATATGCCACGAAAATCTCTGACCTTGGGCAGTGCAGCGTTCACCAGGCGATCAAAAAATTCATACATGATTTGTTTTCTCAGCGTGACAGAACAACCGATGGGCATACCCTGTCTGAGCTTAAACGTCGCGATAGATTTTTTTGCCTTGTTGACGATCGGCTTCTGGCCCGTAATCGCCGCCAGTTCCTGCACGGCGCCGTCAATAATCTTAACGTTCTGAATGGCTTCGCCAAGACCCATATTGATGACAATCTTATCCATTTTGGGCACTTGCATCGGATTCTTATAATTGAACTCTTTGACCAGAGCCGGAACTACCGTTTTCAAATAATAGTCTTTTAATCTTGCCATTTTATTTAACCCACATTAATTGCTTCTTTGCATTTGCTGCAGATGCGTACTTTCTTCCCATCTTCCAGTGTTTTGCTTTGTATCCTGACGGCTTTGTTGCATTTACTGCAGAACAATCCGGCATTGGATATGTGAATGGAACCCTCTTTTTCCACGATTCCGCCCTTGGATTTCTGGTCAGGTCGTTTGTGTTTTTTAATGATATTAACCTTCTCTACCACAATCCTGTTCTTTTCAGGAATAACCGCCAGGACCTTTCCCGTCTTACCCTTATCTTTGCCGGCAAGAACTTTAACCGTATCCCCTTTTCTTAATTTGCTTAAACTCATTTTTTCCCTCTGCGAAACTTTTTTACAAAACTTCAGGAGCCAGAGATATAATTTTCATGAACTGTCTCGCTCTTAATTCGCGGGCGACAGGTCCAAAAATTCTTGTTCCGATTGGTTCCATCTGATTGGAAATCAACACCGCCGAATTGTCATCAAATTTCAGATAAGAGCCATCCGGTCTTCTTACTTCCTTGACGGTGCGCACGATAACCGCTTTAATGACATCACCTTTTTTAACCTTGGAATTGGGAATCGCTTCCTTCACGGAAACAACAATCACATCTCCCAAACTTGCATAACGCCGCTTCGATCCGCCCAGCACCTTGATGCAAGCAACCTTCTTGGCACCGGAGTTATCCGCAACATTTAATATGGTCTGCATCTGAATCATAAAAAAATCCTCATCAAACTGACTTCATTGAATAAGCCAATCAATCTATTTTGCCTTTTCCAGAATTTCCAGCATCCGCCAGCGCTTCTCTTTACTCAACGGCCTTGATTCAATAATTAAAACCGTATCCCCCAACTTGCTCTGATTTTTCTCGTCATGAGCTTTGTATTTCACATGTTTACGCACATATTTATGAAAAACCGGATGCTTCACCAGGCGCTCTGCCCTGACCACGATGGTTTTATCCATTTTGTTGCTTATTACCACGCCTTTGATCGTGCGTTTATTTCCTCTTTCAGTCATGGATTAACTCGCTGCCTCCTTTTCTTTCAACACGGTGTTGACACGGGCGATATCCCTGCGTATTTTACCAAGCATGACTGTTGATTCGAGTTGCCCCGATGCATGTCTGATCTTTAACCGGAAAAGTTCTTCACTCAATTCAGCGATTTTTTGTTTGAGCCCGCTGACGTCGAGAGCTCTGATTTCTTTAATTTTCATCAGCGATATCCCTCGATAAAAATTTTGTTGCTATGGAGAGTTTATGGGCCGCCAGACGAAACGCTTCCTTAGCCACTTCTTTGGAAACGCCCTCCATTTCATAAAGAACCGATCCGGGCTTGACCACCGCCACCCATCCTTCAGGAGCGCCTTTACCTTTACCCATACGGGTTTCCGCCGGTTTTTTCGTTATGGACTTATGGGGAAATATTCTGATCCAGATTCTGCCCCCGCGTTTGACATGACGAGTCATGGCAACACGAGCCGCTTCAATTTGGCGGGATGTTATCCAGCCGCATTCCGCCGCCTGCAATCCATATTCACCAAAAGCGATGGAACTCCCTCTGGTAGCCTTGCCGCCCATTCGGCCTTTTTGCAATTTTCTGAATTTTACCCTTTTCGGCATTAACATAAAACAACTCTCCCGATTTTCCTAACCACATCAATAACTGCCCGTTTTGAACCGCGCAAAACGCAGGCAGGATTTATTTATTTTCACTCTTTGTCGGCAAAACTTCTCCGTGAAAAATGAAAACTTTCACGCCGATCAATCCGTAGGCTGTATTAGCCTCCGTAAATCCGTAATCAATGTCCGCTCTCAGCGTGTGCAGAGGCACTCTTCCTTCCCGGTACCACTCCGCGCGGGACATTTCCGCGCCGCCCAATCTTCCCGAACAGGCGATTTTGATTCCTTTGGCGCCGAATTTCAAGGCATATCCGACGCACTTCTTCATGGCCCGGCGAAACGCAACCCTCTTTTCCAACTGCATGGCGACATTTTCCGCCACCAATTGAGCATCAACTTCCGGCTTGCGTACTTCCAGAATGTTAATGATAATTTCCGCCTGCGAAAATTTTTCTATTTCCGATTTGAGTTTCTCTATTTCGGATCCTTTTTTCCCGATGATCACCCCGGGCCGGGCCGAGTAAATATTCACCTTGGCTTTATTGGCCGCTCGTTCAATCTCTATTTTGGAAATCCCCGCATGATACAGTTTCTTCTTCAGGTACTTTCTGATCTGCAAGTCTTCGTGCAGGACTTCGCTGTATTTTTTATCGGTATACCATACCGATTGCCATTTCTTAATGTAGCCCAACCGTAATCCTACCGGGTTAACCTTCTGACCCAAAACCGTACCTCCTTATATTTCGTCCAAAATAACCGTAATATGTGAACTTCTTTTCTTGATCCCCGCCGCTCTTCCCTGCGCTCTTGCCCGCCAGCGCTTTAATGACGGTCCCTGATCCACAAAAACTTCTTTTACATAAAGAATATTCTCGTCGATATTAGGATTCTGTGCGGCATTGGCCACTGCCGACTTCAGCACGTTGGCGACAATCCCTGCAGCGTATTTCCGGGTGTAGAGAAGGATATTACGCGCTTCCCTCACTTTCTTCCCCCGAATCAGATCAGCCACAAGTCTGACCTTCTGTGGCGACATTCGTATATATCTTGCAACCGCTTTTGCTTCCATATTTATCAACTCCAAACCTTACCGCTGTATCTTTAAAATACCGCTAGCTCACCTTAGTCTTACGATCTCCCGAATGCGAAAAGAAAACTCTGGTCGGCGCAAATTCTCCAAGCTTATGCCCCACCATATTTTCCGTGACATAAACCGGAATGAATTTTTTTCCGTTATGCACGGCCAACGTATAACCGATCAGCTCCGGTGTGATGGTTGAACGCCGTGACCAGGTCTTGATAACATTCTTGGTTCCCTCGGCTTCCATTTTTCTGATTTTAGCCAGCAACCTTTCTTCAATATACGGACCTTTTTTGATCGAACGTGCCACGCTTATTTACCTCTTCTCTTAATAATATACTTATCAGTTCTCTTATTTTTTCTGGTTTTATGACCTTTTGTCGGAATGCCCCAGGGCGTACATGGATGCCGGCCGCCGGAGGACTTGCCTTCACCGCCGCCCATCGGATGATCAACCGGATTCATGACAACGCCGCGCACGTGCGGCTTTTTGCCCAGCCAGCGCTTTCGTCCGGCTTTGCCGATACTGATGTTTTCGTGTTCATTATTGCCGACCGGTCCGATGGTTGCCATGCATTCAATAAATACTTTGCGGACTTCACCGGAAGGCAGGCGAACCTGGGCGTAATCTCCTTCTTTGGCCATGAGCTGTCCATAGGCTCCCGCTGATCTGATCAGCTGTCCGCCGCGCCCGACTTTTAATTCTACATTGTGAATCAAAGATCCCAGAGGGATGTACTTCAGCGGAACAGCATTCCCCGGCTTAATATCGGCTTTTTCACCGCTGTACAAAACATCGCCGACATTGACCTGAGCTGGAGCGACAATATATCGTTTCTCGCCGTCCCGGTAATTGAGCAGAGCGATTCTCGCGGTTCTGTTCGGATCATACTCAATCGACGCAACCCTGGCCGGAATATCAGCCTTGTTCCGGCAAAAATCAATCATTCTATATTTGCGTTTGTGACCTCCACCGATATGACGCGCCGTAACCCTTCCATAGCTGTTGCGACCACCTTTTTTCTTCAAAGGCTTCAACAATCTCTTCACCGGTTCGGTTGAGGTGATCTCGGCGAAATCAGAAACGCTCTGAAATCTTCTGCCCGGTGATGTCGGTTTATACTTAATAATTGCCATCAGTCTAATCCTTAACCCAATTCTTATACGCCTTCAGCAAATTCGATACTGTTACCGGCGGCCAATGTCACTACAGCTTTTTTCCAGGAGCTTTTTTGACCTACAATTCTTCCCATTCTCTTCTTTTTCCCCAAAACATGCATGACACGAACATCAACCACTTTTACTTTAAAAAGTTTTTCGACCGCGCCCGCTATTTCCACTTTATTCGCTTTACGATCAACTTCAAAAAAATATTTGTTTGATGCATCCCGCGCCGCGGTGCTTTTTTCCGTAACCAGTATTCTTTTTATAATTTTGTTAATTTCCATTATATCAGCAAAGCTCCCTCAATCTTTTTTACGGAGGGTTCGAGAAGGATTAAATGTTCATAATTTAAAATATCATAAACGTTAATGCCTTCCGACCTGATCATCTTAACATTCCTTATATTACGCGATGATTTCAACAAGACTTCGTTGTTATCAGCCAACACAAAAAGCGCCTTCTTTAAATCAAAGAGATCAACAACTTTTTGAAAAACGCGCGTGCTGATTTTTTCCATCGGGAAATCTTTCAAGATAACCATCTTATTCTCTTTGAATTTCATACTTAAAGCGGATATCAGCGCCTTTTTACGAATTTTTCTCGGAACACTGTAGGAATAATCCCGGGGATGAGGACCGAAAACGGTTCCGCCTTTTCGCCAGACAGGTGATCTCGACGATCCGGATCTTGCGCGACCGGTTCCCTTTTGACGCCATGGTTTTTTGCCGCCGCCGCTGATATCGCTTCGGGTTTTGGTGGATGCCGTACCGGAGCGTTTTGCAGCTAACTGCATTTTGACCACATCATATATGACTGCTTCATTGACATCAGCGCCGAATACGGCATCATTCAGATCAACTTCAGCAACTTTCTTTTTTTCGATATCAAAAACATCCGCGACTGCCATGTTTATAACTCCAGATGTACCTTAAATAGCTATTTTTTCTTAGCTTTCTTAATTAATACAAAACCGTTTTTGCTGCCGGGAACAGCCCCTTTCAACAGCAGCAAATTTCTGTCGGAACGAACCTGCCACACCTGTAAATTCTGAGTGGTTTTACGAACATTACCCATCTGGCCACCCATTTTTGTCCCTTTAAAAACACGGGAAGGATCAGCGCTGGCGCCAATGGAGCCCGGTGCACGATGGAACATGGACCCGTGAGTAGCCCTGCCGCCGCCGAATCCGTGTCTTTTAACAACGCCCTGAAATCCTTTCCCTTTCGACGTGCCTACAACGTCAACATAATCGCCCATTTTGAATATGTCGGCTGTAATTTCCTGCCCCACATCATATGTTTCAGATTGCACGGCAAATTCTCTGACAAAACGGAAAAATCCTTTGTTGGCTTTGTTAAAGTGACCCTGCAGGGGCTTGGCAACATTTTTCTGTTTAACACGGCCGTAGCCAAGTTGAACGGCATCATAACCGTCTCTATCCTTTGTTTTCACCTGCAAAACAACCGATGGTTCAACTTCAATGGCCGTAATGCCTACCGCCGAGCCATCCTCCGCAAAAACCTGGGTCATTCCTAATTTTTTACCTATAATTCCCTTGCTCATCTGATATTCCAACTTTTTTAGTAATAGAAACTTCAAAAATGAAAGATGGCAGTTATCAGTGCCATCTTTCAAGAATTAAAAAGCACGCCTACGCTTTTATTTCCACATCAACCCCGGCGGAAAGATCCAGTTTCATCAAAGCGTCCACTGTGGCTTGAGTAGGCCCAACGATATCAACCAACCTTTTGTGTGTTCTGATTTCAAACTGTTCGCGAGATTTTTTGTCCACATGCGGTGAGCGATTCACGCAGTACTTGTTGATTTCCGTAGGAATGGGAATGGGACCGGCAACACGCGCACCGGTCTTTTTAGCCGTTTCCACGATTTCCTCTACGGAACGATCCAACAGTTTATAATCGTAAGCTTTGAGACGAATTCTAATCTTTTGTTCTTTCATCGGTATAATAACCTATTCCTTATTCAATAACTTTGCTCACGACTCCAGCGCCTACGGTTCTTCCGCCTTCGCGAATAGCGAATCTCAGCTGCTCTTCCATCGCGATGGGGGTAATCAACTCAATGGTCATCTTCACGTTATCACCGGGCATCACCATTTCCACGCCTTCGGGAAGCGTTGCAACGCCCGTCACGTCGGTTGTGCGGAAATAGAACTGGGGACGATAACCGGAGAAGAACGGGGTATGACGGCCGCCTTCTTCCTTGGTCAGAACGTAAACGGCCGCTTCAAATTTGGTATGCGGAGTAATGGATGCCGGTTTGGCCACAACCTGTCCTCTTTCCACTTCCTCCCTCTTAATACCGCGAATTAATAAGCCGACATCATCACCGGCCCGGCCTTCATCCAGTGTTTTACGGAACATTTCCACACCGGTCACAACCGTCTTGATAGTCGGCCGGATTCCGATAATTTCAACTTCCTCACCGACCTTGATAATACCGCGGTCTACTCTTCCGGTCACAACCGTGCCACGGCCGGAAATGGTGAAAACGTCGCCAACCGGCATCAGGAAGGGTTTATCGGTATCGCGTTTCGGTTCGGGAATATAATTGTCCACAGCGTCCATCAGTTCGGCAATGCTTTTCACATCGGGAGAATTGACATCCTCGGCTTCCAGAGCTTTCAGAGCCGAACCGCGAATGATGGGAATATTGTCGCCGGGGAATTCATACTGAGTCAAAAGCTCTCTTAATTCGAGCTCAACCAGATCCAGCAGTTCGGGATCATCCACCAGATCAACTTTATTAAGATAAACGACAATGTAAGGAACCTGCACCTGACGGGCAAGGAGGATATGTTCACGGGTCTGGGGCATCGGACCATCGGAGGCGGCAACAACCAGAATGGTTCCATCCATATGGGCGGCGCCGGAGATCATATTTTTGATATAGTCGGCATGGCCGGGGCAATCCACATGAGCGTAATGTCTTTTTTCCGTTTCGTATTCCACATGGGAAATATTGATGGTAACGCCGCGCTCTTTTTCTTCCGGAGCATTATCAATAGAGTCGAAGGCGCGGAATTCCGCGAAACCTTTTTTCGCCAGATATTTGGTAATTGCGGCTGTTAACGTGGTCTTGCCATGATCCACGTGACCGATTGTTCCTATATTTAAATGCGGCTTAGTCCTTTCAAATTTTTTCTTTGCCATCTCACCTTTCCTCCTTAACTTTGAATGGTTGGTTTCCTTATCGTTTAATTATTATTTAAAATTTATAATGAGCAAAGGCTTTGTTCGCCTCGGCCATCTTGTGCACAGCTTCTTTTTTCTTAATCGCTCCGCCCCGGTTGTTGGCGGCGTCAATCAACTCCGCAGCCAGTTTTTCACGCATGGTTTTTTCCGTCCGCTCCTGTGCGTTGGATATCAACCAGCGAATGGCCAATGCGGTGCGCCTGGACGGAACAACTTCCGTTGGCACTTGATACGTGGAGCCGCCGACACGTCTTGATTTGACTTCAATGACCGGCTTGACGTTGTTAACCGCCTTTTCAAAAAAGTCTACCGGCTGCTCTTTGACTCTCTTTTCAATAATGTCAAAAGCACCGTAAAGGATACTTTCCGCAACGCTCTTTTTGCCTCTTTTCAACAATGAATTAATAAATTTTGCTACCAGTTTATTATTAAACTTGGGATCGGGCAAAATATCTCTTTTTTCAATTTCCCGTCTTCTCGGCATTTACAGTCTCCGTTTAACTTGGCTTTTTCGCACCGTACTTTGATCTACCCTGTTTGCGGTCCTGAACTCCGACCGTATCAAGCGTACCTCGGATCACATGATATCTGACTCCAGGCAAATCCTTGACTCTTCCTCCACGCACCAGAACCACAGAATGCTCCTGCAGATTATGACCGATTCCCGGTATGTATGAAGTCACTTCATATCCGCTGGTGAGGCGAACTCTGGCCACTTTGCGCAAAGCTGAATTCGGCTTTTTCGGTGTCGTTGTGTACACCCTGACACACACACCACGACGCTGCGGCGAACCGACCAACGCCGGTGAATTTGTTTTTCTTTTAATTTTCGTTCTGCCTTTGCGAACCAGTTGACTAATTGTCGGCATTTTCCTCCTAAAACAAATCGCTGCTTTTATTTTATTATTTCCGGCAGCGAACCGGTGGTACGTACCAGTTCAATTTATATATGTCAAGCGTTTTCTGTCGATATTTTAAATTATTCTGCCAACGCTTCGGTTTCCTCATTCTCCTGTTTGATTCCCAGTTTTCGATACATCACCAGACCGGTTCCGGCGGTGATCAACCGGCCCATAATCACGTTTTCTTTAAGACCTCTTAAATAATCGGTTTTACCGGAAAGAGCCGCTTCCGTAAGCACCTTGGTGGTTTCCTGGAATGAGGCAGCGGAAATAAAGCTCTGGGTGGAAAGCGATGCCTTGGTAATTCCCAGCAACATGGGTTCACCGATAGCCGGACGGCCGCCCTGAGCGATAACCTTTTCGTTTTCTTCCTGGAAACGGTACCGCTCGATCTTTTCATCGGCAATAAATGCCGTATCGCCCGGATCAAGAACCTTGACTCTTCTGAGCATCTGGCGAACGATGACTTCCATATGCTTGTCATTAATCTTCACACCCTGCAGACGGTAAACTTCCTGGACCTCGTCAACCAGATATCGGGCCAGTTCTTTCTCGCCCTTGATGGAAAGGAGATCGTGGGGATTATTGACGCCGGACATCAATGCATCGCCCGGAATGACAACATCTCCCTCCTGCACACTGATATGCTTGCCTTTAGGAATCAGATATTCCTTTTCTTCGCCAATCTCCGGCGTAACAATGATCTTGCGTTTTCCTTTGGCATCCTTGCCGTAGGACACAACACCGCTGATTTCGCTGATCACCGCAAAATCTTTGGGCTTGCGGGCTTCAAAAAGTTCGGCCACACGAGGCAGACCACCGGTGATATCCTTCGTCTTGGTGGTTTCGCGGGGAATCTTGGCGAGGATATCGCCGGCCTTGACTTCGTCTCCTTCGGAAACCACAAGGTTTACACCGACGGACAAAAGATAACGGGCAACGGCATTTGAATCGGTCAGCTTGGCCGTTTTACCCTTGCTGTCCTTGATCGACACGCGCGGCCTTAAATCTCCGCCCTTGAATTCCACGATGATTTTGCGGGAAAGACCGGTAACCTCATCGACCTGTTCCTGCATGGTTTTTCCTTCGATAATATCGTCAAACTTGATCGTTCCGTCAACTTCCGCCAGAATCGGTATGGAGAAG
>JAGVUJ010000204.1 GCA_019136325.1 Deltaproteobacteria bacterium
CGGTTTAATTAAGGTGCAGCCCAAAGATCGTTCCGGGAAACTTCTTAATAGTCTGGAATCCTCCATCATTCATACTAATGAAAATAAGGAACTCAAAGAATGGATGGCGCTGGCTGTCTATTTGCGTTCTTTTCAAGAGGGGACTTCACACACGGCAATGGTGCCGGTTAGATACAGCAGGCCGGAGGGCCGATATATTGTGCAGCCATCTCTTAATCCGATTAAGATTTTCGGGTCGGGGAATATCGTCACTAACGGTTTTCTGTTAACAATCATTGTTATTTCGGTGGTCTGTACGGCGATCATTTGTATGATGATTAGAAAAATAAGGAGAAAAAAGACCTGAAGAAGAAACGAAACTCCGGAAAAGAATCGCTTCCCGGTAGAAGACGTTTATTTTTAAATATATCAATAATTACAAGTATATATAAATTTATCCTTCAGAAGCATTTTTATAAATATAGTAAAAAAAGCTTGCTTTTCTGTTCTTGCTAGTGCATAATTGGTCGAATGGTAGTACCAATATTAGAAATTACATCAGAATTATAAGTAGTTATTTCGGCTATCTCATTTCTAAGTGCGGTTACTTCCTCGAACGTAACATCATCAGCAGTTGAACAATGGAGATATGAATGAAGCTGGAACTGGCTCCTGTCGAAAAAATGAAAGCTCCCGAACAAATCGCCGAAATGCTGCTGAAATACATTTTAGGCGGAGGCGTCAGCCCCGGGGAAAAATTACCTCCGGAAAGAGTGCTGGCTGCGCAATTGAACGTGACACGCGCTACTCTGCGCGAGGCCCTCAAAAAACCGAGGATTTTCACAAAGCGTCTATTGATTTAATCTTTTCTTTACTGGTTATCAATGGCCAGATTGATCTCAAAATTCTGGAAAATATTCTGGAGGCCAGAGAACTTTTTGGAACCGACGTGGCCAGATGCGCCGCGCGCCGCGCCGAACAGAAAGATATCGAGCAAATGAAGACACTCATGGAGAAACTCATCATAACAACCGATCCCGGTAAGCTTCAGCAACTGGATTTCGAGTTTTTCCGTCAACTGGCGCTGGCCAGCAAAAACATCGTTTACATTCTTTTGATGAACACCATTAAAACCATCCATGACACACATCTGGATCTGTTTCTTCCTCTCACCACGAATCTGGACACAACACTGCAGCAGGCAATATTACAGGCGGTCATAGACGGAAATGAGGAAGAAGCCGCCGAGAAAGCCCGAACGTTTCTGCAGGCCGGCATGGAGTTGCTTAAATTTTTAAATTCCCTGGAAAACAACTCAAAGGAGTAGAATATGCAAACAGCCAGAAAGTATGATGATTATCCGATCGAAAAAACGGAGAAACTGAATGTCTTGAAAATTCAACGCACCTGTGTTCATGACGGTCCCGGTATCCGGACAACGATTTTCTTTCAGGGATGCCGGCTGAGATGCCTATGGTGTCAGAATCCCGAAGCGTTGTCTTTGAAATCCGTTCCTTCCGCTGACAATCAATATTCGATTGCCGACATTATGGATGTTGTTCTGCGGGACAAAGATTATTATTTCAAGACCAGTGGCGGCGTGACATTCAGCGGCGGCGATCCTCTTTTGCAGAATCCGGACAGCCTGATCAATCTTCTGCGATTGCTGCGGGATGAAAAAATTCATGTTGCTGTGGAAACGTCCCTGCATGTGCCCTGGGAAAATATCAGCCAAACGGCGTCCTACATCGATTTGTTCCTGGTTGATTTGAAAGTTGTCGGCGATGATGAGCTGCACAGGAAATGCACCAAACAGGACAGTCATTTGATCCACAGCAATATCAGAAAGCTGATGGAGTTGAATGCCCACGTGAAATTCCGCATGGTGATGGTGCCGGGTTACAATGATGGAGAAGAGCAGATCAAAGCGACTGCCGATTTCTTAAAATCCATCAATCATAAATCGATTGAATTGCTTAAATATCACAACATGTATGAAGACAAAGCCAAGCGGTTGGGCCTGGTGCGGGAATCCCTGAACATTACGCCGGAACAGAGCCTTGCCTCGATCAAACGCGCTGTCGAATCATTCACGTCCCTGGGTATTGTCGCCGGTTGCTATGATCTCGATGCTTACCGCCAGCAGGCCGTATTTACCGACCGTGTTTATGAAGTGCAAAAGGACATCCGGGAAAGTGATTATCATTTGTGTTTTGAAGTCTCCCGACTGAAAACAAATTTCTATAAGAAAAACGGATTCAAAGAACCAACGCATCTTCACCGGGCAAAGCGCCTCGATTACGTATTAAAAAACAAACAGGTCATTATCTACCCCCGAGAACTGCTCGTCGGCAATTTCACGTCCAAGAGAGTCGGCGGCCAGGTCTGGGAAGAGCATTATGGTGTTCTTTTTTCATCCATTCTGCATCAAATCCACCGCCAGACGCCGGTTTCATTCAAATGTTCCTGGAAGGATAAGCTTGATTTTTATTTCAAAATATTCCCCTTCTGGTGGAGACACAGTCTTCTAACCAAAGTGAATCCGAAGCTGTCAGATTTGCGATTAACCATTGCCCGCTGTTCGGAAATGAATGCCGGATTCAATAACAACATGGCGGCCATAGCGCATTTTATCGTCAACTTCGAACGCATGTTGACTCTCGGCACAACCGGCATCATCAAGGAAATCGAAGCGAAACGAAAAGAAAAACCGCAGAACAATCAGGATTTCTATGAAAGCGCGATCATCACTCTTCATGCGCTGGAGGCGTTTGCTGAACGGTATGCGGATACTTTGTCCGACATGAGCACAAAGGAAAAAGATCCCGAACGCCGTAAAGAACTTGAAACCATGGCCGAAATCTGCCGGCGTGTTCCCCGTTATCCCGCCCGCACCTATCATGAAGCGATCCAGTCCATGATGTTTCTGCAAATTGCGCTTTGCATCGAATCTTACGAAAACGCTGTATCCTTCGGACGTGTCGATCAAATACTGTATCCGTACTACAAGAGAGATAAAGAAGCGGGAATCATTACCTATGAAAAAGCAAAAGAACTGCTGGCGCTGTTCGTGTTGAAAATGGACGAGGCCGTTCTGGTCAATGACGGCGACACCTATCTGGGCATCGGCAGGCTTTTTGAAACGCAGTCTACGGATCAGGCTCTGACCTTCGGCGGTGTCGGCAGAGACGGGCAGGATGCCACGAACGATCTGACTTACATGCTGGTGGATATCTGCGAACTTCAGCCGCTTGCCGTGAACATGACGGCCAGAATCCACCAGGACAGCCCGTCTCGTTATCTGGATCGCCTTGCGGAAGTCTATATCAACGGCGCGCCCATGCCGGAATTGTTCAATGACGATATTTACATCAAATCCCTGCAAAGGCATTATCCCACCGGTATAGAAAACGCAAGAGACTATGCGATTGTCGGGTGCGTCGAACCCAAAGCCTCCGACGATCATTACGGCAATACCGATTGCGCCAATATGAACGTCGTGCTGCCTCTGTTGCAGGCGCTGAAGGGCGAAGAAGATGATCTATGGAACTTCGATCTTTCCGATCAAATGGAGAAGATCATCACCAAAGTTATCGAGTACAATTTCCGCGGGGGCAATAAATTTTCCCGGTTTGTTGCCGATCGTTACGGCAAGATGCGTAAAAGGTATAAGGACAGAAGGACAGCCAAGCCCAATCCTCCCGCCAACATGGAGGAACTGCTTCAACGCTACCAGAACCGCTTGAATGCTCTGGCCTGCTCCGTGCTCGCCGACCATCAGCGAATTGAAAAGATCATCTGCAAAGACTTTACCACCCCGCTGGCATCATCGCTTTCCCGAGGATGCATCGACAGTGGAAAAGACGTCAACGAAGGTGGCTGTCAGTTTAACAGCAGCGGCATTCAGGCGGTCGGCATAACGGATGCCGCAGATTCCCTGCACGCCATCAACGAAGTCGTATACAAGCAAAGACGTTATTCGATCGATGACATTATCAGTGCAATCGATAACGATTTCGAAGGAGACTATTATCAGGAAATCCGGGAGGCGTTACTGGCTGTGCCGAAGCTGGGACAGGATGAATCCCCGGAAGCAGTCCGGTGGGTCAATAAAACACTGGAAATTTATTGCAACGCCCTGAAGCAGGTTCCCGACTGTCCGCGAGGCGGCATGTACACCGCCGGATATTACGCGCTGAATGTCAGCGATGTTTACGGCAAGAAAACACCTTCGCTCCCTTCGGGAAGACTCAAAGGTGTCCCGCTGGCCAACAGTATTGCTCCTCATTACGGAATGCAGATGTCGGATTTATTATCGTCTCTGAACTCTGTCGCCGGCGTTGATTTCGAACAATATGCTCCCAACGGTACTACGGTGACGTTTACGATCGATTCGGCTCTGTTTCAGGGGCCCGACGGAGTGAAGAATCTTTCCGGCATTTTCAGCACGTATTTTAAGAAAGGCGGAATGCAGTTTCAACCCAACGTTATCAACCGGGAAATATTGCTGGATGCGTACAACCATCCGGAGAAATATCCGTACCTGCTGGTGCGCGTTGCCGGTTACTGCGCCTATTTTAATCATCTGTCCGATGATTTAAAGAAGGTTATCATTAACAGGACCTGTTATTCCTGAGCGACGCTTTTTACTACACATGCAGGCCGGGTTTCATGATTTCCTGGAGTCGCAGTCTCTGGCGTTCGAATTCGTCTTCGCTCGGGCCGGATGATACATCCAGCATTTCCCCGAAACGAAGTGTTACGCGTGAAAAAGGTTTCGGCAGCATGAAGCGGTCCCAGCTGTTGAAATACCATGCTCGTTCGGCGGAAATATAGAAGGGGACAACCAGCGCCCCGCTGGCTTCGGCTAATTTTATAACTCCGGCTTTGACGATGCCGGCGGGACCTCTCGGGCCGTCTACGACGTGACCGGCAAAACGGGAATTTTTCAGATATTCGATCATCTCTCTCAACGCTTTACTTCCGTCCCGTGATGATGATCCCCGCACGGTATGCCAGCCTGTTTTTTCGGCAATCCTGGCGATGATGTCACCGTCTTTGCTTTGGCTGATCATCAGGGCGGGACGATACGGGGCATAGGTTTTAAAATGACGGATGGCAGAGAAAAACTGCTGATGCCAGCAGCAGATCAAAATCCGTCCTCCCTGTTTCAGGTGATTCATCCAGGGAGCTTCGTTCTCAACGCGAAGGCGAAAAGTCCAACTGTAGGCGCGTATGAGATAATAAAGAAAATCCTGAAGATGGTCGGTTAATTTATATCGATATTTTTTGAGCATACTGTTTCCTTTAAGGAATTTTTATGTTGTTTGAAGACGGGCCACCGGACCGGCAAACTTCATTTTTAAGCTTTTCATTAATGGAACCGGGAAGAATGTCCTGCCAATTCGTGCGGATGATCGATGAGGAAAAAAGCAAAACATCTTTTTCATCATAAATATTTATAGATGCGATTCTGTATTTATCCTTGGCGCAATCAAATTCCAGCAGGGTGGATTCCTGATTCAAGATATTCGGGTTTCCCGCCTCTTGATCCTGTTTTTTCAAAAATGCCCAGGCGTCTGCTTTGCCTTTTTCATTGTATACGGTGACCGTCCATACCTGTCGGAGGGGATCATCGATTGTTCTGATGCTGCTTTTATCATAATATCCGGCGCCCCGGGGCAGCAGTCCTCGGAAACCCCATTCAGCCGTCCAGGACGGATTGGCGGCCAGAAGGAACCCTAATGAAAAAAACATTAAATAAATAATTTTTACTTTCATACTTTCAATTTAAAATGGAGTGTTCTGCTTCGATCAGCCGTTTTCTATCCTTAAATGCTGTATTTGTGCAACAATAAATTATCAGTCCTTTGACAGGAGAGATTCCAGCGTGAGTCATTCAGGCTCTGCCCATGAAACATGAAAAAATCGTTGCCTCGTGATAAGCATGACGGCGGCTATCAGCGGCGATAATGTTGATCCCGATCATTTGGGGGATATGGAAACACGTGTTTCTTTTATCATGGCTGTATGATATATTCCAAACCATAAATTAAATCACAGCCGTTATTGCGAAAGGAGTGCGTTATGAAAAAAAGAATCATCTGTTTGTTCGGCCTGATCATCTTTGCTTGCGGGTTGATTTTTGTTCAAGGGTGTTCTCAAAGTGCCAATCCGAAGTTCCAGAGCGAGTATCAGGCTATCCTGTTGACAACCGGTCAGGTATTTTTCGGGAAAGTTGAATTTTTAGGGAAAGAATATGTCCAGGTGAAGAATGTTTTTTATATCCGCAGCCTGGTCAATCAGGAAACAAAGGAAGTCAGTAATACCCTTATCAAGAAGGGCAATGAATTACACGGAGCGGATCGGATGTTCATCAATACCCGCCACATTATCATGATGGAACCGGTTTCTCCGGAATCTCAGTTAGGCAAGAAGATTAAAGAACAAGAATCCCAGAAACCAGATGGGCAGAAGTAACGATCAGCGTTCCCATGCCGTCATTCCATACAAAGAAAAAGCCCGCTGCTTTGAGCAGCGGGCTTTTTAATAAAACGAAAATTTATTTTACTTCAATCCTGCGGCCTGGCGAAGGGCATCTACCCGGTCTGTTTTTTCCCAGGGGAAGCCTTTTCGTCCGAAATGGCCGTAGTTACAGGCTTTGCGATAGCTCCAACCCTTCGGCGTCGTGAGCCCCAGATCCTTAATCATCATGGCCGGACGGAAATCGAAAATATCCCCTTCGGTGAGAATTTTTTCAATCTTGTTTTCAGGAATCACGCCGGTGCCGTACGTACTGACATTAATGCTGAGCGGTTTGGCGACACCGATTGCGTAAGCGATTTGAATTTCGCATTTGTCGGCCAGCCTTGCCGCGACGATATTTTTAGCGGCATAGCGCGCGTAGTAAGCGGCAGAACGATCCACTTTGGAAGGATCCTTGCCTGAAAATGCGCCGCCTCCGTGAGAACCGACGCCGCCGTAGGAATCCACGATAATTTTTCGTCCGGTGACGCCGGAATCGCCGGCCGGTCCGCCGATGACAAATCGCCCCGTCGGATTAATGAAAAATTCAGTCTTGTTGGTCAGCATGCCCGTTTTATCGAGAACCTGATGCGCGACATCAATCAGGTCTTTGCGAATTCTTTTCAATGGAACGTCTCGGGTCTGGTGTGAGAGGACGACGGTTGTAATTTTAACGGCTTTTCCATCCTCATGAAGCACGCTGACCTGGGATTTTGAATCCGGCCGAAGGTATTCTATCGCATTTGCTTTGCGCAGGCTGGTGAGCTCTTCCAGCAAGAGATGCGCAAAATAAATTGGCGCGGGCATCATTTGCGGCGTGGCATACGATGCATAACCGAACATCATGCCCTGGTCGCCGGCGCCCTGATTTTCAGGCCGATCCCGATCAACGCCCTGTTTGATATCCGGCGACTGACCGTGAATGGCGGAGACATAATTAAAAGTATCCCAGCTGAAGTTTTCACAGGGATCGTCGTACCCGATGTCTTTGACGACTTGTCGCGCAATGGCCTGAGGATTGATCTTATTCCAGTTTTTGCAGGTAATTTCCCCGAGATTGACGACAAGATTCGGTCCGACGGCTGTTTCGCAGCCGACATGGGCGTGTTTGTCCTGTTCCAGACAGGCATCCAGAATGGCATCGGAAATCTGATCGCATACCTTGTCCGGGTGTCCTTCTGAAACGGATTCCGAAGTGTAAATGTGACGTGTGTGCAATTTACTCATTTGTTTTTATAACCTCTCTTTTTAAATTTTATTTTTTTAAAACCCAATATTTCTGAACGTCAAAAAAACAAAAAGCCCGCGCCAAAAGGCAACGGGCTCATTTTTATTGACACCAGCCTTTAGCACATTTTTAGAGCGGAGCAATTAACTTGATTAAATCACCGCTTGCCGTTAAAATACTCATCCGTTAAAATTTGTCAACCATTATTTTTACCCCTTCCTTCTTCCACCGTTTTCTTCTGCCGTTTCGGAGAGCGCTGTAAAAAAATCATCAGTTATTTCAGTCATTCAGCCGATTTGCTGTTTGCCGGAAAAAATATTGCATCGATGTTTGATAATTTTTACGCGCATCGATTGCCTGGGAGGGGGATGGTAAGGGAACCGGCTTTGATTCTTCCGATATCAAAGCCGGTTTCATGAATAAGTGAATGGATCTTTATCAACGCGACGTCATGTTCTTCGGTTATCGTCGATCCTCTCTGCCGGGACGTCGATCCTCGCGGTAATCTTTTTTGTATTTGATAACGGTCTTTGATTTCCTGACGTCACGTCTGTCTTGCGTTCCGGGGCGCCGATCTCTCCAGTCCCTTACACCCCAGCTTTGTTTTTCCCAGCGTTTTTCTTTCTTCCAGCCGCGCCAGTTCCGTTGAAGTTCGTGATGCGGTATTCTCCTGTATTCCCATCGGTGTCCTTTCCAGTCCCGGTCACGGTAATGGTCTCTCCATCCGGGAGGAACGGTCTGGTGGAAATACGGGGGATTGTGATAATAAACCCAACCCCTGTCGTAATAACGTGAACGGTACCAGCGGCCGTTCCACGGACGCCACCACCATCCGGAATAGAAGAATATATCGTCCTGAATATCAGGCACGGCATACACCTGCGTTTCCGGGATGACCACCAGTTGAGGCGGCGCCGGGAAAATAATCGGCGGCGGCAGAGGGATGTCGATGTGAACGCTTACACCCGCCGATACCCAAACCGGAGCGAAGATCACCAATGTTGAAAATAACATTTTGAAAATTAATTTTTGCATCGGTTTACCTCCTTTGTTATCCGTGAAAAAAGATTGGTTGAAAAATTTCTGCCGCATGTCTGATGCTGCAAACTATAAGAAACAAGATCTTGCCTGTCAAGCAGAAAGCAGGATTCTGCCGCCGGGCGGTTGCGCCATTCCTATCGGTCCTTCGAAAATCACGTTTTTTTCTTGTCAAGCCTTTCGCGGAAATTTAAATAATTATCGGCGCATGCTTCCGGTTGTTCAATCATCGGCAGGTGACCCAGCCCCTTCATGATAATGACCTCGGAATTCGGTATGAGTTTGTGCAGTATATCCGCCGTGGCCGGATGAATGGCGCGGTCTTTATCGCCAAAAACGATCAACGTCGGTGTCTTGAGGCCTTTTACATAGCTTTCAGCTGAGTCAGAGGTTAATTCTTTAAAGATACGTTTTTCCAGGTCATAATTTTTAATACGTTCCTGCGCCATGACATTCAGGATCGGACGCGGAATAAACGGATGATCCGCCATGACAAACGTGAATATCCTGGCGAATTCATCTTCACTTCTGGCCATGAGTGGATTTTCGCCGGTTTGGATGATGATCTCCCCAAGTTCACTTCGCGGCGCGCTCCAGATTCCACCCGGATTGAGCAGCCAGAGACTCTTGACATCATCGGGGTAAAGAGCCGCATACATCATGGAGATATGACCGCCCATGGAACTTCCGCCCAGATGCACTTTCGTTATGCCCAATGCTTTGGCCAGCATTCTGATCCTGGCCGCCTGGACTCCGGAAAAATAACTGGCATCCTGCGGATGGCTGGATTCGCCGAATCCGATATGGTCGGGGATGATGACTCTGTAATGGGGAGTCAGAAATCTGGCGACTCTGGTGAAATTATCTTTATCGGCTCCGAAACCGTGCAGGAGTATCAGCGGTTCGCCCTGACCGCCTTCCAGATAAACGTAATGCAGCTCGCCCGGCAGATTGATTTCCTTGCGTTCAAGGCCGGAACGTTTGCGTTCCGCATCCAATGCCAGCTTGGTAAATTTTTCCGGTGCCAGGTAAAGAAAACCGATGCCTGTGACGATGCAAATGATAACAAAAACAAGAACAGCTTTGACAATTCGCATTTTACCCTCCTGTTTTCTGATCGGATTTAATCTTATTTTCTTACCATAACAATTATTGATAAAAATTAAAAATCAATTATTATCCGTTTCTTCCGGACCGATATCTTTTGCCGCCTGTTTTTTCAGACTGCCGGCATAAAGCTCATACTCAAGAAGACGGCATTCGATTTCGCCGTTATACAAGATCACGCGCCTTTTTGTTCTCAACCCGATTTTTTTAATCATATCCGGATTGCCGGTAAAAACATACCCGCGATAGCCGCCGCCGGTTCTTTTGAAAAAATCGCCGATGCCCTGATAAAGCGCTTCCAGTTTTTTTATTTCTCTTTCCCTGCTCCGGTTAATGCCGGCGGATTTTTCGACGGCTTTATGAAGAATGATTTTACGGCCCTGTCCGGTGGTTTCTCTGTTGGGACGGAAATATTTTGCTGCCGGTCCCGGTCGGCCAGAGCCCATGCGTTCACCGTAAGGCGGATTTAAAACAATGATGCCTTCACCTGCCGGAACGAAAGTTTTTTCAAAAGGACAGAGATTGAATTCGATCAAACGATCAACACCGGCGGTTTGCGCGTTTTGTCGGGCCGCTGTTATCGCTTCGTGATCAATATCGGTGGCGATAATTCTGGCCGGCAATTGCTTGCGGGACGCTGCTCTGGCTTTTTTACGCAGATCCTGCCAGAAATCTTCGGGGAAGTCCCTGATGTGCATGAATCCGTAGTTATGCCGCAGCAGTCCCGGCGCGCGGTTCAGCGCGATGGATGCGGCTTCAATGGCCAGCGTTCCGCTGCCGCACATCGGATTGATAAAGCTTTTTTCGCCGGTCCAGCCCGTGGCTATAATCACCGCCGCGGCAAGTGTTTCCTGCATGGGCGCTAAAAGAGGAACCTTGCGATATCCGCGCAGAGACAAACGCTCTCCCGACGTATCCAGATAAACATCCGCATGATTGTTTTTCCAGTAAACGTGGATTACGGCTTTGTTTTTATCCGGGCCGGAATCAGGGCGGCTGCCGCATTGGGCGCGCATTCGGTCGGCAATGGCGTCTTTGACTTTGACATTGACAAAACGCGAATCGGTAATCGAAGGATTATCGGCTATGGAGGTCACGCAAAAATAAGCGGCGGGGCCGGAGGCGTGCAGAAGATTTTCCCAGGGCATGGCATTGATCTTTTGATAAAGAACTCCCGGCGTGCCGACGATAAAAGTCTCCATCTTGTAAAGGACCCGCTGAGCGGTGCGCAGGCGCAGGTTGAGTACCAGGGTATCCCGGAGCGTTCCTTCCGTTTGAATGGCCGTGTCCCATTCAGACAGAACGGGAAAGTCCAGAGCCTGAATTTCCTGCTTTAAATATTGCGACACACCTTTCGGACACGTGACCAGAATTTTATTTTTCTTGTTCCAGATCGTCATGGGTTGCTTTTAGCACAGGAAAATGTTTTTGATAAGCGATATCCTGCAACGATGTCCTGAAAACGGCTGTCTACAACGGAGAAAATAACGGGTATCACCACAGATATTTATTTCTAAGAAAAAGATTTAGTGATAAGACATCGGCCAAGAGCGTGATTGCCGTTGATGCAGGATGTTATTGATGAAAGATCATGACAACATATTCTGGGGCTGGTACATTGTCGGTGGCGCCTTTCTGGTCATGGCCATGAATTACGGCGCTCGGTACTGTTTCGGTGTATTCCTCAAGCCGATGGCGTCTGAATTTGCTTTGTCGCGTTCCGTCATATCCCTGGCGGCGGCCATCAACATGCTGGTTTATTCATTCGGTTCAATTTTTGTCGGCAGAATGCTGGACCGAGTCGCGCCGCGCTGGATCACAACGGTCGGCGCCGGTGTTGCCGCCTGCGGCTACCTTCTGACCGGCTTTGTCGATACCCCACTCGGGTTGTATATCAGCTACGGCGTCATCGTTGGTTTGGGTTCCGCCGGGATGGGAGTCGTTGCCTGCAGTTCTTCCGTCAGCAAATGGTTTGTCAGTAAGCGGGGCGTAGCCGTCGGGATTGCATCCATGGGCATCAGTCTGGGTACTGTCATGCTGACA
Source organism: Deltaproteobacteria bacterium (assembly GCA_019136325.1). The sequence continues at coordinate 11,921 of JAGVUJ010000204.1, forward strand.
CCGCTTGCGGGATATATTGTGATGACATTCAGTTGGCGATTCGGATTGATGGCGTTGAGTTTCCTCATGCTGATCGTGGGCATTCTTGTTTCTCAGACGCTGATGAGAAAAACCAATCCGGAAGCCTACGGTCTCTTGCCGGACGGACAAAGCATACCGGTCATGCATTCGCCTGCCACGACGCCTGCGGTTTCTAAAATTTCCACCCTGACTCTTTTTCGGGACTCCCGTTTTTGGACGCTGGCCGTCTGTCAAGGGCTGGCCGTTATGATCAGCATGGCCGTTTTTGTTCATCAGGTGGCGTATGCTACCGACAACGGTATTTCCAAAATGGCGGCAGCTTCGTCTCTGGCGGCCATCAGCCTGACCGGTTTTATGGGACAATTTTTCTTCGGTTGGATAACCGACAAAATCAGCGATCCCAAATACGGTTCCTTCATTGGCATTTCCTTCATGCTGGCGGGGACGATCATTCTGCTAAATGTGACGAGCATTTTTGATCTTTACATTGCCGCTCTCGTCTACGGATTCGGATACGGATCGCTTGCGCCCATGCTGCCTCTGATTATCGCCAATCGTTTCGGCCGGCAGTTCATGGGATCGATTTACGGCCTGCTGACCTTCTTCATCGGCACCGGCGGCGCCGTCGGTCCGGTTCTCGGAGGCTTTATTTACGACCATTTCGGCTCGTATCATTATTTGTGGCTGATGAATATCGTTGTGTTGAGTCTGATTGCTATTGCTTTTCTGACCCTCAAAAAAGGCAGACCATACGCCGCATGATACGATCAAGCAGGGAAGCTAACAGGCGTGAAGCAGTATGTGTCTGATAACGTCTTTCGTGTAGCCTTCATAGCGCCAGACCTGTGAAAGGGCGAACGCATTTTCGGCGATTGCGTCAATGTCGCTTTCGGGAATTTTAACCGCCTGTAAAGACACCGGACAACCGATGGATTCAAACCAGAGTTTCAGGCAGGCGATGCCCTTTTCCGCGACGGATGTCGCGCCTCGCCCCTTCACATGAAAAATTTCCCGCGCAAATTTTGCCAGCCGGTCCGCCTCTTTGTCCAACGCATAAGACATCCATGCCGGTAAAATAATGGACAGTCCGGCGCCGTGAGCAATATCATAAATTGCGCTCAACGAATGTTCGATCATATGCGCAGGCATGCGCACCCGACCCATTCCCGCCGTCGTTAATCCGTTAAACGCGAGAATGGCGCTCCACATCATATTGGCGCGGGCATTATAGTTCTCCGGTTCCTCCATGATCATTTCCGTGCTTTCCATGACGGTTTTCATCAGCGACTCGACCAGCCTGTCCTGCAGGGGGCTGGATGAAGAGGTGTTGTTGAAATAGCCTTCCAACATATGCGTAATGATGTCGACGGCGCTGTAGGCGCTGTACTCGGGACTGAGCGAAAAAAGGACGGTGGGATCCAGAATGGAAACTTTCGGTTGAATAAAAGGCGATACAATACAGTATTTCTGACAGCCGTCTTCCCGGGTGACAACGGCGCCGGCATTCATTTCAGATGCGCTGGCCGAAACGGTGACAACCGTCAGGACGGGAAGGGCGCCGGCGACGGGCCGGCTGAAGGTAAAAAAATCCCAGACATCGTGATGAGCCATGACGCCGGCGGCAATTGCTTTTGCGGCATCCATCACGCTGCCGCCGCCGACCGCCAGAATGACGTCAACGTTTTCCTGACGCGCCAGGTCAATTCCCTTTCGCACATGCGAAACAACCGGATTGGATTTGACGCCGGGAAAATCAATGCGCTCAACGCCGGCCTCGCGCAGGGAATCGGCAACCTGATCGTAAATACCGTTTTTTAAAATACTGCCCATGCCGTAAACCAGCATGGCCTTACTCCCGAATCGGGCTGCTTCTTTGCCGATCACGGGAATCTGACCCTTGCCGAAAATAATTTTGGTCGGGTTTTCAAAAATGAAATTCTGCATGGCTTTTTACCTTCTGATACTGTGTTTCCGGATAATATGTGTTTATCGCGTTGCCGTTTAATTGAACATCGTTTGGATGCTGTGTAAATCATTCGTGACGCTTGAATTTTAATCCATGTTTTATCATGTATTAAATGATATGCACCCCTTGCGCCGTATGACCATCTTAAAGATACGCTCCCATCGTCAAGGAGCCTAAATCCAGGCTGAAATCCAGTTTGGTATGAATGAGTTCTCTGGCGCCCATGGTAAACGGATGAAGCACCAGCGAGAAGTCTTCCAGTGTAAAATGAAGAGAGGCGGTTACTTCGGCCAGATGTCTTTTGTCGGCCATTAAACTGCTCAGGGTAACGAGGGAACAATCGAATGCTTCGCTGACGGGCAGTGTCACTTGATGGATCTTGCGATTGGGGAAGCCCGAAGTTAAATCGCCGGAAGCCGGTGTCGCCGTCAATTGCCTGCACCAGCGCAGAAATAAAGCGGGATTAAGTTTGAACGCCGGAGCGTGAAAATAAAAAGGCGTTTTATTCCAGATTTCCGCGGGAGCCTTGGGCAGATTGGCTACTCTGATCAAGTCGGCATAGTTTTCCAATTGGAGGCCTTCAACGTTTACCTTCAGTTGCCAGAAGGGAAGATAAACAACGTCCTTTTCTTTTTCCGGCCATGTCGCAAATTTTATATTGATGAAATTATTTTTCGAAGGGTTCCAGGCGCGGTGACAATTTTCACAAAAAACAATCAACGCGTCTTTTTCGCCGGGCAGGTCTGCGCCGCATTCGGGACACAGCAGAGGTAAAAAATCAACGTGCCATTTTTCTTCCGGAGCGGAAATAAGTTTTTCCTCCATCTCCGCATCTTTTTTTTGTAAATAAACCGGTTTCTTTAAAACGGCATCGTAGAGACGGCCTTGCGCAAAATAAACCGGCGTGTATATGACGCTGGCCGTTTCGCCGATTAATATTTCCTGAAGCACGCCGGCTTGTGTCCCGGATTTTTTCACCACATTTTCTTTTGTTTTTTGAGACGGAGCGATAAACTTTCCTTCATGATCGGCGTTGCCCACAAATTTTAACTTCATCGCCTGGGGTCTGAGGCCCAGAGAATAAGGCAACGGAGGAGAATCAAAAGAAAGAGAGTTCACATCAAAATATTTATGAGAAACATCATGGGGCCTGATGGCGTAAGACAGACCTTTAAGGCGTCGGTAGGGAATGAAATAGATTTTTTCAGAAATTCCCTGAGTCGGCGGGATGTAAAAACGGAAATGGTCGTCTGTGGCCAGATAAACACGCGTCCGACAAAACCGGCACGAAAGAATGCGATCCGTTTCATCGAGAATGATCGGCGCGCCGCATTGAGGACATTGTTGTTCAATCTGAAAGTTAGAGCCGTTCACCGCACTTATTGCAATACATTGAGTCCGGCATATTTTCAAAGCCGCACTTGGTGCATTGTTTCCCGGGAGGTTTGATGTTTGCCGGTTTGCCGCAGTTGACGCAGAAATTGGCGTTGACCGGTAAATTTCTTCCGCAGTGCGCACACTTGCTGACAATCAGAATCTGATGACCGCACGAGGGGCAGAAGTGCGCTTCTTTCGGGACAATCTGTTTGCAGTCGGGACAGGTGAACGCTTCCGCCGGAATCGTCGGCGCGTTGGCTCCCCTGAAGGCCTCCATGAGCATTCCCGGCATCATAACACCCATGCCCATGCCCAGTCCTGCGCCGGCTTCCGATTGTGTCTGCGCGGCGGTTTCCACAGCCATCGCTGTTTTCATCTTTAAAAGCTTGTTGAGATCGTCGAAAACACCCAGCCGGCTCTTATCGTCTATGGCTTTCTGCACTTCCGGGGGAGGGGTGATGGAGTTGATGTAGAGATCGGTCAGCGCCAGACCGAACTTGCTCAAATCGTTCTGCAACACTATTTTCAAACCTTCGGAAAAGTCATTGTATTTTCCCGGCAGATTGAAAATGGTATCCACTTTTTCGCCCATATAATCGTTGAAACGCGAAACAATAACGCGGTTCAGGTATTCTTCGATTTCTTCCGTGCTGAAAATTCCCTGTGTGCCGACAAGAGAGTTAATCAACAGAAGCGGCTGAATCACCCGAATATTGAAAACGCCGAAAGCGCGCAGACGAATCAGTCCCAGTTCTCTGTCGCGGAAGGCGACCGGATCGCGCGTGCCCCACTTTAAGTTCGGGAAAACCTTCATGTTGATCAAATATACTTCCGCGCGCAACGGGCTGGTCATGCCCCAGGGAATGGCCATGACCTTAGTCAGGAGGGGAATGTTGGCTGTTTTTAACGTGTGGCGACCGGGTCCAAAAGCGTCATAAGCCTTGCCTTTGTAAAAAAATACCGCTGCTTGACTTTCTC
>JAGVUJ010000053.1 GCA_019136325.1 Deltaproteobacteria bacterium
GGCGCGGGCGAAGCGCTGGGCGTCGCGGGTGTAATCGCCGTATTTTTTGCCCGTCGGTTTCCCTTCCGCTCCGATGGCGGGAAGATTCGTCCAGGTGGACGGCATGTCGTAATAAAGATGGATATCGGTGTATAAAGCCTGTCCGCCGCGTGTAGCAGCCAGTTGCGAAAACTCGTAGATCAGCATTTGTGCGAATTGCCTTACTTCTCTGTCCGTCATGGAGGCAAGATACGGCGCGAAGGAAATATTGACCGCGTCCCAGCCGATGGTGCTGGCAAAATGTCCCTGCAAAACGGCGCTGAAACGAACCATGTGAGCGAGGAGAACCTCGGCATATTTGGCGGGATTGGCGGAATTGATCGCCTGCGGCAGATTCAGCCCGTTAATCTTCAGATACTCCAGCGACTGGCAACAGCTGTAGGGACGGTCGATATAACCCAGCGCGTGAATGTGAATGTCACCTTTGACATGCGCCTCGCCGATATCGTCGGAGAAAACGTCATAAAGGGAAAGCTCTCTTTTGATGCCTTCGGCAAAAATCAGATTCGTCCCCTCGGGAGAATGGGGAATATTGGCATCCTGCTTGTTCTGATGAAGAATCAGCTGCCGCACGTCATAAAGGGGAAATCCCAGACGTCCGTGGAGCCGGCGCTCTTTCTCCAGGCCCCTTTCAATCAGCCGGACATTGACCAGTTCGCGAATCAAAGCCGTCGTGAGAACGCTGATTCCCGACACGACAATCTGTTTTTCGACTTCTTTGGAAATCTGTTCAGCCAACTGATCATCGATATCCGCTTCTCTGACCAGCGCATCCACGATCCGCCGGCGGTCCCAGAGAATGATTTCTTCCCCCGACGTGCGGACAAAAAGCGTGAGATCTGTTGTTTCTGATTTTTCCGCCATGTTAAATATTCGTTATGATCGATCTTTCGGAGTTCCCCAGCACCTTTTCCGCAGCAGCGGACAATTCTCCGTCATAATCATGATTCAGCGAAAACACCCTGAAATGCATGACGCGCGCGGGAATAAAACGGTAAATATCCAGGAGCGGTTCCGGAGACGTCGTTTGCGTAACGGGATTAAAAATATTCACTCGTTTTTCTCTCTCGGTGATAGGATTGAGCGGACGAGGATCCTGCGTGGCCAGATCAATCTTAAAGGGAAGCGTTTTCAATTTCTTCGGCAGACGTTCCCTGATTTGTTTTTCATAATCGGCCGCCCGGGAAAAACCGACGCCGCGCTGTATCTGATCCAGAGATATTTCCGCCACAAAAGACATCTTCCATTTGACTTCCCGGTCATGAAGCTTTTTCCACTCTAAGGCAAGGGTCCTCTTTTGCTCCTCGTTGGATTCCTGCCAGTTCCGCACGTGATTGAAGAGATTCCATTCATCGCATTTCAGATAATCATCAAGATTGTCCAGCGGATGGCCGGGCAGAATGAATTTCATGGTATCGTGAAAAAATTCCTGCAGATGCAGATCCAGCCCTCGTGTCGTGCGGTGAAAGTAAACATTGGTGTATAAATTCAGGCGCGCATTTAGAAAACGTCTCAGCGCGGAAATGCCCGACTGGTGAAGTGTAAGCCCTTCTTTCGTAAAAAAAGTGTAGTAGCGCAGACGCGGAATGTCCACCATGTCCAGAGAGAATCCCGTCATATAAGCGTCGCGCTGCACATAATCGAGATTATCCACCGTGTAAACTCCGGAAAACAATTGTCTGAGCATTTGCAGCCAGCGCGGCGACCGGCCGGCTTCTTCGGTTTCGGGCATTTTGATTAAAAAGGCCACTTTCTGCGCGTCCATTATCTCGCCCCGTGCAAAACCGCCGGAAGGGCTTCGCCGGATGCCGGCAATATCGACGCCGAGTTTGCGCATGATAATGTTCTGGCCAACCGTTTCGTGCGTCAACCCCCAATCACTCAGAAAATTATCATCGAAAAAATGTCCGTACGGTCCGTGTCCGACATCGTGAAGCAGTCCCGCCAGACGCAGCAATTCTTCCACGTAATTGCAGGAAGGGACATTCTGACAAACAGAGAACAGACTCGGATAAATGCTTTTGGCAAATTCTCCGGCCATGTGCATGGTTCCGAGAGAATGCTGAAAGCGCGAATGTTCAGCCGCCGGATACACCCAGCGCGCGCTCTGCAATTGATAAATCCTCCTCAACCGTTGCATCCAGGGAGAATCAATGATCGTCTGCTCGGTCATTTCCGCTGCGGATTTTCCTTCCGGAACAGTGAAGAGTATATACTGGTGAATCGGGTCGGCGATCAGCGCCAGTCCGTCATAAATGTTTTGCTGAACAGAAGTTTTTTTCATGATTATTTGTCTATAATATACCGTGTAAAAAATCAAATTTTATCATGAATACTGCATCGTTTGTCATAACCACCTTGCAGACGGGAATGACCGGCACGGCAACGACGTTTTTCTGATGCGCTCTCCTGTGGAATGCGTTTCCGGTCATTGGCCAACTTGCTGAATAGCATTGTCGTATCAACCTTCAGAATCGGGACAGTATATTTGCACTTGACTATTGAGGACCTGTCCCTTATGATTTTTCCACGTCAAAAATATTTATTCCAATAATCAGCATAACTTAGGGGGAGCGGATTAGCATGGGAACAAACAATGTAATATTTCTGGAAGTCATAGAATGGTTCGATGAATCAGGGACGGAAATCGTGCACAGAATTCCAGAGCAAGGATCGGGAGAAATCAAATACGGGGCCCAGTTGACTGTCAGAGAAAGTCAAGCGGCGGTATTTTTTTACAAAGGCAAGGCTTATGACGCTTTTGGACCCGGTCGCCACACGTTAAAAACCGCTAACATCCCCCTCCTGACCAAGGTCATGGCCATTCCCTGGGGCATGACCAGCCCGTTGCGCGCGGAAGTTTATTTCATCAACATGAAAGTTTTCCCGAATTTAAAGTGGGGTACGCGCGATCCGGTCGCCTTCCGCGACAGGGAACTGGGACTGATTCGTCTGCGCGCTTTCGGCGTATTCAATATCCGTGTCATTCAACCGCTGCTGCTGATCAATTCACTGGTCGGCACCCGGGGAATTTTCAGCACGGAAGAAAT
>JAGVUJ010000277.1 GCA_019136325.1 Deltaproteobacteria bacterium
CGACGGCACTGGAAAGAGTTAAAAAACCTCTTCTTGAAATATGCATAAAATCCTCCCCACTACCTATGTCAGTTTTGGTATATGTCAAACGTGGCATAGATTGACCGAAAGTCAGAGCAAAGTCAATATGTTATATAAAACATAAATTATAATACGGTTAAATGATGAATGATATTAATTATATAGATTAAGACATTCTGCCTGATCGGCGTGATCTGAATTGATCTACGCCATTTTCAGCAAATTCGTGGTACAAGCTCGCCGGTTGGAAGGTCAATGATGCGTTCGCCGCCAATCAATGTTTTAAGAACAACTCTTTCTTGAAACGTCCGGCTGACCTTTCCAATAATAGCGGCATTGCGGCCATATTTGTGACCGTGCATTATTTTTAGAATTGCATCAGCATCCGATTCAACACAAAAAAGAACCATTTTACCCTCGTTGGCCAAGAAGAGCGGATCAAACCCGAGAATTTCACAAATACCTCGAACATTATCCCGCACAGGAATGGTTTTTTCATCAATATCAAGACGCACCTTTGCGCTTTTGGCTATTTCTGCCAGAATAGCACCCAAGCCGCCGCGGGTCGCGTCGCGCATGCAGTGTATATTGAAACTGGCTTTTAATATCTCGGCAATCAAACCGTTGAGCGGAGCGGAGTCTGACAAAATATCCGAGTTAAGCGTCAAATTTTCTCTGGTTTGGATAATGGCCGCACCGTGATCGCCGATGGTTCCATTAACAATAATCACATCGTCCGGCTGAATACTTTTCACTGACAGAGCACCTGGATATTCCACAACGCCGATACCGGATGTATTGATGAATATGCCGTCGACCGCACCGCGCGCAACAACTTTAGTGTCGCCGGTAACGATTTTAACATGGGCTTCGGCAGCCGCTTCGGCCATAGTCTTGACAACCGTTTGCAGCGATTCAAAAGGAAAGCCTTCTTCGAGTATAAAACCACAGCTCATATAGAGCGGGTTGCCTCCACAAACTGCAAGGTCGTTTACGGTGCCATGAACAGCGAGCGACCCGATGTTCCCGCCGGGGAAAAAAATCGGACTGACGACATACGAATCGGTGGTGAAACAAAACTTCTGGTTGCCGATAGTCAGCACGGCGCTGTCCTCGAGACGTTCCAGAAAAGGATTTTTAAAGCGCGGCAGAAAGTATTCCGAGATAAGTTCATTGGACAAAAGTCCGCCGCCGCCGTGTTCCAGAAGTATTTTATCGTATTTCATTTACGCCACCTTTCTGCTGAATAAAATTAAGCCATTCCTTTTTGTATTAACGAAGCGGCGACGACTGCCTGACCCAGAGAAATCCCACCGTCGTTGGCCGGAACCTGCCGATGACAGTAAACATCAAAACCTGAATTTCTCAACTTGTCAACAGTACCTTCCAGCAAAATTTTATTTTGAAAACAACCGCCGCTTAACGCGACGCGGACAAGACCCGTTTCTTCACGCATTTTACCTGCCATGGAAGCAAACGCATGAATGATCGTCTGATGAAACGATGCCGCGATTTTATTGCTGCTTTGTCCTGCGTCCATATCGTCAACAATGGCTTTAACGGTGGCTGTAACATCCAGAATACGCGGTTCATCTTTTGCACTCATAATCTCAAAAGGATAGGGTTCTCCGGAAGAACCGGTCGCCAGCGTCTCCAGTCCCATGGCTGCCTGTCCCTCGAAACTGACTTTCCTGCGCGAACGAATCAATGCGGCCACACCATCAAACAGCCGTCCCAATCCCGAGGAAAGCGGCGAATTGATTTTGCCGTCGATGATTTTATCGAACAATTCAATTTGGTTTTTATCGGAAATCAAATCCAAGCGTTCGGCTATGTCTTTCCATGATGATCCATAAGCGAGTTTGAGTAAACTGACAGCAATACGCCAGGGTTCGTGGATGGCTTTTTCTCCCCCGGGTAAAACGATATATTGCAGATGGCCGAAGCGTTCAAAACCTGTCTCGTCGGCAATCAGAAATTCTCCGCCCCAGGCGTTGCCGTCCATACCATAGCCTGTTCCGTCCATCGCAAGCCCGATGACCTTGCCTTCAATCTGGTTTTCCGCCATGCAGCTGACGATATGCGCGTGGTGGTGCTGAACCTTGATCATCCTGTCAGCGGAAAGTTCCTGCGCCACCTTGGTAGAGTAATAACCCGGATGATAATCACTGGCAATCACCTGCGGGTCGGATTCGGTGATTCTTTTCATCAGTGTGATGCTTTCATGGAAGAAATCCCGCGCCTGCGGCGTTTCCATATCTCCGATATGCGGACTGACAAAGGCAAAACGTCCTTTCAAAATACACTGTGTGGTTTTCAACTGTCCGCCTGCGGCAAAAATTAAAGGATACGAGTTCTTCAATTGCAGCGGCTGCGGGACGTAGCCACGCGCGCGGCGGAGCAGCCGGGGGCTTTTATCGGCCACAAAAGATATGGAATCATCGCAGCGTACCAGAATGTCACGGTTGTGCATGAGAAAATAATCGGCAATGCCCTGCAGTCTTTTTTGCGCTTCGCGGTTGCCGATACAGATCGGTTCGTCTACCTGATTTGCGCTGGTCATCACCAGTGTCGTGAATGCATTTTCCAGCAAAAGATGATGCAGCGGTGTATAGGGCAGCATGATGCCGAGGTTCGGAACTTCCGGAGCAATGTAGTCGGAGATCAGAGAGCTTTTTATTTTTTTGAGCAGAACAATCGGCCGCTGCGGTGAGGTCAGCAGTTTTTCTTCTTCTTTGCTGACTTCTGCAATTTGCTTTGCCGCATGGATATCGCGCACCATGACGGCCAGCGGTTTTTCCTCACGGTATTTTCGCGAGCGGAGTTTTTTCACGGCATCGTTATTGCCGGCATCAACGCTTAAGTGAAAGCCTCCCAGGCCTTTGATCGCCAGGATATGGCCGGACAAAAGTAAATCAATGGCCGTTTTAACGGGATCATCTGTTTTGACGGGGTTGCCTGCCGTATCATACAATTTAAGCCGGGGGCCGCAGACCGGACAGGCGTTCGGTTCGGCGTGAAATCTCCGGTCGGCGGGATTTTCGTATTCAGCGCGGCACTTTTCACAGAGAGAGAAACAGGACATCGATGTGTTGGCGCGGTCGTAAGGAATTGCATTGATGATGGTCAGGCGCGGACCGCAATGGGTGCAATTGGTAAAAGGATAGCGAAAGCGACGGTTCGTAGAATCGAAAAGTTCCTTTAGACAGTCAGGACAAGTGGCGGCATCCGGCGTGATATGAACATCCGCCTGCCCATGCGCCGCGCTGGGGATAATCGCAAAGGTGTTATCGTGGTGCAATGCAATTTCAGATATTTCTATTTGCGTGACATGAGCCAGTGGGGGAAAATCGTTCTGAACATCAGCGATAAAGGAGTCTAATGCGTCAGCCGTGCCTTCCGTTTCCGCAATGACGCCTTCCGGCGTATTTTGCACAAAACCGGACAGATTGTTTTTAACCGCTAAGCGGTAAATGAATGGACGAAAGCCGACTCCCTGGACGATGCCGGAAAAAAGATAACGGATTCTTTTTTTGCCAACCTTACTGTTTCTTGAATTCATCGATACGTTGCGTCAGCCACGCAATCCAGGCATCCAGCCCATCACCTGTTTTGCAGGACACTTCAAATATCTTTAATTTCTTGTTCAACGCCAGCGCGTCGCGCCGAGCTTTTTTCAGGTCAAAATCGACATACGGCATGATATCCATTTTGTTGATTAAAAGCGCTGCCGATTCCTGAAACATCAGGGGATATTTGGCCGGCTTGTCCGCGCCTTCCGGCGTGCTCAGCAGCATGATCTTGATGTTTTCGCCGATCTTGAATTCCGCGGGACAAACCAGATTGCCGACATTTTCCACAATCAGCAGATCGATTTTGTTAAAGTCAAACGCAGGAAATGCTTCACGGATTATATTGCCGTCGATATGGCAGGCGCCGCCGGTATTGATTTGAACCACGGGAATTTTCAGTTTGGCAATGCGGTCCGCATCGTAGGTATCCTGAATGTCGCCCTCGATCACGGCGATTTTGTATTGGTTTTTAATCGCCTTGATCGTTTGCTCCACGAGCGAGGTTTTCCCTGCGCCGGGGGAACTCATCAGGTTGATGACAAATATTTTATGCTGGTCGAAAAGTTTTCTGTTTTCTTCGGCAATCCGATCATTGGCGTCCAGAACTTTTTTAACAACTTTTACCTTCACTGTATGACCTCCGTTAATAATATTTATAATAGGTTGAGCACGTGCCTTCCGATGAAACCATGCAGGGGCCTATCGGATTGACCGGCGTACATATTTTTTTGAATAAGGGGCAATCGTTGGGCAACTTGATGCCGCGCAAAATATCTCCGCAGCCGCAGCCCGCAATATCGCTCGATTTGATGTCCGGCAGAGAAAACTTTTTTAGCGTGTCGAAGGATGCAAATGCTTCACGCAGAACAAGGCCGCTGGCGGGTATAATGCCCAGGCCGCGCCACTCGGCATCGGTTGTTTCAAAGACGGAATGCAACAGATTCATCGCCCGGGTGTTGCCTTCCGGTTTCACACCGCGGCTGTATTGAATGGCAACTTCCATCTTTGCGCTTTCTACCTGATTAAGCAGCATCCAGACGCCTTCCAGAATATCCACCGGTTCGAATCCGGTAATGACCGCGGCGCGCCCGGCATCCGGTATCATCCGGTAAGCGTCGGCTCCGATCATGATGCTGACGTGACCGGGACATAAAAACCCGTCGATGTTCAAAAGCGGATCGGCCAGCAACGCGTTGATCGCGGGAGGAACGATTTTGTGCACGGAAAAAACGGAAAAGTTTTTTATTTCCTTTTTTCTGCAGGCAGCAATGACCGCCGCGATGGTCGGAGCGGTGGTCTCAAAGCCGATGCCCATCATGATGATTTCTTTTTGAGGATTGGCAAGCGCCAGCGCTATGCACTCGTCGGCCGAAGAAACAACGCGTACATTGGCACCGGACGCTCGCTTTTTTTGCAGACTTTCACCACCGGACCCCGGAACTCTGAGCATGTCGCCGAACGTGGCAAATATGACGTTATCCAGACCCGACAGATGAAGAGCAATATCCACATCGCGCGCCGAGGTCACACAGACCGGACAGCCGGGACCGGAAATGAGCCTGATGTTTCCCGGCAGTAAATTACGGATACCGAAACGGCCGATGGCATAAGTGTGACTTCCGCAGATTTCCATAATCGTCACGGGACGTGATATTATTTTGGCCGTGGAGTCGAGCCGTTTCAGAAGCGCCTGAACAATGGCGGGGTCGCGGTATTCATCAATAAATTTCATGGTCGATGAGCTCTTGTAAAAAATTCAGTTTATCCTGCGCGGTGGCCGCGTCAATCTTATGAATGGCGAAGCCCGCATGGCTGATGACATAGTCGCCGACCTCTGCCGGTTCGTCGATGATATCGAGACAGACTTCGCGGCGCGTTCCGCTGATATCGATAATCGCGTAGTTGTCCTGATCAATAGAAATTATTTTTCCGGGAAAGCCGATGCACATAAAATCTTAGTCCACATCCAATTCCAGAATTTGCAATTCTTCCGTTCCGGCGGTTAGGACAACTTCGTTGCCGCCGCATGCGGGACAGCTGCCTGTATGCGCCATCACTTCTAAGTCTTTTTCGCATGAAAAACAATGGATCATCGCCGGCAGAATTTGAAATTCCAACGTCGCACCTTCAGCCTGTGTTCCCTTGGCCTGAACGTCGAAAGCAAATTGCAGAGTTTTTGACTCTATACACGAAAGTCGACCATAGGACAGTGATACGCTGTTCACCTTTTTAAAACCATCACGTGTGGCATAATCCTGCACTATATTAAGGATGGATTCGGCAAGATACAACTCATGCATCGGGCAGCCTTCCCAGTTTAATATTTAATTTTTCCAGTTCGGTGAGCAGGAACTTCTCCATTGCTGAAAACTTATCATACAGAAATGGCGACATTTCCATTTTCAAATCCTTGTAATTCTCAGGGACAATACAGAGAAATATTGTTTCCGGTGCTTCTCCCAAAAGTTCCGATTTAAAAAGCACGTCAGGAAATGTCACCTCATGGGCTGTTGTCGGCGGCGGCAGGTGCAGCTCCATTTCCTCTTTGTTGAAACGGTAGATGGAACCCGGCGTGTCCTGCACCTTCAAGACATCAACCACAATCAGATGGTCGCAACTGCAAATGATATCCAGCAGGGCATACCCCAGAGTGCCGCCGTCAATAATTTTGACGTCATGTTTTTCACGGTAGCGATTGGCAAACCAACGCACAAAATGAACGCCGAAGCCTTCATCGCCCATCAAAATATTGCCGATACCCAAAACGGTAACAAGGTTTCTTTCCGACATAGTTTATCTTTTTATAACCAAAAAAGGGGAGAAATATCTTCTCCCCTTTTTGTATATCATACCGCTTGAAAATTTACTCTTTGACTTTCTTGAATATGCTCCCGCTGATCATGGACGATACGGTGCCTTTTTTCAAAATGGCATCATACCAGAACGCCATGTAGATGTGCACCACAATGAACAGGATGAAAAACCAGGTGAAGATGTGGTGAACATAACGGACAACGGCCAAGCCGCCCATCATCTTTTCTACGGGGCGCAGAATAAAATAGGCTACGGCGGTAAATCCCTCATGGTATCCGGCGCCCATCAAAATCAGGCCGGTCACGCAGATGACAAAAACCATGAAGAACAACCCGATATACGCCAGTGACTGCATCGGTCCGTAAAGCGTTTTATAGTCCGGTCCGTCTTTTTTCAGCAGGAGATAAAATTTGATCTGGTCAATCGTCATCTTGATATCTGTCCAGGCGAAGAAGTCTTTCCAATCCGCGTGAAAGCGGGAGAAAAAGGCCAGATAGACTCTCCAGACGAAAAGGAAAAACAGGCAGATTCCAAAGAAAATATGGGCATACCGGATATTTCCCATCAGAAATTTATTGACCGTCTCTCCACTGGAAACCGTAAACGGCTCGGCAATATAGAAACCGGTGACAATCAGGACGAAGATCGAGATTGCCATGGCCCAGTGGTTAATGCGCATGGCCACAGACCACTCTTTTTCGCTAGTGAATTTTTTTTCCACGGTAACCTCCTTATGATTGCCTAAGCCACTTTAAATTTTTTAATTTCATTCGTCTTCGGATCAATGATGTGCACGGCGCAGGCCATACAGGGATCGAACGAATGAATGGTCCGGATAATTTCCAGAGGCTGATCGATGTTTGCCAGTTTGGTGCCGATCAACGATTCTTCATAGGGACCACGTAAGCCGGCTTTATCACGGGGCGAGCAGTTCCACGTTGAAGGAACAATCGCCTGATAGTTGGAAATAACACCTTTTTCAATCTTGACCCAGTGTCCCAGAGCGCCGCGCGGCGGTTCGGTCATGCCGCGGCCCTGAGCGGGCTTGGTGGGAACATCGCAACGGGTCCAGGTGCGGGTATCACCTTTCTTGATATTGGCAATCAGTTCATTGACCCATCCTTCCATGTTGTCCGCAATCAGTTTTGTTTCCAACGCGCGTGCAGCTGTTCTTCCGAGGGTGGAGAACAACACGGTTGCGGGTAGTCCGGTGGCCTTCAGTGTGGAATCAACAAGTTCCTTGATCGCTTTATCCCCTGAGGCATAACCGACAATCATACGGGCAAGCGGCCCGACCTCATGGGGCTTGTTGTCATACCGGGGTGCCTTGCACCAGCTGTACTTACCGTCACCCTTGAGATTTCCGTTCTTGTCGTAACCGGTGTAATCCGGGTCGGTGGTTCCTTTGTAGGGATGCTCGGGCTCTTTGGCCTTGTACCAGGCATGCGTTGCTTCTTCCGTGATCTTATCTTCATCGAGTTTTATCACCTTCGCCAGATTTCTGTTCTGAACAACACCGCGGGGGAAGAGGGTCTTGTTCCAGTCGTCATCCAGCGGGAACCCGCCATAGGCCAGATAATTTTTCACGCCGCCCCCAATGCCTTTCAAACCTTCATCTTTATAATAGGTAGCCGCCAATAAAACATCAGGCAGATAAGCCGTTTCCAGGAAATTCTTCATTTCCTTGAAGCGGAACAGGTACTGACCCATGCGCTCGGCATCAAAGAGATCCATGCCGGATGTTACACCGCCGACAACCAGTGTTTGAGGATGAGGATTTTTTCCGCCTAAAATAGCCGTCATCTGCGCGGCAACCTTGGAGATACTCAGAGCATCAAGATAATGTGAAAGAATAATCAAATTGGCTTCCGGGGGCAGTTTGTAGGAGGGATTGCCCCAGTAGGCGTTGGCAAAGGGTCCCAGACGTCCGGATTTGACAAATTTGGTGATTCTATCCTGAACGGCTTTGTAGTGGGTGGCCGAGCAGTTATAGGGATTGGGGCTGTATGCTTTGGCCATGTCGACGGCCTTTGCCGGATTGGCTTTGAGAGCGCTGACGATATCCACCCAGTCCAGACCATGCAGGTGGTAGAAATGCATGATGTGATCGTACAGATACTGCGCGGAACTGATGAGGTTGCGGGCAATGCGCGCATTGGCGGGTGCTTTCACCCCGAAGGCATCTTCGCAGGCGAGAATGCTGGCTTCATAATGCACGTAAGTACAGACACCGCAGAAACGCTGCACGATCAAACCGGCGTCGCGTGGATCGCGTCCCTTGAGTATCGTTTCAATGCCGCGCCAGAGTGTGATGCTGCTCCAGGCGTCTTTGACAACATTATTACTGTCAACTTCCACTTCTATTCTTAAATGTCCTTCAATCCTGGTGATGGGATCGACAATGATTCGCTTGCTCATTATTCCTTACCTCCTTTGTGACGGACTCCGCTGGCAACCGCATGAGCAGCAATGCCTGCTGCAGTAATTCCTGTTAATGCAATACCGATATTATCAACGGTTTTTTCTCCGCCGCCGTAGGATTTGTCAGGCAACGGTTTTTCCAGAGGCGCCATCGTATCCCAGAAGTCCGGTTCGGTGCAGCCGATGCAGCCATGACCGGCCATGATCGGCCATGAAATACCGTCATTGAAGCGAACCTTGCCGCAGTTGGCGTACGTGTAAGGACCCTTGCAACCCATTTTGTAGAGGCACCATCCTTTCAGTGCTCCCTTATCGCCCCATTCTTCCACGAATTCGGAAGCGTCGTAATGCGGTCTTCTTTCGCAATAGTCATGAATACGTTTTCCATAGGCCCAGACGGGTCTTCCCAGGTTATCCAGAGCGGGCAGCGCGCCGAACATCAAATAATGCAGAATGGTCCCGGTGAAGTTTACCGCATTGGGAGGACAGCCGGCGATGTTCACGGTGGAAACGCCGATAGCTTTCTTGACGCTGACACAATCCGTCGGATTGGGTTTGGCCGCCGGAATATTACCGAAGGCCGAGCATGATCCGATACAAACAACGGCGGCAGCTTTTTTGGCAACTTCTTCGGCAATTTCCACACCGGTCTTGCCCTTGGGACCCAGCCTCATGTACTTGCCGTCCAGTCCGAGAGGGATAGCGCCTTCAATCACACAGATGAACTTGCCGGCAAAATCCTTGACAGCTTTCTCCAAGTTTTGTTCCGCCTGGTAACCGGACGCGGCCATCAACGTTTCATGGTATTCCAGAGAGATGGTTTCCAGCAGAATATCATCAACATTGGGATACGATGAGCGAAGGAACGCTTCAGAGCATCCCGTGCATTCAGCAAAATGCAGCCAGACAACAGGCAGGCGGCTGAAATTTTCCGCCGCCTTGGCCACCAGCGGTTTGAATATAGGCGGAAGCATTAGCGCTGCGGTCATCGCCGATGTCCATTTGACGAAATCCCTTCGGCTGATGCCCTTGTCTTTTAAGAGTGCATGAAAATCTTCCCTGGGTTCAGGTAAGTCTTTTTCAACTTTTTCCATGTTCAGTTGACAATGCTTCAAAAGATCCTTGTACTGCTTGTCAACCAGTTTTCGGTACTCGGAATTATTTCCTTTTGCCATACTTCCTCCTTATTAATAGTCTAGGGCCGTTTTTTGAAGTGCAAGATGCACTATATAAACACTGTTTAATAATTTAATTTTTTTGGATGGGATAACGGGAGATCCTATTTTCATATCGTCAGAGAACTCTTTATTAATTTATTTAAAACAACAAAGTATCGTCACGAATAATCATCCGATTGCCGTATTATGTCATAAATGACATAATGTGTTATAAATAACATAATTCATTATTATTGCAAGCATAATTTTTATATTTATAAAATATTTGTTTCATCTTAAATGCCTTGCCGCGTGTTTTCGTGTTCGAAACGATATCCTTATCGTAAAAATCTAACACTTCTTGGGGAACGATATGTTCACAGAATAAAACGTATGCAATGCTTACATTCTTTCCATCCCCTCTTTCGAGGGGTTGAACTATAATAAAATATGTTTTCTGTCAACAAGATTTAACTAAATATATATTGTTTATTGTTATGTTTTATGTAATATAAAAAATAGTAATACATGTTTCGGTTTAATTCCTAAGAATAAACATTTTGAAATCATAATTTTAACAAAAATGCCTCTTAGTCCATTCATTAATGAAGTTTTCTGGAAATCACCAAATCCCATGAGCATCTTTAATCCGGATGACGGCGCAATCGTGGAAGCCAATGAAGCCTACTTGAAGTTCTATGGCTACCGCCGGAAAGAAGTCATTGGAACGAAATTGTCACAATTAAGACATTTGAACGCTGAAGCCGTGGAAAATGTTTTTTCTCAATTGAAAAAGAAAGGAAACGCCGAAAATATTTTTCTGAACGTAAAGACCGGTAAGGATGAAGAACGTCACATATTACTCAGCATAAAAAGGATTAGGGTTGACAATAAAGTTTTGATGCTGACCATCGCCACGGATATCTCCCAGTCTGTTCTTTCTGCAAAAAAGACAAAAGATGATATCATCAAAATATATGATTCCTGCGATGATGAAGGTGTCGTTCTAATCAATAACTATTTCGGGAAAAACCCTTCACTTTTCTATGCCAATCAGACAGCAAGGACGCTCTTGAAAGATTATTCTTTTAAAAAATTAATTCAAAAGCTTGCAGGCAATAAATCAATATTTTTAACCATTGGTTCAAAATCTTATTATATCAAAAGAAAGGGCAATTTGACGCTTTCGGCCCAGCAACTCATTATGATTTATCCCCTGGCGGATTCCTTGTTGATCAAAAAATCAATGAAAAAATACGCAATCACCCCCAGAAAACAAGAAGTGGCGCTTCTGGCGGCTACCGGCAATCCCAATAGAAAAATTGCCGAGAAACTCGGCATCTCCGAATATACGGTGAAAGAATACCTGAAAGAGGTTTTTCGTATTATCGGGGTCAGAAAAAGAAATCAACTTTTCCCCAAACTGTCCAATTTCAAGTTGGCTTCTTTCGGCATATATTCTTTGATTAATTACCTGCCTGATCTGCTGATTTAAAAAAAATCACCCTCTCAGTTTCTTTTCTTAAAAAGCTTGACAATTTTGCGTAGTCGTGCCACTTATCTAAATATCGTAGCACCGCGAGGAGGATTTAAGATAATGTGGAAATGGTTTGCAAACGGTCTGATATTGGCTGCGGCATTGTTCATGGCCTGCCCTTCCTGGGCGGCACATCCGCTGATTACCGATGATACCGGCACACAGGGGAAAGGAAAGTTTCAACTGGAGCTGAATGGTCAGTATGATCGGGACAAGGAAAAAGTTGGCAAAGTGTCTGTCAAGGCTACCGGAGTCGAAACGGCGGCCTCACTTTCGTTCGGCATTATGGAAAACGTTGATCTTGTTTTTGGCCTGCCTTATGTGTGGGCACGGGAGAAAGAGGACGGATCACTTGTTTACAAGGAGAACGGTATCAGCGACGCGTCCTTTGAGGTTAAATGGAGACTTTTGGAGAACAATGGATTCAGCCTGGCATTAAAACCGGGAATGAGTTTCCCCACGGGTGATGAGGACAAGGGGCTGGGTACCGGAAAAATCGGTGGCCAGATCTTTTTGATTGCTTCCCAGGAAGTCGAGCCTTTCGCGTTTCACGCGAATCTGGGATACATCAGAAATGAAAACGATGCTGATGAGCGGGAAGATATCTGGCATGCCTCTCTTGCTGGCATGTGGGAGGTGGTTAAAGATTTAAACGTTGTTGCCAATGTCGGCATTGAGCGTCATCCTGATGATGAAGCGGACGACGACCCTGTTTTTTTTGTTGGCGGAATCATTTATTCCATCACTGAAAATTTTGATGTTGATTGCGGTATCAAGTATGGTTTAACCGATTCGGAAACGGATGTTACAGCGCTGGCCGGTCTTGCTTTCAGGTTTTAGACATTAAAATATTTAACGATTGCCTCAAGGAGAATCTATCATGCATATGGCAGATGCTTTACTCTCACCGGCGGTGGGAGCAACGATGTGGGCCGGTTCCGTGGCGGCCATCGGATATTCATCAAAAAAGCTGCAAGAAAATATTGATAACAAAACGATCCCGTTGATGGGAGTCATGGGTGCTTTTGTGTTCGCCAGCCAGATGATTAACTTCACCATTCCCGCAACAGGTTCCAGCGGACATATAGGCGGAGGTATGCTGCTGGCTGCTATTCTTGGCCCGTACGCCGCGTTTCTGGCCATGGCTTCCATATTGACGGTACAGGCGCTTTTCTTTGCCGATGGCGGGCTCCTTGCCCTGGGCTGCAATATCTGGAATCTTGGTATCTATCCCTGTTTTCTTATCTATCCTCTGGTTTACAAACCGATTGCAGGAGATGGAACAAGCGCCAACCGAATATCTGTTGCCGCAATCTTGAGTGTCATCATTGCGCTGCAACTGGGAGCATTTTCAGTCGTGCTGGAAACGCTTTTATCAGGAAAAACTGAACTGCCCTTCGGCACATTTGTCCTGATGATGCAGCCGATTCATCTGGCCATCGGTCTGGTGGAGGGAATTGCCACTGCCGGAATTATCAGTTATGTGAAGAATGCGCGGCCGGAAATTCTGGAGGCCACGTCATTATCCCGGCCTCTCCATGCCGGTATTTCCATTAAAAATGTCCTTGTCGCTTTTGTTGTTCTGGCGATGATCACGGGCGGCGCGCTCTCCTGGTTTGCCTCGACTTATCCGGACGGATTGGAATGGTCCATCGAAAAAGTTACCGGCAAAGGCGAATTGGAGGAGGCAACGCAGGGTATTGCGCCCGCGCTCAAGGATATTCAGGAAAAAACAGCCTTCCTTCCGGATTATGGATTTAAGCCCGCGGCCAATGAACCATCAAACGAAAATGAAGCGCCGGCGTGGCCGGGCATTGAAGCCGGCACTACGGTTTCCGGTATTATCGGGGGAACCATTGTTCTCCTCTTCATTTTAATGATCGGTTTCGGAATCCGGCTTTTCAAAAAACAATAGTCTGTGAGGGGAAATAAGTCATACGCCCCGGTAAAAACAACTGGAGTTCTTGCCGGGGCGCATGCTATTTAGGACCATCTTTTTCCGGACACCGGATGGCATAATGAATTTTGATGAGCAATATTACAATATCGGATTTCTCGATCAGCTGTCCTACAGAAAGACTTTTGTTCACCGGCTGGATCCGAGAGTCAAGCTGGTCGTCACGCTGCTTTTTCTTTTTACGGTCATTTCCTTTTCCAAGTACGACACTTTTGCCCTGATCCCTTTTTTTCTTTATCCGATGTTGCTGATGACCATCGGCGAAATTCCTTTTATGTTTATCTTCAGGAAGATCCTCCTGGTTTCGCCTTTTGCCATTTTTATCGGAATTTTCAATCCTCTGCTGGATTCGGGACAAGTAGCTGTTCTTCCGGGACTGACGATTTCGGCAGGGTGGATTTCTTTCTTTTCGATCCTGATTAAGTTTACACTTACCGTCAGTACAGCGCTTCTGCTTATTGCTACGACATCGTTCCCGGGTGTTTGTCACGCCCTCAGACAATTACGACTTCCATCTCTTTTTGTGTCGCAGCTTCTCTTTCTTTACCGCTATATTTTTGTCCTGATGGAAGAAACCATGCGGATTGTTCGTGCCAGAAATATGCGGTCTTACGGAAAACGCGGCAAGGATATGAAAATATTTGTACGTATCATTGGAATCCTTTTTATTCGTACCGTTGAAAGAGCGGAACGTGTTTACTTCGCCATGCTCTGCCGGGGATTTCAGGGTGATATGCCATCGCTGAAACGTTTTCGCATTAACGTTGCTGATGTAATTTTTGCCGTGTCCGTTTTAACGTTTCTTTACGTCTTTAGATTCTTTCCGGTAACGCAAATGCTGGGCAGATTTATTCAAGGAGTTTTCCTATGAGCCATCACATCGTCGAATTTAAAAATGTTTCCTTCCGCTATCCGGACGGAACTCAAGCCCTGCGTGATATTTCATTCCGCATCACACACGGTGAATCGGTTGGAATCATCGGCGCGAATGGAGCGGGCAAATCCACCCTCCTGTTGCATATGAATGGCTATCTGATGCCGACTTCGGGAAGTATAAATATCGGCGATCTTTATCTGACCAGACAGACGCGACAGGAAATCCGCAAAAAGGTCGGCATCATTTTTCAGAATCCCGATGATCAATTATTCATGCCTACCGTTTATGAAGATGTCGCCTTTGGACCGCTCAATCTGGGTTTGGATGACACTGCCGTGCGGGAAAGAGTGGAATATGCATTAACGCTGGTCAACGGCCTTGAACTGAAAAATAAACCGCCGCATCATCTTTCCTGCGGTCAGAAAAGCGCTGTGGCCATAGCGGCGGTCATGGCTGTGGAACCGGATATTCTGGCCATGGACGAACCGGCGGCCAATCTTGATCCCCGATCAAGGCGATTGCTGATCAACCTGCTTAAAACCTTTGAACATTCAAAAATTATCGCCTCGCACGATCTGGATTTAATCATGGATGTCTGTCTTCGCTGCATTGTAATTAAGGAAGGGACTGTAGTCGCCGACGGTCCGGTTTCGGAAATATTGACCAACAAAAAACTTCTGGAAGACAATAATCTGGAACTGCCCCTGTCGCTTCAGAGGAACTGAAATTTCATATCATTAAGGTAAATCTTGTCCTTTCGTCGCCATCATAAATCCGGCATGTTTGACACTCTTAATGGACTTCAGCTTTTGATAGAGAGCTTCAATTTCTTTCGACTTGCCCTTCGTCACAATAATTTCAAAGCAATTATGATGATCCAGATGAATGTGCTGGGTAGAGAGAATACATTCATGATAATCATGCTGAACATCAAGCACCTTATTAACGAGTTCCCTGGTGTGATGATCGTAAACCAGCGTGATGGCCCCGGTCACTTCTTTATTTTCCGTCCATTCCTTCCTGACCAGTTCCTCACGGATCATATCGCGCAAAGCTTCGGACCGGTTGGTGTATTTCTTCTGTTTGATATGACGGTCGAATTTAACCAGTAAATCTTCTTCCAGCGACACTCCAAATCGAACCAGTCCGGACATACGATCAACTCCTTCAGTGAATATTTTTCATGTAAATACAGGCAACATTATTGAATAGTCAAGATGATTT
>JAGVUJ010000110.1 GCA_019136325.1 Deltaproteobacteria bacterium
CGCGCTTGGCGTTCATAATGCGGTAGATGCCGAAATCCAGATCGGCCTGGTCCATCTGAAACATCTCCCGCAGGATATCTTTCAACTTCTCATACTGTGTCAGCATGGTTCCTTCACTCCTTTTTTCGCTTAAACGACATTCCAGCGTATCGTAAATAAATGTTCTGCCTGAGTCTTTTGTTGGAGACGCTGCTTGAGCTGGTCAATCAGAACGTCCCGTTTTGATGCAATTTCGTCTTCCACATCAAATATCTTCTGGCGCTGTTCGCGCTGTTTCTTGCCTAAGCTTTTAACCTTCAATTCCACATCCAGGCGCTCCTGTTGGTTGATGGCTAGGCGAAGCTGGCGGTTTAGCTCCCGGAGCTGGTTCTTGGTGTCTTTGAGTTCCTTTTCCGCTGATAGCATCAGGTCATCGGCCCAGCGGAAAAGCCTTTCGCATTCTTCTTGATAAAAGCTATTATTCCGTTCCATGACATCGTTTAATGTCGCATCTGAATGGATGCGGGCATCAGTCATTAATTTTTCTTTCTCTGTTTCCGGCAGGGTTATCTCGTTTAGTCTCGCCGTACAATCAAATAACTTTTCGCATACTTCGGGATGGATTACCATGCCTTCATCATCAAAAGCGTTAAAAAGCAGATATTCATCATTTTCAAAACTTTTAATGGTGAGTTTTGTCAGTATCAGCCACCCGCTTTTTCCCTTGAGTTGCTCAATCACGGATATACGAAGAGGGCTTGCTGAAATATCAAATATTAATTCGGCCACCGGTGTTTTAATTTCGCGCGCAGTATCTAAAACATGTTCGCCCAACGGATGAGACATACGGTAAAGGTAATAACCTTCAATGTTTTTCTTGTCTTTCTGCTTGGAGATAAGCTGGTAACAGCCTGTGGGGCATGATGCGGTTTCTTTTTTTAGGTTGAATTGCAGTAAAGAATCATTGAAATCCGCCCGGCCATTAAGTATGTGGCGCGTTACCGACCAGAAGCGCTTCTCCATATTATTGAGATGGTCTCTGGTCATATCCAAATTGACTTTCAGGCGTTCATGGACGTCACGGTCGAAATGTTCAATCAAGATTTCACGCGTTTCTTTCAGGCGGTTTTGAATTTCTTCATCCATTTTTTTCTGCAAGGCGGCAAAAGCGGACATGATTTCCGCCGGCTTTCGGCATTCCTGATAAATCTTCAATACTTCCTTTTCAAAATCAACGCCGGACTCCAGGCTTCCTAAAACTTCATCAGATGCGCCGAAAACACCGTCAAACAGTTTAAATTTGTATTCCAGCAGCTCATAGACACGGCGGTCAACATCGTTTCGTTCATTCAAGAAATTAATAACCACAACGTCATGTTCCTGGCCGTAGCGATGGCAGCGGCCAATGCGCTGTTCAATGCGCTGAGGGTTCCAGGGAAGGTCATAATTAATGACCAGCGAACAAAATTGCAGGTTGATGCCTTCCGCCGCCGATTCCGTGGCAATTAATATTTCAGCATGATCCCGGAAATGTTCGAGGATCGCATTTCGGCGATCTGCCGTCTGGACGCCGCTGATGCGTCCCGTATTTTGATTGGCAGCAAGCCATTGCTCATAAATCTTCTTTGATTCCGGATCGGTATTTGTCCCATTAAAAATGACTGTACGCCCGGTATAACCATTGGCGTCAAGATAATCCTTCAAATAACTTTGCGTCCGCCGGGATTCCGTAAAGACAATTACCTTGCGCCGGGCGTTCATCTTTGCTGCCTCGGAGAATCCTCGTTCAATGGCTTCTTTCAGGCGGCTCGTTTTGGAATCAACTTTAATGGCCTTGGCCTGTTCAATGAAATTATCAATCCGTGATATTTCATTTTTTAATTTTTCCAGATCAATTTTTTTATCGTTATCTTGCGTCTCGTCAGTCTCGGATTTCGCTTCTATTTCTTCCAGTTCTTCATCATCAAGCGCTTCATCATCAAGCAATGTATCAATGATGTTATCCTGCACCGGTTGTTTATCCCGTAACTGCTCCAGCCGTTTTTTAATCGTTTCCAGTGTGGTGATCAGCGCATAGGAGGAAGACGACAGAATTTTACGTATGACGAGTGTTATTAATGATCGCTGGCTTGTTGGTATAGCGTAGCTCTCAGGTTCCTGGAGAAAATCAGTCACGTCGCGGTACAATACATATTCTTTGTCCGCCTGGGCGAATCTTATCGTTATGGCCTTACGATTGGTGAATGGTATGTAGGCCAGAACCTGTCTGCGCAGCGTTCTTTTACAAAATCCCCGTAATCTGGTTTTCAGCCCCTCAATATCATCATCGTTCACATAGTTTTGCCGATAACTGCGACTATCTCCAAATATATAGTCATCAATAATGGAGCAAAGACCGAATAATTCCATGAGTGAATTTTGCAGGGGCGTCGCCGTTAAGAGCAGCTTTCTTGTGTCTTCCAGCGCCCACTTGATGGATTGGCCGAGAACGTTGGATGGCCGATACGCATTGCGCAGCTTATGGGCTTCGTCAATGATAGCCAAATCCCATTTGATAAGTTTGGCCAGATCTTTCTGATTATGCAAGAATTGATACGAACAGATAATGACGTTATCCTGCTCAAATGGATTGGTACGGCCGTTGGCAAGTTGCTCTTTAAAATAACGCTGATCGACAATTACAGAAGGGATGTTGAATTTATCCAGTAACTCAAGGTTCCACTGCTTGCGCAATGACGCCGGACAGACAACCAGCAAGCGACGTTTTCGCTCTGCCCAGTATTGACAAAGAATGATGGATGCTTCGATGGTTTTACCAAGACCGACTTCATCGGCCAAAATAACGCCTTTAGACAGAGGGGATTTCAGCGCAAAAAGAGCTGCATCAATTTGATGTGGATTCAGATCCACCGCTGCGTCAAACAGTGACCGGGAAATTTTTTCAATGCCATCTGCTGTGGATTTTCTTAAAAGCGCATGGGCAAAGTATTTTGCATGATATTTGGTTATCATCAGTCAGTCTGTGCAGACAAATCATTGACTGCACTTTTCTTTCATTGAAATTTTTGAGATACCAATACGATTTCGCTGCTTATTACCTTAGTTAATGTCAGCTGACTACTTCACCATCCCCAATATCGATCCTCCCACCCTCTGCAGCTTATACCCGCTGTCCGCCGGCAGCTCCGGATATTGAGACGCCTTGGTATAGACATTGATGACATGAAACATCGTCTGGCCATATTCCAGCGGCATCGCCCATTCCACAGCCTCTTTCTCCACCTTGTTTAACTGAAACTGGTTGTTAAGGCTGTTAATGGTCATCTCCGGATGCTCGACCTTGCTCTCGACGGACAATCTGAACTGATCCTTCTTCTTGGCCAGTTCTCTTGATACGTCCGTCAAGACTCCCGGGAGTTCGCTCAGGATCTTGCCAGAGATATGACGGTAGGAAGCGCTCACCTGTGTCCTGGAAATCATCCCGTTGGTGCAGACCAATCTCAAAACAAACGCCGCTATGGACAGGGATGCCAGTCCCACTTCCGAATTGGAGACGGATATGCCCGGTGTCATCCTTTCCCCGTTGATGCTATGGACAGGGATGCCAGTCCCACTTCCGAATTGGAGACGGATATGCCCGGTGTCATCCTTTCCCCGTTGATCGTAAAACTCTGACGTCCATCCGGCAGGTTCACCATCATAAAATCCTCGTCAATCGAACTCTGCACCCTGGTGTCAAGGGGATAATCCATCGACTTCAGCTTGTCCAGCACCTCAATATTGTCCGTGGGGATGTATCTCGGCGTGAAGATGGCCCTTACATCGTCCCCATTAAAACGGAAGAACAGCTCCTCGTTCCTTTCATACGCCAGCCAGTGGTTGAGATTCAATCTCTGGATGTCCGGCGGACACTTTTTGAGGTAATGAAACGGGATTCCCAGCCTGTTGGAGATGGACATCTGCGCGACCGGTTTCAATCTGTGGGGCTCATCACTGATGGAGATTGTTTCCAGGCTCTCAAAGCTTATCTCCCTCACTTCAATGAATTTATCGTGATAATTCCGGGACATTTCGTGGACCCTGTCAAAGACATTGCCCAGTGTGGTCATGTTGCTCATATTCTTATCGCTCCTTTCTGAATGATTGCCCTGATCCGTT
>JAGVUJ010000366.1 GCA_019136325.1 Deltaproteobacteria bacterium
ATTACTTTTTTAAATCAATTGATTTCCCGGTGACGGTATATTCAGGACCGTCGTAAATTGAAATATTTCTCACCCGTCCTGTTTGCAGAATGCCGCTGACGGGAAAAAGAGCATGATATGTCTGACAACCGAAATCCGGATCTGCTGATATTCGAGCCGCAAATTGCCGGGCACCGCCTGACGTGGCTTCAGTATATTACCGAAGATTTTCTTCACGCGGGATACCGCGTTGCCTGGGCGATCGACTCGCGAAACGGCGCGAAACGCGCGATTCAGGAACGTCTCGCTTCCGCGTTTGACGATATTGAGGCGATTTCTGTTTTGGATGAGAAAAACGGCTGGCGGGGCGGCAGTAAGATCAATGCCATCGCGGAATGTCTCGAGCTCAGCGGGGCTAAACATGTTTTTGTCAACGAACTCGATGAGGTGGCCTCCAATATCTTCCGAAAAGCGGCAGTGGGCGTTTACCCGCCGGAAAATCTCAAGGGCAGACTCAGCGGGGTTTATTTCCGTCCACGCTTTTTGACCGACCCGGTCTGGCCGCCGGGCAACATGATCAAGGCCGCCGGCTTCCGGAAACTCCTGGAGCAGGAATGGTTTGAAAATATTTATCTGGTGGATGAGTATCTGATGGCGTCTTCCCGGATACGGTCTGCCGGCCATTTTCATTTTTTGCCGGATCCCTGGTCGGGAGAGTATTTTTGTTCTTCTCCAAACGCAAGACGAGATCTCCAGATTCCCGCAGACAAGTTTGTGTTTCTGCACTACGGCATCGGAGACCGGCGCAAAGGCCTGCATCTGGCCGCGGCGGCCATGGAGAAAACGCCCTCCGACTCCCGCCTGTTTTTATTATGCGCCGGACAGATTGATCTGGAACATTCCCTGCTTAACCATATCGCCGCACTGGAGAAAAAAGGGAAGGCCCGACTGATCAATCGCTATGTGTCCGATGAGGAAGAACGCATGATTTTCGCCGCAACGGACGCGGTTTTGCTGCCCTATATTCATCATTACGGATCAAGCGGCGTCCTGTCCAGAGCGGCGGCCGCCGGGAAATTGGTGATCGCCTCCGACGAAGGCCTGCTGGCCAGGCGTGTGCGGGATCATGGTCTGGGCCTGCTTTTTCCGACCAACGATGTTCCCGCCCTGCAGCAGCGCATGACGGAAGCGGCGGCGCTGAGCCGCGAGCAGCGAGCCGGGTATCAGGAAAAGCTGCTGCATTATGCCGGGACGTGTTCGCGGAAAAATTTTCGTCAGGCATTGATTGCGCCCTGGGTCCGTACGGGAAAGACAGATATGTAAAAACGATGAAGAACAGTCCCTTGTTATCAAAAGCGCCGAAAAAAATTCTGTTAATCACGACCAGACGCATCGGCGACGTTTTTCTGACAGCGCCGCTGATTGCCTCGTTGCGCGAGGCCTACCCGGATGCCAAAATCGATATGCTGGTTTTCAAAGGAACGGAAGGTGCTGTTTTTGCAAACAGCGCGCTCAGCAGGATTGTCACGGTAGAGGAAGGCGCCGCGCTCCCGAAACAAATCAAAACCGTTTGCCGGATGTTCAGGAAATACGATCTGGCCTTAACGACGCTTACGGGAGACCGGCCGGTTTTCTATGCCCGCATCGCCGGAAAAAAATCGGTCGGGTTTGTGGAAAACGGAATAAAGCATTTCTGGAAACGGCTGCTTTTGAACCGCTATGAGTTGTTCGATAACGATGACACGCATACCGTCATTATGAATCTTTCTCTTCTAAAGCATCTGGGGATCGAGCCGGTTTGTCAACTCGCCGCTGTGTGGACCAACGCGGATGAATCGGCGGTCAGAAAACTTCTGCCCTTCGATCCGGCGCAAAAACGGTACGCCGTGGTTCATTGTTATCCCATGTTTCCCTATAAGATGTGGACGTTCGAGGGATGGAAAGATATCATTTTCCGGCTGAGCGATTCGCTGGGGCTGCCGGTGATACTAACCGGCGGCAATGCCGCAGATGAACGTGACTATATTTCCGACCTTCATCGGGAAACCGCCGGCAGAAGTATAGATGTCGCCGGCAAAATCAGCCTGGGCGGCGTTGCTTTTTTGTTGAGCAAAGCCGCCGTCTATGTTGGTCTCGATACGGCGGTCACGCATATGGCCGCGGCACTGGGCGTTCCGACGGTCGCGCTCTACGGGCCGACGAATCCCGTCAAATGGGGACCGATGCCCGGCAATCATGTCTTCCCCGGCAAGAGTCCTTACCGCATGAAAGGATCTCAGGTTGTCAAAAATGTTTTTCTTTTGCAGGGGTATGGGGATTGCGTTCCGTGCCGCAAGGAAGGGTGCGAAAGGAACATCCGAAGTTCAAGCAAATGCCTTCAGGAAATACCGGCGGATGCGGTGATGCAGGCGGTGGAAGAAAGGCTGGCCGGCAACGTCAAAAAAATGGTTTGAGACGTTGTGCTCCAAAATAAGCGATAACTCCCTATGGCACAATCCCTCTTTTGTCATTTCAGGGGACAAAGCGTTGCGAAATTTTAGAGCCTTTTAACATTGAACGTAGAACATTGACGGTTGAACTTCTTAACCATCAACCATGAACCGGTGTCGCAACAACTTATCGCCTGTCCTTATCCAACATCAT
The DNA here is from genome assembly GCA_019136325.1 of Deltaproteobacteria bacterium. Next base: position 2,623 of record JAGVUJ010000366.1, read on the forward strand.
CAGTTTTAAATATTTGTAGTAGGTGCATTCCGCATTGTAAACGGCAAGGATAAATCCCATGCGGCCGTCCAGAAAACCGCCGCGGGCTATGTAGGTGTAAAAGAAACTCCACAAACCGTGGGAGAGGGCTTTGAATAAGGAGGATTTTTTGCCCTTGGAAAACATCAGTTCAGAGCCGTAGGCCGAATACCGGTTGAGTTTGGTCAGGACCTGCTCGAGGTCCTTGTAGGAGGTGTGCATGATGCTGTTGGATAAACGGCCGGTCCGTCCGTCGACAATCATCCTCTCATGAACCAGCCGGTCATTGAACCGGACCTTGCCCCTCCGGCCGAGACGGGTCACGTAATCGGGGCGCCAGCCGCTGTGATGAATATACTGCCCGCAGTAACTCGACAACCGGGGGATCTCAAACGCGACATAAATGCCGGGACGCGACATAAATGCCGGGATCCTTGACGACCCGCAGAATCTCTTCCTTGAGCGCGGGCGTTACCCATTCGTCGGCGTCCAGCGCCAGCACCCAATCGCCCTGCGCCATGTTCAGGGCCCGGTTTTTTTGAGGCCCGAAACCGATCCAGTCGGTCTCATGAACCTTGTCGGTATATTCCCGGCAGATGGCCACAGTGGCATCGGTGCTGCCCGAATCCAGAACGATGATTTCGTCAACCCACTTGATCGACTCCAGACACGTCCGGATATTGGCTTCTTCGTTTTTGGTGATGATGATGGCTGATA
>JAGVUJ010000031.1 GCA_019136325.1 Deltaproteobacteria bacterium
ATAATCTTTTAAAAGCTCCTCTAAGATCTCTTCTCTAATCGCCATCTGTAGTCCTCCTGTGATAAATGGTTTATACTATCTATAACCATTTACACAGAATTATCTACACGTCCTAAAGTGGAAGCCGTGCGACTGCTGGAAGAAGGCAAGAAACCGGCGGCAGAAGTGGCCCGGGAACTGGGGGTAGTCCAACGTTTTTTAAAAGAAAATGTGTTGATTTTATTGAATAAATTGGCGGAAGCGCATGGGAATCGAACCCACCTGGGACGGTTTTAGCGCCCCACACCGGATTTGAAGTCCGGGAGGCCCACCAGTGACCTTGGCGCTTCCGTGAATGAATTTATCCGCAAAATGGCGAAGTGTCAACAAGCAATAAGATATAATATGGATTTTATAGTTGAAGAGACTCCGACCAGTATAAAGAGTCGTCCAGCAACTGAACCGTCACCGTCGATCCTTTTTTGATGTGGGTTTCATTTTCTCCCATAACAATGAGGCCGTTGGCGGCGACCATCGATTTTAAAATTCCGGAACCCTGATCACCGGTTGTTGTCGCGATATATTGACCGTTTTCTCTTCTGACGACGGCGCGGATAAAATGCCGGAACCCGGCTTTCTTCTCGAATCCGTCCGTGCAGGTTGCGCTTATCGTCTGGCGGAAGATTTTTTTGTTTCCCAGCATTTTTAAAAGAGCGGGACGCACAAACTGCTCAAAGGAAACCATCGCGGAAACGGGATTCCCCGGCAGGCCGAATAAAGGAACGCCTTCAATGGCGCCGAAAGCCAGCGGTTTACCCGGGCGCATGGCGACCTGCCAGAAACGCATGGCGTTGCCGATTTCTCCCATGACGTTTTTCACGAAATCAAAATCGCCGACCGAAACGCCGCCGGAGGAAATGATCACATCGGCGTTCAGAGCGGTTTTGAATTTTTTCTGCAGATCGGATTTTTTATCCCTGGCAATTGCCAGCATGATCGGTGTCGCGCCGCATTCCAGTACCTGAGCCGCCAGCGAATAACTGTTGCTGTTGACTATTTTCCCCGGGCCGGGGATGGTCTTGATATCAACCAGCTCGTCGCCGGTAGACATGATCGCCACGCGCGGTTTTTGATAAACGCGGACAGAGGCCTTGCCCAGAGCTGCCAGCATTCCGATATGCGCCGGACGCAGGACATCTCCCTTTTTGATAACCCGTTCTCCTTTGCGCACATCTTCACCGGCGTAACGGATGTGGTCACCTTTTTGTGCACGGATAAGAATCATGACGGTTTTCCCGTCTTTTTGGGCATCTTCCTGGCGGATGACGGTATCTGCTCCCTGTGGAATTACCGCGCCGGTCATGATGCGGGCGGCCTCTCCTTTATTGATTTTTTTCCGGGCGATTTTTCCCGCCGGGATGTCTTCAATGACTTTCAATACGCGCGGCGCGTTTTTAATATCAGCAAAGGACACGGCATAGCCGTCCATGGCGGAATTGGCGGCGGATGGAATATTGCGCGACGCGTAAATATCTTCACCGATGACTCTGCCGCGAACGTCCAGAATATTGATTTTTTCCAGACCCAGCGGCCGGAAATTCACGAGAATCGTCTTGAGAGCTTTTTCTACAGAAATCATTTTTAAATCTCCATTTACTTGATTGACGGCAGTTTATCAGAGACGCCGCGGTTGTCAACAGATAATGGAAAGTCCCGGTAATTCATGATGTTTTGCCGGGCAAAAAGTTTTCAATTGAATTATCCCGGAAAGAAGACTACAAAACATTCCAGCTTACCCATTCTGGATAAAGGAGACCTTCTTGTTCAGAATGGGTTTTGGTGTTACTCAGATTTAAAGGAAAACCATTAGGACCAGTGCGGAAAATTATTGCCAGTAAAAAAGCGGACGAGATTGCATCCATAAACAATCTGTTTCAGCAGATTGATGAAAATCGAAAAAAGATTCATGTCGGCGGACTTGCCGGGGCTTCCCGGTCTTTTCTGATCTCGCTTGTTTTTCAGCGCTTGAACAGGACCGTATTGATTGTTTGCCCGGAGGAAAAAGAGGCTGCGGCATTTGCACGCGATCTGTCGCTGTTTTTAGGCGAAGAATCTGTCTTTCATTATCCCTCGCTTGATTTTCTGACGATCGACATGTTCGCTCTCCAGCGCGAAGAAGAGTTGCTGCGTCTGGAAACGCTGGCCAATCTGCAAATCAGCCATAAACTGATTATCGTTACATCGGCAAATGCCGTGATGCAGAAAGTGATGCCGGTTGACGCATTTGGCCAGACCATGCAAATCATTTCGGCGGGCGATATAATCAACAGAGACGAATTCGGCGCACGGCTGATTTCGCAGGGGTATAAACGGGAAAGTCTGGTGGAGGAGAAAGGGGAATTCAGCATCCGCGGCAATATCATTGACATCTTCCCCCCGACGGAGAAAAATCCACTGCGTCTGGAAATGCTGGGCGACGAAATAGAATCGGTCCGGACATTTAATCCTTCTTCTCAACGCTCGATCGGAACGTCATCGGCTTTTGTTTTGCCGCCGGCGGGCGAAATGATCATCGATCCGTCAACACTCGAACTGGCTGTGCGCAATATCCGGCGTCGCGCCGACGAACTTTCGCTTTCCCGTGAAATGCGCAATCGCCTGGTGGAGACGGTCAAAGATGGCCTGGCCGGTTCGATCAATCCCATATTTTTACCGCTGTTTTATGAATCATACGGAGCCGCAGGCGGTCTTTCCGGCAATACGTTATCCGGTCTTTTTGATTATCTTTCCGCCGATACACTGGTGGTGCTTGATGATCCGCTGGCCGTCCGTCAGGCGATGCAAAATGCGGAACTGACGATTGATAAATTACTTTTTAAAGCGAAAGGCGGCGGGAAATTTTATCTGGAAAAAGAAAACACGTATTTCCAGCCGGAAGAGGTCACGGCCGGTCTGGAAAAATTCACGCAAATTTTTCTAACGGAGCTTGAACTGGAACCGGAGAGAACGGAGGCTTGGATTATTTTTGAAACCCGACGTGATGCCTGCCCGGGTGAGCCGTTTGCCGGTGAAATCAAAGACGACGCTTCCCTGCGGCTGACCGCTGAAAAAATCAAATCGTGGCTTGCGCAGGGAATGCTGATCCTTTGCTTTTGCCCTATGCCGGAAGATGTCCAGCGCATGAGGCAACTGCTTCTCTCGTACGATTTGCCGGTGCAGAACGTACCGGCAACGGATTCGGTTCTGGAAATGATTGGCCGCTGGGATGGTCACGCGCAATTAATGTTACGCGAGGGAGAGATTTCCACCGGTTTTGTCATTCCGGCTATGAAACTGGCTGTCTTGAGCGAAGAGGAAATCTTTGTCAAAAAAACGCCCCGGCGCCGGGTTCGACCGGTGCGCGAGGGTTATTTTATCAAGTCGTTCGGTGATCTGAAGGAAGGCGATTTTGTGGTGCACACCGACTTCGGCATCGGCCTTTACCGCGGTTTAAAAAAAATTTCCATTCGGAAAATCGAAAACGATTTTCTGGTCATTGAATATCTGGACGGAGACAAGCTTTATATTCCGGTCAACTCGCTGGAAAAAATTCAGCGCTATCTGGGGCCGGATGGTTATGTGCCCAGGATCGACAGAATGGGCGGCGCGTCCTGGGAAACCGTCAAGGAAAAAGTCAAAAAATCGGTGCGGGAATATGCCGAAGAGCTGGTTGCCGTTTATGCCGCGCGTGAAGCACTGGAGCGCAAATCGTTTGCGCCGCCGGACCGTCTTTACGAGGAATTCTCTTCCACGTTTGAATTTGAAGAAACGTCGGATCAGATTAAGGCCATTGAAGATATTAATCTGGATATGGATGATTGCAGGCCGATGGACCGGTTGGTTTGCGGCGATGCCGGATTCGGAAAAACGGAAGTCGCGATCCGGTCGGCTTTTCGCGCCGTCATGGACGGCAAACAGGTTGCCGTTCTGGTGCCAACGACCATTCTCGCGGAACAGCACTACCGGACTTTTTCCCGGCGTTTCAGGAATTTTCCGGTGCGCGTGGAGGTGTTGAATCGTTTTAAAAAGGCCGCCGAACAAAAACAAATCGTGGAAGAACTGAAAAATCAAAAAGTGGATATTATTGTGGGAACACACCGCCTTTTGCAGAAGGATGTCGAATTTAAAAATTTGGGGCTGGTGATCATTGATGAAGAGCAGCGATTCGGCGTAGCGCACAAGGAAAAATTGAAAAAGATGCGCACGCTCGTTGATGTACTCACGCTTTCGGCGACGCCGATTCCTCGAACGCTGCATCTGTCGCTGGTCGGCATCCGGGATTTATCCATCATCAACACGCCGCCCCAGGACCGGTTGTCCATCAAGACTTTCGTGCTGGAATTCGACGAAGACGCCATCAAAGCGGCCATCGAGAAAGAACTGGCGCGTCAGGGACAGATATTTTTTGTTCACGATCGAGTGCGTTCGATCTATTCCATCGCCCGGCTGGTGCAGCGTCTTGTGCCGCAGGCGAGAGTCGGCGTTGTGCACGGACAGATGAAGGCGGCGGACATTGAAAAAGCGATGACGGGTTTCATCCGTCAGGAATGCGATGTGCTGGTTTGCACCACCATTATCGGTTCCGGTCTCGATATTCCCTCCGCCAATACGATCATCATCAATCGCGCGGAAAAATTCGGTCTGGCGCAGTTATACCAGATTCGGGGCAGGGTAGGACGCTCCAATCAGGAAGCCTTTGCGTATCTTTTATTGCCCAGGGGCGCGATGCTTTCCCGCGAAGCGATGAAACGGCTGCAGGTGATCAAGGAATTTGCCGAACCGGGATCAGGTTTTCGCATTGCCTACAATGATCTGGAAATACGCGGAGGAGGAAATCTCCTGGGCATTTCCCAGTCCGGTCACGTTTCCGCAGTCGGTTATGAACTTTACACCGAGCTAATGGAAAAAACCATTCGGGAAATCAAGGGAGAAAGCCTTGACGAAGAGGACCTGATGCCGGAAATTCAATTGGGAATTTCCGCTTTTATTCCCGAGGATTATGTCCGCGATGTTCACCAGAGGCTTGTTTTATACAAGAGAATATCTTTGGCTGCCCATGACGGAGAAATCGAACAAATCAAAAATGAACTTCAAGACTGCTATGGAGAGCCCCCTCCTTTTGCGTATAATCTGCTCCAGGTCATCAGCATCAGAAACTGTCTGAAACCGTTAAAGGGAAAAAAGATGGGCTATGACGGCAAATATATGTATGTTTTTTTCCGGGAGAATTCTCCGGTTGATCCGGCCCGGATTGTCAATCTTTATCGCAAGAAAATTAAGGAATTGCGTTTTACGCCGGATTATAAGCTGTACGTTCCGATGCCCGCTCTTCCCGAAAAAGAAATACTGCCCCAGGCCTATGCATTATTAAAGATGCTTGCCCAATAAACGCAAGCAGGGTATAAGAAAAAGATATGATTCCAGCGAGACAACGTTCAGCCTTTTTTTCTATCGCCGTAAAATCCGGAAGAGGGCGTTTGCTGCGCCGTTGCGGCATGGCCTGTTTGTTTTTTTGCGGTTTGATTGTTGCCTGCGATAAGATCAACAACTTTTCCCGTCCGCACGTTGCAACGGTCAACGGTTCTAAAATTTATCTTGATGACTATCAGGCTCTTCTGGGAAAAAAAATGCAAATGGTATCCGAAGATCTCTTGAGTCAGCCCGGTTATATGCAACGATTTGAAGAGGAAGTTCTGGACGGTATGATTGCCGAGAAAATCATGGAGTTGCGCGCTGCGGAATTGAATATATCGGTCAGCAACGCTGAACTGGAAGAAAAGATAAAAGAAATAAGACGGGACTACGGAGAAGATTTTACCGGTTTGTTTGCTCAGGAAAACATCAACTATGATCAATGGAAAGAAAAATTTAAAAAGGAAATTCTTTTACAGAAGCTTATCTCTGCCGATGTGAATTCCAAAATTAAAATTTCCGAAGCTGAAATCAAGGATTATTTCGAAAAACATCGTCACACCTTTAAAAGTGATTTAAGCGTCAGGGTATCGCAAATCGTGGTTCGGGATATGTCGACAGCCGAGCGGGCTCTGGAAAGGCTTCGGTTCGGCGAAGAATTTGCCAAAGTGGCATCGGACGTTTCTATCAGTCCGGAAGCCGGCAAAGGCGGAGATCTGGGATTTATTACCCGGTGGATGATGCCGGAACCGCTCGATAAAACGATTTTCGAAATACCGGTTAATCAAATCAGTCCGATTGTGCAGAGTTCTTACGGATTTCACATTTTCAAAGTTATGGAAATTCATCCGGCGAGAGAAAAAAGCCTGTCGGACGTTAGAGAGGATATCATTGCCGACATTCGTTTGCAGAAAGAAGAATCCGCTTTTGCAGAATGGCTGGATGCATTGAAGAAGAAAGCCGTTATTAAAAAAGAAACCAATGTGAAAATCAAAAGACCTTATCAGAAAAAATAAAACAGGGAGGACGCGTTGTGAGGTTTTACAAAAAAATCATTATGATTTTGTTAAGCATGGCTCTGCTGTGTCCGTTGGCGTATGCCGAAGTCGTGGATAAAATTATCGCTGTGGTCAATGATGAGGTGATAACCCTTTATGAATTGAATACGGCCTTTGAACCTTACCGGATGAACATCGAAAATACTTACAAAGGTACTGACAAGGACAAATTAATCGTCCAGGCGAAAGAAGAGTTTTTTCAACGGCTGATTGATAATATGCTGATTGAACAGGAAGCGAAAAAAACCGGCGTCAGCGCAACGGTCAGGGAAGAAGAGGTTATGAGTGTCCTGCAGGATATGTTGACAAAACAGAATTTGACGATGCAGGAATTTTTAAAAAACCTTGCCCGGGAAGGCGGTTCGATCGAAACCGTAAAAAAAGAAATAAGATCGCAAATGATCCGCATGCGTTTATTAAGGCGGGAAGTCAAAGATAAAATCATTGTCACGGACGAGGAGATCGGGGAATATTACAATAAACATCGTGATGAATACGAAGGCGGAGAAAGTGTCAGAATGAAGCAGATTTTTCTCGTGTTGCCTGCAAACGCGGACAGTCACGCAAAAACGAAAATAAAAAAGGAAGCGGTGCTGTTGCGTGAGCGCATCATCAAGGGAGAATCTTTTGATGGACTGGCCGCCAAATACTCGCAGGGACCGGCAGCGGCAGTCGGTGGTGATGTCGGTTTTATCGAGAAAGGAACAATCATTCCGGAAGTTGAAAAGATTGCATTCAATCTGCCTCTGAATCAGGTGAGCGAAGTCATTGAATCCGGCAAGGGGTTTCATATTGTCAAAGTGGTGGATAAAAAAGGAGGGGGATTGAAGCCGGTTGCCGTGGTGCGGGAAGAAATCAAGGCGAAAATTGAAGATGAAAAAATGGATGTAAAATTCGGGGAATGGATGGAGTCCCTTCGCTCGAAATCACACGTTGACATCAAATATTAGCACAGAAGTAAATCATGGAAGCAATAAAAATTCGGGGCGCGGCGCAGCACAATTTGAAAAATATAAGCCTGGACATTCCCCGGGATCAATTCGTTATCATTACCGGCGTGAGCGGTTCTGGAAAATCTTCGTTGGCTTTTGACACCATCTATGCCGAAGGCCAGAGACGTTATGTGGAATCTCTTTCCACGTATGCCCGTCAGTTTATCGGACAGATGGACAAACCAAATGTCGAATCGATTGAGGGGCTGTCTCCGGCCATCGCCATCGAACAGCGCACGTCCAGCCACAATCCCCGCTCCACCGTGGGCACCGTAACGGAAATTTATGATTACTTTCGTCTGCTTTATGCCGCGATCGGTGTCTGTCATTGTTATCGGTGCGGCCGGGAAATAAAATCGCAGACCATTGACGGCATTCTGGAAAGCATTCTTTCCCTGCCCGACAATACGCCGTTCAGTGTTTTGGCGCCGCTGGTACGGGGGAAAAAAGGCGAGTTTCAAAAGGAGCTGAAAAAACTTCAGAAAGAAGGATTTGCCCGCGTCCGGATTGATGGTGAAATCCGGGATCTGGCGGAAGAAATCGTCCTGGAAAAGAATAAACGTCATGACATTGACCTTGTCGTTGACCGTCTGGTGTTAAAAGAAGGTGTCCGAAAACGGTTGCGGGATTCGCTGGAGATTGCGTCAAGCCGGACGGAGGGACTTGTGCGCATCGTGATTGCCGGCGGAGAAGAAATGCTGTTCAGCGAGAAATACGCCTGTCCCGACTGCGGAATCAGTCTTCCTGCGTTGTCTCCGCGGATGTTTTCTTTCAACAATCCCTATGGGGCCTGCCCCGCCTGTAACGGTCTGGGATCTTCCATGCGCTTTACCGAGTATCTCGTCGTTCCCGACGCCGGATTGTCTCTGCGGGACGGCGCCATCGCACCGTGGGCCGGACGTCACTCCATGTATTATTATAATATTCTGGATGCGCTCAGCGCGCATTATGGTTTTGATGTTAATACGCCATTCAATAAATTGCCGGAAAAGATTAAAAAGGTTTTGCTCTACGGATCGGGCGATGAACCGATTAAGTTTTATCATGATCGCGGTAACAAGCGATACTTTGCCCACCGGCCTTTCGAAGGGGCGATCAGGCAACTGGAACGCCGCTGGCGGGAAACCGCATCGGCGGAAATCCGCAACGACCTGATGCGCTACATTGATTTAAGCGCCTGCGATACCTGTCACGGGGCGCGCTTAAAAAAAGAGATTCTTGCCGTTACGGTGAAGGACAAGAATATTTATGAGCTCTGTAAGATGTCCATCCGTGATTGTTATGATTTTTTTGAAAGGATTAATCTCACGCCGCAGGAAAAAAACATTACCGAAAGGGTCGTGCGGGAAATCAAAAGCCGTCTGCAATTCTTGCTGAATGTGGGGATGGATTATTTAAATCTGGAGAGAGCCACGTCCTCCTTGTCCGGTGGTGAAAGTCAGCGTATCCGGCTGGCCACGCAAATCGGATCCGGACTGATGGGCGTTTTGTATGTTCTGGATGAGCCGACTGTCGGATTGCATCAGAAAGATAATCTACGGCTGATCGAGACCTTAAAAAGACTTCGTGATATGGGCAATACGGTGTTGGTTGTGGAACATGACGCCGACATGATCATGGCCTGTGATCATATTGTGGATATCGGACCGGGCGCCGGAACGGAGGGGGGAAAAATCGTCTTCCAGGGAACTCCGGAGGAGATTCTGGAAAGTGAAACGTCCATGACCGGCCGGTTTTTGTCGGGAAAAGAAACAATAGAGCCGCCGCTGAAGAAACGTCCGCTGACGGGCAGGCATATTGTTCTGGAGGGAGCCAGCGAAAACAACCTTAAAAACATTGATATCAAAATACCGGTGGGGGTTTTTACGGCGGTGACCGGGGTTTCCGGTTCGGGAAAGAGCACGATGGTCATTGAAACACTTTATAAGGTGATGGCGCGTCGTTTGAATCAGTATAACGGGTCGATGGGCAAGATTAAAAGAATTGTGGACCTGGGAGGTATCGAACGTGTCATTATGATCAACCAGCATCCGATCGGACGCACACCGCGTTCCAACCCGGCAACGTACACGGGTGTTTTTTCCTTCATTCGTGATTTGTTTACCAACCTTCCCGAATCACGAATGCGCGGGTACAAACCGGGACGTTTCAGCTTTAACGTAAAGGGCGGACGCTGCGAAGCCTGCGAGGGCAACGGTTTGATCAAAATCGAAATGCACTTCCTGCCTGATGTTTACGTCACCTGCGATGTCTGTCACGGCAAACGATTCAATCAGGATACCCTGGACATTCACTATAAGGATAAAAACATTGCCGATATTCTGGATATGACGGTCAATCAGGCGCTGATATTTTTTTCCAATATTCCCTCCATCCGATCGCACCTGCAATTGCTCAATGATGTCGGATTGGGCTACATTCATCTGGGACAATCGGCGACGACTCTTTCCGGAGGAGAAGCGCAAAGAATCAAACTGGCGCGGGAACTGGGCAAGAAAGTAAACAGCAACACCCTGTATATTCTGGATGAACCGACGATCGGCCTGCATTTTGCCGATATTCGGAAGCTGCTGGATGTTTTAATGCGCCTTGTGGACATGGGCAATACGATGGTTGTTATTGAACATAATCTGGACATCATCAAGTGCGCCGATTATGTGATTGATCTCGGGCCGGAGGGAGGCTCCGGCGGTGGACGGATCGTGTCTTCGGGAACCGTGGAAAAAGTGGCGCGGGATGAAAAGTCCGTGACCGGTCAATTTTTAAGGAAAATTATTTCTTCCTGACGTCTCAAGATCCTTAACATTCGTGGTTTCTCCGCCTTCATCCATTCCGGTTCATCCATGGGTAGCCGGACGATTGTTCTGTCAAAACAAATAATATCTTGACAGAAGCATCGGAATCGTTTTACTTTTAAACTGCAAGTAGACTGTAGCCTTCAGGAGAGGATTTTAAACTGTCTAACGATTCGAAATATCAACATTGCATACTCATCGTCGATGATGAATATTCCATTCTGAACGCTTTTAAGCGTATCTTAGCCGATGAAGATTATGAAGTTCACGTTGCAAACAGCGGTTCGGAAGGGCTCAATAAACTGCGGTCGGCGACAAACCCCTACTCCCTGATTATTTCCGATCAAAGAATGCCCGAGATGAGCGGCGTTCAATTCTTCGCTCAGGCCAAAGAAATTTTCCCCGATGCCGTCCGGATTCTTCTTACGGGTTACGCAGATTCCGATGCCATTATCGAAGCCATCAATAAGGGAGGGGTTCATCTTTACTTTACGAAACCCTGGCATGAAGAAGAAATCCTCCTGCACATCAAACAGTCACTGTCCAAAGTAGAAATACTGGCGGAAAACAAGCGCCTTGTGGAATTGGTCCAAGATAAAAATAAGGAGTTGACTCAATTGAATAAAAAGCTGGAAAAAAAGGCTATGGAGAAAACAAAAGACCTTTTAATCCAGACTGAAAAACTTAAGGATAGTTACAGAAAATCACAGATTATTCTGGATGGAATTGTCAAAACACTGTCCAAAATTATCGAAACACGCGATCCCTATACATCCGGACATGAAGATCAGGTCGCCAAGATCGCCTGCAAGATCGCCCGGGAAATGAAATTGCCCGAGGAACAGGTTTCCTTTATTCACATTGCCGCTACGCTTCATGATATCGGGAAAATATCGGTGCCGTCGGAAATATTGACCAAACCCAGCGCCCTGAGCAATCTGGAAAGAGAAATCATCAAGACGCATTGTAAAGTTGCGAATGATGTTCTGGTCAACATAGAATTCCCCTATCCGGTGGCGGAAGTTATCTATCAACACCATGAACGGATTGACGGGTCCGGTTATCCGCGAGGCTTAAAAGGAGATCAAATCGCTCTGGAAGCGCGGATTATAGGCGTCGCTGACGTTATTGACGCCATGGCTTCCTACCGGCCTTACCGTCCGGCGCTGGGTGTTGACGCGGCGATTGAGGAGATTGTCAAGCAAAAGGGAATTACATATGATCCCACCGTTGTGGATGCCTGCCTCAAAGTTTACAAGAAAACCGCTAAAAATTTTATAGACAACAACGGCCAGACGATCAATTAATCAGTGATTGGTTTCTTGCGATAAAACCATTGCCGGTTTTTCCGGACGGTTATGGCTTATTTGTTTCTCTCTCCGAAAATCGCCCGCCCGATTCTCACAATGGTTGCACCTTCTTCAATGGCTATTTCAAAATCATCGGTCATGCCCATGGACAGTTCATCCATCCGGATGCCCGCAATGCCTTCCCTGATGATTTTCTGCTGAAGGTTTCTGAGTCCGGAAAAACAGGGACGGGAATTTTCAGGATCGGACGAATAAGGCGCCATCGTCATCAATCCTTTAACCGCAAGGTTGTCCAATCCGGAAATGGCTTGCAGCAGGCCAATGGCCTTTGTCTCTTCAATGCCATTTTTCGATTTTTCTCCGCTGACATTCACTTCAATGAGGATGTTGATTTTTCTTCCGGCAATCCCTGCCCGTTTATCGATTTCCACGGCCAGATCCAGACGATCAACCGAATGAATATAATCAAAGAGCTTCACGGCATATTTGGCCTTGTTGGTCTGAAGATGCCCGATCATGTGCCATTCTGTTTTACGGCCGAGGGCGGTTATTTTTTCTTTCGCCTCCTGAACATAATTTTCGCCGAGCGCCGTAACGCCGGCGCTGATCGCCTCTTCAATGAGCATCAGGGGAATGGTTTTGGTTACCGCCAGAAGTTTTACGGAATCCGGCGGGCGGTGACTCCTTGCGGCTGCCGCGGCGATTCTCTGTTTTATTTTAGCGATCGTGGAGACGATTCCTGTGTCCATAAATTTTTATCCGTCTTCTAAATCTGATTTTGAGAGGGTCACTCAGCGCTCCGGTGCGTCAAATTTAATGACGTGCAGCTTTTTAAGAATTTCCAGAACTTCACAAAGCGGAAGGCCGATGACGTTTGTGTATGATCCGCGGATGGATCGGATAAAAAACGCGCCTTGTCCCTGAATGGCATATCCGCCGGCCTTGTCGTAGGGTTCATCCGAGTTGACATACCCGTTCATTTCATCAGGGGTGATTGTTTTGAAACGAACGGAAGATTGAACCACCTTCGTTGTGCAGATTCCGGAAGCCATCCGGGCAATAGTGAATCCGGTAAAAACTTTATGCTCGCGTCCGCTTAATCTTTTGAGCATGTTCGTCGCTTGTGTCCTGTTACGGGGTTTACCCAAAACCATGCCGTCAATAACGACAATGGTATCCGCTCCTAAAACCCAGTCATTTTGTTTTTTCGAGGCGATAGCGGCCGCTTTGTTACGCGAAAGCCTGCGAACATGCTCCTGCGGACTTTCTCCGGGAAGATATCTTTCGTTAACGTGAGCCGGAATGATTTTAAAACTCAATCCGACGGAGCGAAGCATTTCCTGTCGGCGCGGCGAAGCGGAAGCTAAAATCAAAGATGAATCGGCTATGGTAATCATATTTTATAGGCTTTCCAAACCAATATGGGGTATTTTTATCCCAAATTTAATTTGAGCTGTCAATCGTATTTATGATTGCAATCCGCCGGTCATTGGCGTTATGATATCGCCAAAATGAACAACGAGGCGGATGATGAAAAAGACGTTGACCCTGTTTTTTGTTTTTATTTTTTTGGGGATTTTCCTGAACATGGCGACGGCGGAAGAAGTTGTGGTTCAAATGAGCGTACCCGGCTGTTCCGCCTGAGGGGCCAAGCAAAGGATAAGTTCTATCCTTAAAAACATTCAGGGCGTAAAAAAATTTCAATTCGAAAGCCGGGATATATTGACCGTTACCTTTGATGATAAGGAAACTTCCCTTGCCCTGATCACCGGCGAACTGGAAAAACAAGGAAACTCAATAAAAGGCAAGCCTGTTTATTTAAAACGGCATTAAAGATATTTTCTCAGTTTATTTGCTTCCAGCCTGTCGACAATTTTTTTAACGTCCTGAGAGCAGCCTTTCTTACAAATCAGCAAAGCGTCTTTTGTTTCAACAATGATTAAATCTTTCACGCCCACCAGAGCGGTGAGTTTTTGGGGATTGTAGATCAGCGATCCTGCCGAATTTTCAATGATCGCCCGGCTTTCATTTAAAGCAACGTTGCCCTGGATATCTTTGGACGATATATCCCAAAGCGAATCCCAACTGCCGACGTCGCTCCAGCCGAAATCACCCGGCAGAATGTAAACCTTATCGGCTTTTTCCATAACGCCGTAATCGATGGATATGGAATCAAGTGTTTTATAGACACGGGCTACCGTGGAAGCTTCCTGCGGAGAGTTCAGCGCTTGATCGATTTTCCCCAGTCCTGCATACAATTCCGGCAGCCAGCGGGCGATTTCTTGCAGGATCACTGATGTTTTCCAGATGAACATACCGCTGTTCCAGTAAAAATGACCGCTTTGAACAAATTTGCGGGCTGTCTGAAAATCAGGTTTTTCGCGGATTGATTTGACGCGGTACACTTTTTCGTTTTTAATTTTTTTGAACAACGCACCCTTTTCAAGGTAACCGTATCCCGTATGAGGACCGGTCGGTTTAATGCCTATGGTGACCAGACTTTTCTCTTCGGCGGCCGTCCGAGCCGCCGCCTTAATGAGGGCAAGGTATTTGCCAGGGTCGGCAATGGCGTGATCAGACGGCAAAACAACCATGACATCGTCGCGGACTCTTCGTTGAATATGCAACGCGGCCAGCCCGATGCAGGCTGCCGTGTTTTTCCCCTCCGGTTCGATAATAATGTTTCGGGAGGGAATTTCCGGAAGCTGCTTCATTAAAGTGCGGGCGTGTTTTTTCCCCGTTACCACGAGAACATCTGCCGGAGGAATCAATGGCTTGATCCGGTCGACGGTTTCCTGAATGATCGTTTTCCTGCTGGTGATATCGAGAAGGTGCTTGGGTTTTTTTTCTCTGCTGCGGGGCCAGAATCTCACCCCTCTGCCGCCGGCCATGATGACTGCATACATGATTGGTCTCCCTGTTCGGTCAAGTAAATTCGAAAATCGGTAAATGCTTATAATATAATGTGTCTTGCATTTTCAAGCCGGAAAATATATTTTGTTTCGTCATGGTTCAAAAAATATATCCGGAAATCATTTTAAAAAAGGGCCGGGAAGCAGCTCTGCTGCGCGGGCATCCCTGGATCTTTTCCGGCGCAATCGCCTCCGTTCGGGGAAATCCCCGCGCCGGCGATATTGTTCTGGCGAAGGATTCGGCGGGCCATTGCCTGGCGCTTGGTTTTTTCAATCCTTCAACAGACATCTCCTTCCGTGCTTTGACGAAAAAATGTGAAGAGAATATCTCTGAATATTTCTGGCAGTCCCGCCTGCACGATGCTTATAAGCTGCGGCAAAAAATAATCGGCGAGCAGACCAACGCCTATCGTCTGATTAATGCCGAAGGTGACGGATTTCCGGGACTGATTGTTGACGTCTATAACACGACCCAGGTTTTTTCCATCGCCACGGCCGGCATGGAAAAACAGAAAAATCATATTCTCAACGCTCTTGTTTCTCAGTTGAAACCGACGTGTATTTATGAGCGGAGCGACAGCCGGTCGCGTAAAATTGAAGGACTGGAAAATGCCAGCGGGGTGGTTTTCGGCGAAGGCGGAACCGGTGTTCCGGAGATCATGGAAAACGGCTTAA
>JAGVUJ010000173.1 GCA_019136325.1 Deltaproteobacteria bacterium
CTGGAAAGCCAATGACCAGGAATATCACCTGAATGTGACCGAGGTTCGGGTTACTTCTCAGCCGGCTGGCGCTCTGTTTGATTATGTGCTGGATGATGAAGGCAAGGTCGTACCTGAGCGACGCAACGCATACACCCAGGAGGTCGGGATTGTATCCATCGGCATGAACACCACCGAATTGTTGGTTGTGCGCGAAAAAGTTCCAGTTCAACGATTTACGGGTGCTTCAACCACTGGTGTGCGCCGGCTGCTGGAACTGGTCAACGGTCAGCAGCTTTACTCCCTGGGCGAATTGGATACGCTCTTGCGTGCCAATAAACTCGACATTTCACAGGCACTACCAATCTGGGAGCGTGAGGTTACTGGAGAGATTGAGAAGCGGTGGGGCAAAGCCTGGCGGCGTTTCACAGCCGTCATCCTGGTAGGCGGTGGGGCGATCCTACTCAAGAACTCATTGCCTTATTTCTTCAACGGTAAAGGTATCCTGGCAGATGATCCTGTTCAAACGATTGCGAGGGGTTTATGGAAACTATCCTTATTTCAGAACCACAATCGAAAAAACTAAACGTGCATTCAAAGCGCGGTCGCCCAAAGCTGGATTGCAAAGTTCATCAGATTCGCTTCACACTAAGCCTGCGAGAAGGGGAGGATGATGATCTGCTCTTCTTCTTTTCCGATATTCCCGAACGGAGGCGAGCTGCAGCCTTGAAAGCCGCTTTACGAGCGGGGGGTGTTTCACTAAAAGCCGGATCCGTCCCAATCACGGATGATCTTGATCTGACCATTCAGGGTCTGGTATTTGGATAATCATTTTTCTGGAGGAAGATATGTTTCTGTTGAAGGGATTTCAGTTGGTCTTCAAGATTTTCAAAAACGCTTTGCTTCTGTTGGTGATGGCAACCATTCTGTTTATCGCTTATCGGGGCAATCAGCCGATGAGCGTTCCCCAGGCACCACAGAGTATGACCTATTTCGAATTCATGGCAGATCGGATCGATGCTGCGAAAACGGTCAAACCGTCTCAATGCGGATGGGGAATGATGCTGTCGCTGGCAGCCCTTGGGCCAATCTATTCAGTAGTGTACACAACGGTTGCGGTCAATCCAGATAGTGCATTGGCCAAGGGAACCGATCCGGACCCGGATATTGCGCGGGATGTTGCCGGCGCAGCCTGGCATGAAATCCCGGATATCTGGTGGAAAACGGTTGAGCGATTGTCCTGGACAATGCTGGGGAAACCTGCCGCGTATGGTTGTCAGTTCCGGCCTGTCCAAATCGCTGAACACAAAAATTGACATGACCACCTTGGATCATGCCTGATTTATTTGTAGAATAAAAATGTAATCGTTTCGGGTCGCTGATCTCCTTGGACATCCATCAAATCGTAGGAGCGGCCGCATAACAAAGTGATTTGTTATGCCGGTCGCTTTTCGTTTTCTCTGGTGACTTTCTTATTGAAGTAAAGAGTAAATATCAAACCATTTGGAGCCTTTGATGCCAGATCCCATTCCGCCCAGAGATATTGATGCCGAACAGGCCTTGCTCGGTTCGATCATGATTGCACCTTATTTATTTGAAGATTTGGTCACTATCGTAAAAGCGGAATATTTTTATCGCAACTCACACCGCTGGATTTGGGAAGCAATGAATCACCTGTTGGAATCTGAGCAACAGATCGATCATGTCACTTTGTGTAATGCTTTGAATACCAGCGGAAAACTAAAGGAAATTGGTGGGCCGGCATACATCATGGGCTTGCTCAATGCAACTCCGACTTCCATGCACGCCGAGTCTTACGCGAAGATCGTGCGTGAAAAAGCATTTAAGCGAAAAGCGTTGGAGGTCGCTACAAACCTTGCGCAAAATGCTATTCAAGATAAACCGCTTTCTGAAGCTCTGCAGCAGATGGAAGAATTCTTTGTCAGCTCATCCGCCTTGGCGGGAGTCACGGAGCGAATGGTCATGACCGCAGAGAAACTGTGTTTGTCGGAGATGGGTGAATTGACCTGGATTCTCAAAGACTGGATTATGGCCGGGGGGATCAACTTGATCGCCGGTATGCCGGCAGCCGGTAAGAGTTTTCTCGCTCTGGACCTGGCGATTGGCATAGCTTCTTCGGGACTGGCGTGGGATAACCAACCGGTAACCCAGGGCAAAGTGCTGTATCACTTCCTGGATGGCAGCTACCGGGGTATGCGCTCGCGGGTTCTCAAACTGTGCCATGCACGGGGCATTCAACCGCCCGCGAACCTGATTTTCGACTTTTCTCCGCTTAACCTGAAAGTCACTTCCGAAGTGCTGGCATTACGTCAGCGAATTCATCGATTGGATGCTTCTGTGGTTATTTTTGATGTCATGGCCAAGTTCATGCCTGGCGCAGATGAAAATTCGGTCGCGGAAATATCTCCGATGATGAACACCCTGCGTGAAATTGCCAACCAGACCGGTACGACTTTCATTCTCATTCATCATCTCAATAAGGGTGGAAACCCCGATCTTTCCTATCGCGTCCGGGGCTCCTCCGATATTTTAGGGTCTGTCGATACCGCCATTGTGGTTGCGCACGAAAACCAGCATTCAGCACGTTCAATGCGAACGATCATTCCACAAAAGGTGCGTGAATCCCTGCCACCCGCGCAGTTGCAGTTCCAAATTGAATCGGCCGAAGATAGCATCGCTCTTCGATTTTCTGAAGCGAATGCTTCCGAACTGGTGCGTATGCCTGGTCAGGCAGAATTGATCTTTGCAGATATTCTGGACTATCTGCAGAGTTTACCGGCGCAGGAATTCAAGAAGAATGAGCTCATCTCAGCACTCCAAATCACCAGCAGCTCGAGAACGATCGACCGGGCATTTTCAAAACTCAATAATGATCCGCGTATCAGAATTACAAAACGAGGATCTTTCAACACCTATCAGTGGGAAGAGGATACGCCAGCCACGCCATTCCCTTAAGGGGTTGGCATGGCTGGCGTATGTTTGTTTCATGCA
>JAGVUJ010000253.1 GCA_019136325.1 Deltaproteobacteria bacterium
AAAACTGGCCAATCTTTTACTTGTCAATCAAGAGCGTATGGCTGTCATTTCCGACGAAGGCGGCACCTTTGAAGTCTTATCCGGCCTGTATTCAAACGGCAAATCAAACGTCAATACCTACCTGAAGGCCCATTCGGGGACGCCTGTTCGAGTAGATCGTCAACTAGGGTCAGTTATACTTGATAAACCTGCATTGTCCTTTGGTCTGGCTGTGCAGCCGGACGTTATTTCAGGTCTTGCAGAGGGAAATAAGGCAAAATTACGAGGGAATGGAATGTTAGCACGGTTCCTATACTTCATTCCAAAATCTAATGTCGGGAGTCGAGACGTCCGGAATGGGTATGTGATACCCGAAGCTCTAAAGATTGAATATCAAAACCTTGTGTTTCAACTTCTAAGAATAGCGCCAGTTTTCGACGAGAACGGCAAAGAACAACCACGGATATTAACCTTATCGCCCGATGCGCTGGACGCCTGGTTGCAATTCTCTGAATACGTCGAAGGTAAGCAGGGCGAAAACGGCGAATTGCACAGCATTCAGGATTGGTCAGCTAAATTACCGGGGGCAGCGTTAAGGATCGCCGGAATATTCCATGTGGCGGAATATTTAGAACGGACCGCAATCATTGAGCTTGGAATAATGGAACGCGCTTTAGACTTGTGTCAGCTACTAATACCACACGCCAAAGCCGCTTTTAATCTTATGGGCAGTATTGAGGAAGTAAACGACGCCAAGATTGTTTTTAAGTGGCTTCATGCCTTGACTGGTGATCGCTTCACACAGCGTGATGCTTTTCAGGCACACGATACCCGTTTTAAGAAAATGGAACGCCTCAAGAAGGCCTTAGGCATTCTTATCGAGCGTCATATTATCAGTGAACCACGAACCTTGCCCACGGGGGGGAGGCCGTCGACCTATCACTTAATTAATCCAATGGCGCGGGAGGGTCAGGTATGAGCTGGAGGAATTTTAAAAATTCGCAGTTTAAAGATAAGTCATATGAAAAAGCGCATATTTCAACTTGTACGCCGAGGGGCAATAAGGACAAAAGGTGCAAAAGCCTATCTTTTGAACCTTTTGAACCTTTTGGCCTTAAAGATAAAACTGAAAATTTGGTGATTCCCGTCTGCCAGTCGCCTGAAGAACTGGAGACGGCTCAGGATTTTCAAAAAGATTGTGATAGCTGGCTGAAAGTTTCCCTTTCTTATGTCGGCCATGAACATGAAAACTCGGGGATCGCAGAACAATCACAAGACACCGACGAAGAGAGAGAACTGGTTGACTGGTTCAACGCCGCAGAACTGCCGTCAGAGCCGTTTGACTTGGATCAAGCACGCCGTGTTACTTGTCCACAGAAATATTTCGCCTCCTTGAGGCGATCCATAAAGGCACGGCCCACGTCGCCACAATGGAAGTGTGGTTCAACACAGGCCGATCTTAGGCGACTGAAGGAGAACAGCCTGAACAACAATGAAGGAGATATAAAGGGAATAACGAAATTAATGGATACAAAGACTCAATCAACAGATGCTGCTATGATCAAAAAACTTAGTTTTGAAAAAGAATAGCAGTATCATTAGGGCGAAGAGAAATGGGGAGAACGTACCAGTACCATATCGAAAGCGAACAATACTAACATTGAGGACTCTATATGAAGCCACAAGAAGAAAAAGCAGAGTTTATAAAATTGAGAGCAGAAGGAAAGAGCTATAGCTTCATCGCCGAAACCCTGCACATCAGTAAAAGCACCTGCACCAGCTGGGAACGGGAACTTAAAGATCAGATAGCCCAGCTAAAAAGGGAACATCTTAACGAACTTTACGACTCTTACTACATGACGCGGGAAGCCAGAATAATGAAGCTGGGAGATACTCTGGTGAATATCAATACAGTTTTAGACAAGACTGACCTTTCAGCAGTCTCCCCGGAAAAACTCCTGGACTTCAAGCTGAAGTTCACGGAAGCCTTAAAAGCGGAATATATTGACACTAATCCACCGCAGCGGCTGGGAACGCACTTTAAAGCACAAGATATATTAAAGGTCTTGGGCAACCTACTTGACCGTATTAGAGCCGGAGAAATCAGTATGGAACAGGCAGGCCGGGAGAGTCTAGTTATCGGTAACCTATTGAAAGCATATGATACTGTAGAACTACAGAACAAATTACAGACATTAGAAGCAATCATCGGAGGGCGGGACTAATGGCAAAGGAAATTCAGACCTTACTAAAGAAAGGAAAGCTCACAGGGGACGAAGTTGGCAAGCTGATGATTCAAAACCTGGTGGCAACCTACTATAACTTTCTCAAAGGCAAGGAAGATCAGGGGTTGCTTACCCTGGCTGAAATGAACACCATCATAAGCGGGATTAAGAAGAGCGAAGACATTAAACGATATAATGAGTATCGTCACTTGCTTGAATACATTGTGAACGCCGCTAAGGCTTACATGATATACGAGGGATCGGCAGAGGAATACCTGTGGAGGATATATTTCTTTCTTAGAGAAATGCGACACGCCGAAGAAGAAAACGAACGATCCTTCTGGCAACCCCGCATAATGACACAAAAACAGTACGACGAGCTGAAGAAAACTGAATTTAATGAAAAGATGTCCTGGGGCTTCAGCGTAAACCACTTCCTCCTTCACGCTCTGGATTACTATCTGAACCTTTATAAGGACGGGAAACAGACACCCTTTGATAAGCACTTCACCGCCGCCAAGAAAGAGCCCTACGTCTTTCAAGATGGGGACAATGGGACGATGTTTGACCTTCTGGAAAATGCCGAGGAATATTATTCAATAGACCTTGTAGATCACGAGGGAGACATATACGACTTCATGGAAGACTTTCCTCACCTTTTTAAAGACCTGTGGAAGAAGCTCACTACGATAAAGGGGCTTTCCTTTTTAAAGCATATACCGAAGAAGAAGTATCTTGACGATGATCTGATCAGCTTTAAGGATCTCTATAAAAATGACATCATGGACTTTAAAGCATGGGGGGATCTCTTCCAGCCCGAAAGATGTCCAGGCGGCGTCGCAGTATTACAGCCCAGTAATTTTTATCCCAGAGAGCAAATAGACGAACAGGGCTACTACAAGGAACCAGAATCAAATTGGAGAAAAAACTTCATGGCAGAGGCAATACTTGAGGGAGAAACAAAAGATAACCTTACCCGATGGCTAGCATTACACAGGGGGAGTCTGAGGGAATGTTTTGTTATCCAGACGACATTAAAACTCATTGGCGAATTTACAGGTAATCCCGAAGTAGCCACGCTTATAGACAAAGAAAACAGGCTGGCTGAAAGAGCCGAGCTGCTTATGTGTGTTATCAAAGACGCGCCAAACTGTATCCATACCCGCTATGGCATCTTACCCAATGAACGCCCGGTAGAAGAATTGCGGGAGGAATTTGCAAAGACATTTGAGCCTGTAGACATAAAATTCCTTATGCCCACAGAAGAAGCGATAGAGCAAGCCAGGGAAACCATAAACTTTACTATCATACGGGACAACCCGGAACAGCTTTACGCTATCTTAAGGAATGAGACAGCAGTAAATATGGGAAAAGGTGCTTATTGACATATGCGTGGAAGGGCAGAGAAAGTCAGGTCGTTAACAACATTTTACCTACTTATCCACAATATTTTGAGGCTATTGAAATTGAGGATAACTGATTGAAGGGGGGGCGTTCTCAAAAAGATTGGATATAATTTTTACAAAGGACAACGTAAGATAGATAAAAACACAACACGATGACTCGTCTTTATATTATTTTTTCGTCCTCTTCCTTTTGGAGCTTGTCCCGTAAGGTTTTGCGGTCGATTCCCAGGATCGCCGCGGCACGCGATTTGTTGCCGCCGACACTTGCCAGAACTCTACGGATATAGGCGGTTTCCTCTTCGGCCAGCGACCGGAACGGGACGGCTCCCTCCATGGCTGAAAAGCGCATGACCGGAGGCAGGTCGGGAATCTCGATCTCTTTGCCATCCGTCATGACAATCAGACGCTGGATAAGGTTTTCGAGCTCCCGGATATTTCCCGGCCACGCATAGCCCCTGAAAGTTTGCAGCACTTCATCGGAAAAAGCAGGATTGCTCTTACCGATTTCTTCAACAAACTTTTCTGCAAAATGAGTAATCAGCACGGCAATGTCCTCGGGCCGCTCTCTCAGGGGGGGAACGGTAATGGTAATGACGTTCAGGCGGAAGAACAAATCCTCACGGAAAAGATTTTTATCGACCAGCACCCTCAGGTCCTTATTGCTCGATGCGATGATGCGGATATCGATCTTCTGCGTTTTCCTTGCGCCAACCATGCAGACCTGCTTGTCCTGAAGCACCCGCAGGAGCTTCACCTGCATGGCCAGACTCATTTCAGTGATTTCGTCCAGCAGGATGGTGCCGCCATCGGCCGTCTGAAAAAAACCGGCGCGCGACTCATTGGCGCCGGTAAAGGCGCCTTTGACATGGCCGAAGAGTTCACTTTCCAGAAGCTTCTCCGGGATGGCGCCACAGTTGACGGGAACAAACGGCGCTGGCGCCCGCTTGCTGCTGTAATGAATGGCCCGTGCAACCAATTCCTTGCCGGTACCGCTTTCACCCAAAACGAGCACGGTTGCTGAAGACCTGGAAGCCTTTTCGATTTCCGCAAGCAATTTCCGGACAGGCTTCGACTTACCGATGATGCCGAATGTATTTGCTGTCCCGTGAGGTTTCCCGTTCTGAACGATTTTGCGCATTTGCTGTTTGTTGAGCGCGCGGTCCACCGCGCTGAAGAGCTCTTCGTCCGTAAATGGCTTGGGCAGGTATTCATCCGCCCCCATCTTGACGGCTTCGACGGCCCCCTTCACCGAGGCATAGCCGGTCACCATAATAACCTCGGTCTCATAAAAGTTTGCTCGAATGTGACGGACCAGGTCAAGACCACTGATTCTGGGCATTTTGTAGTCCGTAATGACGAGGTCGATCGGCGCGCTTTCCAGTATCTTCAAGGCATCCGCAACATTGGAGGCGATAAAGACGCGATAACCTTTAGACTCAAGATTCCGTTGAAGAATGTCTATGGCCGTGGGAGCATCATCCACAACCAGGATGCGATGCTTCTGTGTGGTTTTCAAAATAGTTCCTCCTTAGAAGCTTTTTTCAATCGGCGGGGAAATGTTACACAAAAACAGGATCCTCGGTTTTTCTCGCTTTTTACATTTATCTCGCCTCCGTGTGAAGACACAATACCGTGAACCACGGAAAGTCCGAGTCCGGTGCCTTGATCGACGTCTTTCGTAGTAAAAAAAGGCAGGAAAATATTTTCTTTGACCTTATCGCTCATGCCGACCCCTGTATCATCAACCCGCAAATAAACAGAAGCGGCGTCAAAAGAAGTCTTTAGTGTAAGGATTCCCCCATCCGGCATCGCCTGAAGGGCATTGACAATCAGGTTGGAGATTACCTGACGGATCTGTGATTTGTTCGCCGTAATTTCGGGGAGGGCTGGATCGACGATGCGCCTGAGTTCCACGCCGGATTTACTGCACAGGGACTCAAAGAGATGCAGTTCATCCGTGATGATCCGGTTGATGTTCACCCCGGCGTTCCCGGGCTTGCCCTGCCGGGCGAAAATCAACAGTTCCTGAATAATGCTGCGGGCATGCAGGGCGGCTTCGGCTATTTTTTCAAGATCATTACGTGTCTGCACCGGTAGATCGAGCGTTTTTTGGGTGAGCTGAGAAAATCCCAGGATCGTGTTCAACGGTTCGTTGAGTTCATGGGCCACACCGGCAGCCAATTCGCCGATAGCAGCCAGGCGATCGGCCTTGATTAGCTGTTTGCGAAGTTCGGCTTTGGTTTTCCGAATTTCTTCATGCTCGATCATCAGGGCAATCTGTCCGGCAATGTTGTCAATCAGATTCTTCTCTTCGAGAAGAAAAGGATTTTTCTGCAAAAGACCGCGATCGTCCCGATAATGAATCTCCACGGTTCCCCGGTTTCTACCTGCAACGCGGATCGTGGCCGTCTGCCGGTGAGCTCCATCGCAAAAGCCTGTTGTTTGAAAGACGTGTCCATCAATAATGATCCGGGCGCAGGCCCGTCCGTGATATTGCCAGGCGGGCGGGAGCAGTTTGACGATATCGGCCAGTTTGTTTTCACATGAAAAAGCGGGATTCGAGGCAATCTGTGCAATCCCATACAGACAGGTCAATTCCTTGACGCGCTCACGCAATTTGCTCCGTGATGCGTCTTCCTTTACATTTAATAATTTACGTCTTGCTGCCACGGCTGTTGTCTTTTCCTGTTTGTGCGGCATCTATGGATCCTTTGCGGGCCCTGTCTTCATAACCCCTTTTATGACAGTGGCGGATCCATCCGCTGATGAACGTGGAAGTTCGGGAACGGATTGCCTTCGTCATTCTACGAATCTTCTTTACCAGATTCGCGCAAAAAATGAAATTTTATAAGCCTCAGCCGGGTATATGCTGATTTTCAAATAACAAAATACGATTTTTTTGATTATAGATCCGAGATGTTTTGCATATCCCGGAATTCCATAACGGTCGTCATGGCCAGGTTGTCGACATCAATGCCCTGTTCATGCGCGCATGCCACCGGATTCAAGCCGCCGATTAAAATCATTCCTGCCTTGTTTAATCCAACCATGGTTTCGCAAACGGGATTACCGATGTCGCCGACGGCCATGATTCCGCCCAAACCGATGGCCTGAATGCTTTCCATGAGATCCGTCACCTGCGTCATACTGACAGCCGGTATTTCACGGAAATTGGCAAGTATTTTCCCTTCACCTTTTTTCACAACCTTACTAACGGAGGTCATTTTGCCCCGGATAAAGATTTCAGAAGGGTCGAGTGAGGATCCGGTATAGTGGATAAGCTCTACAAAGCGAAGAGGAAAGCCATTTTTCATCTGGAGAATCCCGCCGAATTTGGAATCAATGGGCACGCCGTTTTTCAAGAGGATACCGTTGATTACGATGCTGCATACCGTTGCCAAACCGATTTTGCCATCCGGAACAGTTACGTCTCCCAATTTTTCTCCGCTTTCAGCAACAGCAACGCGATCGCTGACGGTCATATTACCCTGAAAGGCAGGCTTCATGACATTCAGGGCCTCTTTGAACCGGTCTTTCGGAAAGAAGGAAATGTTAACCGGCACCATTCCCTGCTCTTTGGACAAATCAAATGTCGTTTTGAATGCCAGCATATCGATACGGGAGCTGCATAAACTGACTTTGTCCTGCACCCGGGCATTAGACAGTTCGTCTTTGCCGTGATTGGTTATCAATCGGCCGTCTCGTCGACCAATGAGTCTGGTTAACCCTTTATTATCCATAAGTTTCAAATGGTACCGGACAGCCCTTTCGTTTAAGTCCAGGCCGCTGTCTTTCATCCGGCTGGCAATGACGCGAGCCCCCACGGGCTCGGGACTTTCGCTCAAAATTTTGAGGATCAGGAGACCTTTTCTTTCAACGTCTGCGACATTAAACAAATTTTTCATATGTCTATTTAACGGGAATGAAGGAATTGTATTTGCTTCTCCGGAACGCAATCATCCCGGAGAAGCGCTTTTTTGCTTTTTAGAAATTGAGAATTTTGGCTGCCTCGTTTTTATCTACATCCATAATGTAATTGATTCCGCTGATGCGCGCCGCATCGGGCGTTAGAGCAGCCAGATCATTGCGGGACATATACTCGAGAGCAAACTTTCTACTACCGGCCATGAGTTGGCGAAGACCCTGGGCCAGTCTTTCATAATAGGTGTACAACCCGATAGCGCCGGTGGGCAGTTTATCGAACTCTTTATCCCCCAGTTCATGACGCAACTCGCTGGCTGTTACGAAAATTTCGTCTTTAGAATTCCCGAAGCGCTCAATGTAAACGGGAATCTGTTGTGCATCAATTGTTTGTCCGATGGTTTTTCCGACCATCGCCGCCGCAATGGGGGCCCGCGCCATGCCCACCATTTTTACATAGGGCGCACCCATGGCCAGAGCTTTGAAAATCTGATCTTCAAAAGTAAATCCACCGTTGACGGAAATGGCCGGCAGGTATTTTTTATTTTCCGCCAGCTTTTGGGCGTATTGATAAACCAGGGTATGCAGTTCCACCGGCGGGACGCCCCACTCGTTCATCATCCGCCACGGACTCATACCGGTGCCGCCGCCGGCGGCGTCCACGGTCAGTAGATCCAGCTTGTATTTTGACGCAAAGGCGATGGCCCGTGCCAGATCCACGGGACGGTAGGCTCCTGTCTTAAGAAATATATATTTTGCCCCGGCCTTGCGCAGCCCTTCGATTGTTTCGGCAAAACCTTCTTCGGTCACCATGCCGACGCGTGAATGCCTTTCGAATTCTTTGAACGTACCTCTTTCGAAGGCTTTGATCACGTTGGGATCGTGAGGATTCGGCAAAACAATATAACCGCGATCCTGAAGCATCTGAGCCTTTTTTAAATCCTTGATTTTCACTTCGCCGCCGATGTCTTTGGCGCCCTGTCCCCATTTGAGTTCGACGCATTTCACCCCGAGTTTCTCAATGGCATACTGCTGAACTTTTAAACGGCTGTCTTCCAGATTGGCCTGCACGATAATCGCTCCGTAACCGTCTCTCTGATAATCCGTGTAAAGCTTGACACGTCGTTTTAAATCGACTGTATCTATAATTTTACCGTTTTTGAACACGGTCTCGGGATCCATGCCGACAACGTTCTCACCGATGGTCAGACCCGTTCCCGCCAGGGCAGACCCGATGGCGAGGCCTTCCCAGTTGTTTTTGGCGATATTGGTGGAACCGATTCCGGAAATCAGCCAGGGCAAACGGAATTTTATGCCCTTGTCATGGCCGATTGTCACTTCGAGATTAACGGCTGGAAAGATAGCCTTGTCACTGTCGGCCTCAATACCGTAGGCGCCGGCGGCTGTTCCCATAATGTTGAAATGTGAATAATCGACCGGATAGTGTTTTTCGGCTGCCGTGGTGATGACGCCGAAAGGCTGAGGATAGATGACCTCGTGGCCGCGGTAGGCGGATTTTCCTATTTCACACATGCCGACACAACCGTCGATGCACGTAACACACATGCCTGACGACGGCGTGATGGACTCTTCCGTCCTGTTTTTTGTGAGCGTTGCGCTGGATGTATTGATTCTTGAAAAAGACATATATCATGCTCCTTTCTGGATTTATTCATTTTTTAATTTCGCATGCCACGCAGGGTGACATGTAACACATCATATCGTGGAACTGTTCCTTCTCGACGCAGGGCGGGCTCAGATTCGCGCAGCCGCCGCAAATCGCTTTTTCCGGGTCATTGAACGTGCACCGGGCCTGACAGGCCGGACAGACCTCCATGCAGCCGCCGCAGAGCCGGCAAACTTCGGATTTAACATCAAACGGCGTTCCCAGACTTCTGGCCTGTCCGCGGCCGCGGAACCCGATGGCGCCGGCCATCATCTGCTCCTTGCACATCCGCACGCACAATCCGCAAAGGATGCAGTCTTCATGCTCCTGCCGGAAACGTTGCTGTCGAACGTTGTGCGCCGACGCGATATCCTGGATGATTTTGGACTGCGGACAGGACGCCAGCAGAAGCTCGATGATGATTCTCCGCGCCTTCACCACGCGCTCCGAGGCGGTGCGCACGTTAAGCCCTTCTTCGACAGGATAGGTGCAGGATGAAACGAGCCTTGTTCTCGGGGAATCGCCGATTTCCACCACGCAGAGCCGACAGGCTCCATAGGGAGTGAGCCCCTCCTTGTGGCACAGTGTCGGAATGGGAAATCCTAAAAACCGTGCAGCTTCAAGGATAGTGGTTCCCTTTTCAACGGATATGGACAAACCGTTAATTTTCAGATTAATCATTTCGTGCTCCTTCCATATGCAATCTTCGCCGGCTCGTCTTCGGATTTCTCTTCGGTGAACGCCAGATCACAGCGCAGACAGCGCCTGCTCTCCGTCCGGGCTGAGTTTTCCGGCAAAACCATTTCCACTTCCCGGAAATTTTTTACTCTTTCCGCGGGTGTCAGCGCGGGATTCACGGCGCGAGCCACGATCTTCTCCGCGGATTCATCGATCTGCGCAGGCTCGATGTAAACATCGGGAAGCTTCAGTGTTGCCGGTTTTGTGAAAGCTTTCTTTTGCAGATACCGGTCGATACTTTCTGCAACTTTTTTCCCGGCGGCAATGGCATCAATAACCGTGTTCGGCCCGGTCACGAGATCACCGCCCGCGAATACGCCTCTCAGATTGGTTTCGAGAGTTTTGGTGTTCACTTTTATGCGGCCGCTCTTGTCGATTTCCAGACCCATGGACGCCAGAAATTCACTTTTCGGTTTTTCACCGATGGCCACGATGAGCGTATCGAGTTTGACCTTGAACTCGCTTCCAGGAATGGGCACGGGCTTGTGCCGTCCTGTCGCGTCCACATCGCCCAGCCGGTTTCTGATGCATTCAATGTCCACCAGATGGCCTTTGCGGGCATGTATTTTGATGGGAGAAACCAGAGTTTCCAGTTCGACGCCTTCCCGGACAGCTGCTTCGATTTCCTCCTGACGGACGAGAATCTTCACAGGTGAGATCAGGGTTTCAATCCTCACGCCTTCCTCCAGGGCCGCTTCGATTTCCTCTTCATAGGCGGGCATTTCTTCGCGGGTACGCCGGTAAAAGAGGGACACGCCCGTCACATCCTTCTGTCTTAGGGCGACGCGTGCCGCATCCACCGCGGAATTCCCACCGCCGATGACGCCCACATGTCCACGCGCCAGTTGTTCGCCTCTCATGTTGAAGGCTTTAAGAAACTGAATGGACGGATAGATACCGCTGACATCTTCATGCGCGAGATCAAGGCGCATGCTTTCATGCGCGCCGAAAGCCAGAAAAACAGCGTCATATTTGTCGACAAACAGATCATGAATAGTGATGTCTTTTCCCAGGACGCGGCCGTATTCTATTTTGATGTTCTTGTTCAAAAGGGTTTTTATTTCTTTTTCGACAATATCCCGGGGCAACCTGTAGGCAGGCAGCGAACAGGACAGCATGCCGCCCGGTCTGTCTTCCGCTTCAAAAACCGTTACGCCGTAACCCAGCAGGGACAGGTTATGAGCGGCGGTGATGCCCGCCGGACCGGCGCCGATGACAGCCACCTTCTGTTTCTTTTTCTTTGCGGGGACGGGGTTATAAACTGACGGCTTCACCCGGTCGGTCACAAACCGTTTAAGGGCGCGGATAGCGACGGCCTCCCCGCCACTTGTGCCCAGGCTGCAGCGGCTTTCACACTTACGATCGCAGACCCGGGAGCTTACGGCCGGGAACGGGTTGGCGGACCGGATAACCCGGTAGGCCTCCTCGTAATCACCCTTCTCAATCATGGCAACATATCGCCATGGTTCCGTATCCACGGGACAGGCGGCCTGGCAGGGGGCACCCGTTAACTGCTTACAAACAAAGGCATCGCATCGTTTGTCGGCAATGTGCCGTTCATATTCGTCCCGGAAATACTTAAGCGTGCTGAGGACCGGATTGGCTGCTGTCTGACCGAGGCCGCACATGGTTGTATCTTTAACTGTTTGTGCCAGCTCTTCCAAAAGTGTTAGATGATTCGGCGTACCCTTGCCGAGCGTGATATCTTCGAGAATTTCATACATCCGCTGCGTTCCCTTACGGCAGGTGAAACATTTTCCACAGGACTCGTCTTTCAGAAAATTCATAAAGTATTTGGCGACGTCCACCATGCACGTGTTCTGATCCATGACAATCATGCCGCCCGACCCCATGATGGATCCGACCTTTGCCAGACTGTCGTAATCAATGCGCAGATCAAACATGGACGATGGAATGCACCCGCCGGAAGGCCCGCCCGTCTGGATGGCCTTAATTTTCGCCGCACCGGAAGGACCTCCGCCGATCTCATAGAGTACTTTACTGATGGTGGTTCCCAGCGGAACTTCAACCAGTCCGGTATTCTTGATTTTACCGACCAGGGAGAATATTTTTGTTCCGGCGTTATTCTCCGTGCCGATTTTCAAATAAGCGTCCGCGCCGTGGTTGATAATATAGGGAACATTCGCCAGCGTTTCGACATTGTTGATGCAGGTCGGATAGCCGAAAAGACCTTTGGCAATCGGGTAGGGAGGACGCTGGCGCGGTTCGCCCATGTTCCCTTCGATGGATTTGATGAGCGCCGTCTCCTCTCCGCAAACAAACGCGCCGGCCCCGTGAAAAATCTCTATCTCGAAATCGAAACCCTGGCCTAAAATATCCTTGCCCAGGAGGCCCAGATGACCGGCTTCTCTGATGGCGATGGTCGCGTGCTTGATGGCCAGTGGATATTCTGTGCGCACATAAATGATGCCGTGGCTGGCGCCGATGGCAAGGGCGGCGATGATCATCCCTTCAATGATGGCATGAGGATTTCCTTCCAGCATGCTCCGGTCCATATAGGCGCCGGGATCGCCCTCGTCGGCATTGCAGATGACGTATTTTTTGCCGGAACCTTTGTTCATGTTGCGAGCCATTTCCCATTTTCTTCCCGTCATGAATCCGGCGCCGCCGCGTCCCCGCAAATTTGATTTTAGAATTTCATCGACAATCCATTTCCGATCCGGACTGGCCAATGCTTTTTCCAGGGCCTCATACCCTCCCATTTTCAGATAATCACTGATCCGTATCGGATCGAGGTTCTGATTTTGTCCCAGAACGATTCGAGTCTGTCCCTGGAAAAACGGGATTTCTTTTTCCGAGTAACGTTTGATTGTAGAACCCGGTTCCCGGTAGAGAAGGTCTTCGACCACCTCGCCTTTCACAGCCGCTTCGATAATCCTGGGCACGTCCTCCATCTTGAGTTTCGGATACAGATTATAACCCGGCTCGACAATAATGAATGGATCCATCTCGCAGAATCCCAGACAGCCCGTGATTCGAAGAGATAGTTTGTCGTGCAGATTCTGCTCCAGCATCTGACGTTTGATGATCCGGATTAAATCGTTGGAGCCACTGGCCTGGCCGCCGGTTCCTCCACAGATGACAAGGCAGGGTTTTTTATTTTTTTCACCGTCCAGTATTGATTTTCGATACGCTTTGAATTCAGCAACAGTATGAAACGTTTTCATCTCTCTTCCCTTCATCGGTCTTTTGACATATTGGTTTGATCCAGATTCAACAAGTGGCCGTGGCACCCCCGACGCGTACATACCTCGCAGGAGCAGCCTTCGCGAATCAACAGAGCGGCCATGGGAGAACCGCATTCCGTGCAGTTGGCATAACTCGGCATCTCCGCATGACAGTGAGGGCAGTAAAACCGGGACAGTGTATTTGACGGAATTTGATATTCCGAATCGATGGCATGGCTGCCGTAAAGGGATGACAAGCGCAGCCAGCCTTTTTTACCATCGAAAGAAACATCACATCTGATCGAAGGATGGTCCTCAATGCGATGATCGTAATCCATGAGACTTTTTTTGCATATGGGACAGGCCACGTGGATGGGAAATATTCTGCGGTCCGTTGCCAAATCAATCTTTTCCAACCCTTCCCGGGTTTCCGCGATGATATTTTTAACCTGGCTTTTGGTGACGTGCGGAAAATAGTGCCCGTCCACCACAACCGTAGGTCCCAGCGCGCACGCTCCGAGACAATTGACTGTTTCAAACGTAATTTCATGATCCGGGGTGGTTTCGCCTGCCACGACATTGAGTTGCTGCATGAATTCCTCGGCGATGGCCTGGCCGCCGCGAACGTGGCAGGCCGTTCCCAGGCAAACGGAAATCAGGTGCTTCCCGCGGGGCTTCAAGCTGAAGGCTTTATAGAAGGTCGCCACTCCGTAAACATCCACAAGGCTCCTGCCCGTCTGGTGGGCGACGATTCTCAAAGATTCTTCCGGCAGATAGCGAAATTTATTCTGGATATCTTCGAGAATGGCGATAATCGAACCCTGCCTGTCTGCATGATTCGCAACAATTTTTTCAATCTCTTCAGATGTCATTTTTATTCCTTTCACGGCCAATCTGTTCCATAATCTCGGCCGTATGTTTCATTGATACTACTGATATTCCTCGCAGTGCCACACGCCCGCTTCCGGCTTGGGAAAGCTGCAGTATGAATAGTGGTTGCAATCACTGCAAAGACCCAGAATGCCGGATGGCGCTTGCTTCAGCATTTTTTTAGGTTTTTCGTTCGTCACAACAACAGGCGCAAGACAAACAGTCTGGTATTCCTCACAAAACTGAATGCCTTTTGTTGAACAGTCTGCCGGTCGCAGTACGCATCGCGTAAAATGCGCGCAGGTCAAACAAATTCCCTGTTTATTTTTGGTCATGGCGTCCTCCCTGTTCCGTGATGATGAGTATAATGGCAAATAATATGCCAAAACGTTTGGTGTCATAATAACGATGTATAAAAGTTCTAAATCACTTGAAACGGGGGGATTTTCGACAGAACAAACGTAAAAACCAGGTAATGATGATTGAGATTCAAGTATGAAGAAAAATGAGGAATTTCTAGCCAGTTGATAAAATATTCCTCACTGACATAATCCTCTTTTTGGGATTTCTAAAACCATAATATATTTCACTCATAAGATGGCTTATCAACTCCTCTTCTCATCGAAGAAGTTCTTGTCAATTATAATTCCCAGTATACTTATGGATAACATTTTTCCGGTTGACACAATTGTCCCTATGGCCTATGTTGTACGCAAATAAATAAAAAACAGGAAGTCTTTTTTTGGAACATAGGATTTACATAACCGACTTTGACAGAGAACGACTTTACAGTATTATCAATAATCATCGTTCTCCATCCTCTCCGATACATGGGGCGACCGATCCCTGATCCGGGGAACTTCCACAGATACCGGCCCAATACCTGTTTGTACCTGACGCTCCGGCATGTATCCATTGCGCACAACGCGCTGATAGCCCCGTTGATCCTTTAAATCTTTGTATTGACTTAAAACCGTCTCGATCTCCATCTCTAATGCCTGCGCTAATAAATCTCTGGCTCCTTGTCGTAATATCCCTGTTAATGGATCATCTATAAAAGTCTCTTGCTTATTAATCGCTACTACGTTATCTCTTTTCATGGTGTGTGTATCCTTTCCTTTTATTTTTACCGGCT
>JAGVUJ010000020.1 GCA_019136325.1 Deltaproteobacteria bacterium
ACGGCGATGCTTCGCGGCTCAAACAGATATTTGATATCGTACTTTCCGGTGTTGTCCATATCGCTCTCCGGCATATGGATTGAAAAGATGGTTAACGTTTGCCGACTACTGATGATTCTAATGAAATGAGCCGAATATTGCAATGCCTAAAATATAAAGCCCGTGTACGGAAAGCGCACCGAAACGTGCTGGACAAATCATCCAAAGCCTTTGGCTTTTGGAAATTATGCCCGCAGCGAAGCGGATGGGGACAAACGAATAAGATTTCTCGTCGCTTCGCTCCTCGAAATGACATTAACAAGGGTGTCGCTTCGAACGAACGTGAAAAGTCTTTTATTATTCACTTTTCACTCTTCACATTTCACGGGCTTTCTAAGGCACATAGTGCCGTATGGAAAAACGTAAAAAACGTAACACGTAACGCGTAACACGTAAAACTTAAAACCTAAAAGTGTTTTTCTTTAACCATCAACCGTTTCCAGAATCGACAAAATATCCGCAGCGTTGTTCAACACAAGATCCGCGCCGGCGTCGATAAAATCATCCTTTCCGCAGCGTCCCGTGAGCACCCCGCAGGTCAGGGTCCGGGCGTTGCGTCCGGTCACGATATCGATGGGATGATCGCCGATCATCAACGTATGATGCGGTGAAGAGCCGAGTCTGCTCATGGCCAGGCCGATATGTTCCGGATGCGGTTTGACCTTGCCCACATCATCGCGGCAAATCAAAACGGGGCAGTAATCCAGAATATCGGGGAAAACGATTTTTACGGCTTTGGCGCAGTTTCGGGTGATGATTCCGCAGGAAAGATTTGCGGCGTGCAGCGACATGAGGAGTTTTCGTGTCGAACCGAAAAGTTCGCCACGCTCCGCCGCGTCCGTCTCGATTTCTTCAATGATCGCATTGGCCTCTGCGAAAAACTCGCCGGCTTCCCGCTCCGAGCGCCGCCTGATCGTTTCGAAAGCGGCGTCGATCATTTCCAGACTAAAATGCGGGCTCATTGCTTCGCGTGAAACGCCGCGGCATGAAATAAGATTCATGACCGTCTCGCGCATGCTTTGAAAATCAATGTTCAGTTTGGCCAGCGTGCCGTCAAAATCGAAAATGATCGTCCGGATGACGGATGCTCCGATTTTCAATTCGGCCATGAGGTCAACCCCTGGAGGAAATATAGCGATTGCCCAGAACCTTTGTCAGTGTTCTGGAGGATTCGACCGGGGGAACATCGCCGTCGGCAATAATATGAAGAAAATTGCGAATGATGTTGAATGTGGCGAATGATGTTGAATGTGGCGCCCCAGAGGATTTCTTCTTCGCCGCTGCCGTCGGGAAAGACCAGGCAGGGTGTCTGATAGCGGAACGGATCGTTGTTTTCACCCACGGTCATCTGGACGTCGAGCGTGGCGTAGTTTGCGTTCTCGAAGAAAAAACTTAAAGGGATTTCCAGAACCTTTTCTACCTCGGAACTCAACGTGAAGGAAAAGGGACGACGGGAGCAGCACACGACGGGAAAAATAGTCCGGGAAATAAAGTACAGCGAATAGGTGGGCAGAGCGCCGAGAAATTTCGTGTTCATTGGACTCAGACCGATTTCTTCCCAGGCTTCCCGCAGGGCGGTGGTTAAAAAGAGACGAATCAGATTTCCGGTTTCATTGTCCACGTTTTGGATATGCCGCGCCATTCTGCCGCGTAGCGCCGGCAGCATTTCCGTTTTCAGAAAAGAACTCAGCACATTGTCCTGTTTGGGTTGCAGCATCCCGCCGGGGCAACTGAGGTCTCCGGCCTGAGAAACACTGGCGGATCGTTTGATTAATTGAAAAACATATTCGGAACGGTCGTTGAATTGCTTGAAATTGAGCAGTAAAACCACCGCGGCCTTGAGGTGAGCGGAACCCTGACGGCGGGACGCATCGATCTCGGAATTCTTTTCTCTGTAATCGACGGCGACACTCGCCAGTTTGTCCATAACCAGACGGGGCAAAACATCTTTTTTCTGAAACAGCGTCAAATCCATAACGCAACATCCCCAAAAATCTAAGCGATAATTTCCGCAATGACCTGATTATACCAGCATCTTGCCGGAAAGAGATTTAAAAACCCGCAGTGCCCGCCGAATTTTTGCCGCGAGACCCGGAGATACCGGTTATCCTCCAGCTTCAGGTAATCGTCATGCGGGATAACCGGATCGTCTTCCGCAATAAAGATTCTGACCGGAATGTTGAGATTTTGCAAGGCCTCATTTCCCAGCGTGTACAACTTGAAATAATCGCGGTACGTGGTTAGTTCCGGAACGTAGGGCATCATCATTTCCGTCAGTTCAATGCACGTATCCGCTTTCAGCATTTTACTGAAATCATATTTCTGCGGAAAGAGATTTTGTTTTTTCAGCAACGACCGCTTCCATTTTTTCAGAAAATATTTCCGGTAGAAGGAATAGCCGTTATCAATGGCCAGAGTCGTCTTGTAAGGGTCCAGCGGCGGACTGACGGCAAAAACATGTTTTAAATTCGGAATCGGTTTGATGCCGTGGCGCATCGCGATGCGCAGGGCGAAATTGCCGCCGAGTGAAAATCCGACCAGATAGACCGGTGTGCCCGCGGAAAACGCTGACAGATGCTCCACTCCCTCGAAGGTTTCCTGCAGCAGCGCTCCGTGAAAGAGGCCTTCGTTAAGATGATGGGAATCGCCATGATCGCGCAGATTCAAACGTCCGACGGTAAATCCCCGACGGTAAAAATAATTTGCCGATTCCAGAATGTAAACCGAGGACGACGACCCCTCCCATCCATGCAGAAAAATGACCATGCCCCGCTGCCGGGGATGATGAGACAGAAACGACAGCAATCTCGACCCGCCGGACGTTCTTAAAACAACTTCGCGGGAGTTTTTTTTCATCTCGTTTTTCCATCCCAGCCGCAGACGCGAACTGGCCATAATGGATTGAAAGTGCGGACTGCGGAAGAGAAAAAACGGCTGGAAATTGTTTTCAGTTGTTTTGTTTTTCTTTGTCATTTGCTCAAAGCGATGCCGACGGTAATTTCTTTTAATAAAAACAAAAAATAATGATTTTATCAATAGTAATCAAAATGAGTGTAATACCCTTCACCTTTCACCTTTCACCCTTCACCATCTAGAAACCATTTTTTCCTTTGACAGGATAAATTTAATTTAGTATTTAAAACAACGGCTTATACGAAAAAATCAACCGGTTTTATAAATCTTTCAAAGAATCTTCGTTCAAGATTGAAACAAAAGGAGGATGTTATGAAAAAGATTGTATTTTTAATCGTAATCATAATGACCGCGACAACGGTTGTGCAGGCGGAAATCAAAGCCGGCGGATCACCCGCTGTTGATTCCGTCGAAATTGCCGAGCCGGATTCCCGCGCCGGCGCCATGCCGCCCCTCGATGTCGATAAAAAAATCGAAGAATGCATCTGTCCTCCCTGCTGCGATAAACCGACCAGCGCCACCGTTGTGGAACAGGCCGGTTCCGATCAGGAAAGAGTGTCGATGATGATCAATATCGAGTTTGATGCCAAAAAAACAGCCGTGGATGAACGATTTTATGAAGATATTGAAATGCTGGCGAATTTTTTAAAAGAATTTCCAAAAGAGAAAATCGTCATTGAGGGTTACTCCGATAATGTCGGCGATGAAAACGTCAACCGGAAATTATCCGAAAAACGCGCTAAAAACGTGCGCCAGGTGCTGATTGACAAATTCGGCATCAACGGCTCCAGGATGACCGCTGTCGGTTACGGCGAGGAGAACCCGCTGGCATCCAACGATACGGAAGAGGGGAGACAACAGAATCGCCGTGTAGAAGTCACGGTAGAGGTTCTGCGCACAAAGTAAAGTTGCTGTATAATATTCCGGCCTTTCGGGGTTCGGAAAACATATAAAATAAGACCCTGTATCCGTTGCAACGGATACAGGGTCTTATCATGGGATCATCTTAACGGTTGTGTTGTTATTTTACCTTATACGCTTCAATGACGGCTTCAATTCGCCGGTTTTTCTGACGTCCTTTTTCTGTTTTATTACTCGCAATCGGTTTGCGAGGTCCATAGCCGGCAGCTCTGATAATTGCAGGATCAATGTTGAAATTATCGATCAAATACGTCCGGACGCTATCCGCGCGAGCCTGAGACAGTCACTCCTGATGATATTTCTTTTTGATGACGGCCTTGGCCGTATCAAATTCAACATTAACCCTCATGGCAATTTTTTCACGCACGCAGCCGTTTTGATCGACCGCCGTGTTTGCGGGGGAATTGGGGCACTTGTCCAGAGTGTCGGGAACGCCGTCTTTATCCGAATCGTTCGGACAGCCGTTTTGATCGACCGGAATGCCGGCGGGTGTGCCCTGGCAATGATCCTGATCATCAGGAACACCGTCGGCGTCGGAATCCGGAGGGCATCCCTGTTTATCGACGGCTGCACCGGATGGAGTGGCCGGACACTTGTCAAGATAGTCGGCAATGCCGTCTTTATCCGAATCGTTCGGACAACCGTTTTGATCGACGGAAACACCGGAAGGCGTATTGAGGCACTTGTCCAGATTATCGGTAATGCCGTCGCCGTCCGAATCAGTCAGTGGCGGGGGAGGAGGCGGTTCTTCCGGTTGAACCTCTGCGATTTCTTTCTTCCCGCCGAAGGCGACATTGACGCCCAGGGCGACGAGTAAATTATTATGCCATCTCTTGTCGATATCATTATCGTAAGAAAGAACGTGACGCACATCGGCGCGCAGAGCAACATCGTCGGTAATAAAATATTTCAGTCCCGCGCCGTAATCGGCGGCAAGTGTATTCAAATCTTCATCGAAATCGGTGTTGCCGAAATGGAGTCCGCCGAAGCCCAGCGCCAGAAACGGAACAAGTTTTTCATCCGGCATAAAGTGATAGAGTCCTTCAATGCCCATATCGTATGCATCGTTGATGTCGATAGCATCATGATCCGTCCGGATGTAGCTGAAGAATGCTTCTATGCCGATATTTTTCGTCACATGATAACCGGCGCGCAAGCCTGCGGTTGCGCCGTCTTCCCAATCCTCATTGCCTTCGAAGAAATAACCTCCGGCATAAGGTGTCAGCGAGAAAGAGCCTTGCCTGATTTCCGCATACGTTAAGGAAAATGCGAAAATCGACGATACAAGAATCGTCAAAACGATAATTTTTTTCATAATCATGCCTCCTTAAAAAACGTTACGTTGAAAAAGAAAAAATCCGCGGTGATGCAAGAAAATATTGAACACGCCAACCCTGAAACATTTAAAACGATCAGAATCCATAAAGAAAGTATTATTGCCCGATACCGTGTCGTGACATTCAGAGATTTCGAGACCCGTAAAAGACAGAGCATTGAAGAACATAATTAACAGTTATCGAAAGGACGAAAGCGCCGTTGGTATGATTTGTATTCAAAGGCTTCCGGCTTTTTTATATGCCGGAAGTCTTTGACTGTAAAAAGCACGATATTGCGAATCACTCGAAGGAAGCGACAACCCGACGATTCTTCTGTCTTCCTTCGGCCGTCTTGTTGCTGGCAACCGGCCTGTCCGGGCCGTATCCGAGCACTTTAACACGGGAAGGTCTGACGTCGAAATTATTAATCAGATATGCGCGGATACTGTCGGCGCGGGCCTGCGAGAGCTTGATATTATTCCTGCGGTTGCCTGTGCTGTCCGTATGTCCCACAATCGTTGCGGTTGCTTTGGGATTTTTCTTCAGGAAATCGGCCACCCGTTTCAATTCACCGTGATATTTTTTCTTAATGACCGCCTTGCCGGAATCGAATTCCATCTTCAGCAGCATCGATTTGTTTTTCAGCGGGCATCCGTTTTCATCGACGAGTGTTCCATCCGGAGTGCGGGGGCACTTGTCCAGATAATCGGAAACGCCGTCGAAATCGGAATCCGACGGACAACCGTCACGGTCCACTTTAACGCCCGGCGGTGTATTCAGACAGTGATCCTCGTAATCGAGAATGCCGTCTTCATCGTAATCCGGCAGACAACCGCGTTTATCGACAACCGCACCCGCCGGAGAACGCGGACAGTCATCCTGAGCATCGGGCACGCCGTCCCTGTCGGCATCGGCGCTGGAAACCGTTGCCGCCGCCGGAGCAACG
>JAGVUJ010000317.1 GCA_019136325.1 Deltaproteobacteria bacterium
TTGGACGCGGAGGAACCATAAACGTCATTGCAGGCTGGAACCGATGGGAGAAATGAATAAAAACAGGCACTGCAAATTTGTAGTCGGAGGAGCAGAGACCGGGCTTATTGACCTGGAGGCATGGTTTAAACACTATGGAAAATATTGGACAGAAGCAGAGCGCCGCGAATACGAAGAAGAAATATTGAATGATTGGAAAGAACGGCATGGGCGACCCGTACAGAAGGGGTTGTTTGATTGAATCATGAAAATAGGAGAATTAAACAATGAAAGTCAAGGATCTTAAACCGGCGGGCTACAACCCGCGCAAGATCAGCCGGGAGAAACTCTCGGCGCTTAAAAAATCGCTGGAGGAGTTTGGCGACCTGTCCGGGATCGTCTATAACACCCGGACGCAGACCCTCATCGGCGGGCACCAGCGGATCAAGAATCTTGATTCGTCCTGGCCGATCATCAAAAAAGCCCAGACCGACAAAACCGGCACCGTCGCCGCCGGTTACATTGAAACCCCGTACGGACGCCTCGCCTACCGCGAAGTGGACTGGCTGGAAATTAAAGAGAAACAGGCCAACATCGCCGCCAACGCGCACGGCGGCGAGTTCGACGGAATTCTCTTGAAAGACCTGCTGCAAGAAATAAAACTAGAGGATCCAGCCCTGGACATTGAGCTTCTGGGTTTTGATGAAATAGAAATCAATGAAATTATGGCCTTACGCGAACAAAAAGAAACCCGCGATGCTGAGCCCCAGATTGACCAGGCGGAAGAGCTGAATAAGACGTGGCGCGTTAAGACGGGCGACCTGTGGCAGATCGGGGAACATCGGCTGTTGTGTGGCGACTCCACAAAAAAAGAGGACGTGGGGCGGGTTATGGGGGGAGAAAGGGCGGATTTGGTGTTCACCGATCCGCCCTATGGGATTGACAGGGGGGAAGGCTTTGGAGGCTTTGAAGGCTTTGGAGGCTTTGGGAAACCTATCGCGCGGCGGAGGCATAAGGGCGGCGAATGGGACAAGACAAGGCCGGGGCAGGAAGCCTTTGACCTGATTTTATCGTTAAGCG
This sequence comes from Deltaproteobacteria bacterium, assembly GCA_019136325.1. The sequence goes on from JAGVUJ010000317.1 coordinate 1,060, forward strand.
ACCAGGTTTTTATTTTCGGCGGTAATTTCTTTTCCGACCTTTTGCCGCAAAGCAATCATTGGCTTGTATGGAATAAAAACAATACCATGCCGACCTTTGGGGACTGTGAGCTTGTTTGGACAAGTATCGCCAGAAATTCAGTCAAAAAATATGATTTTGAATATAACGGCTTGATCGGGAAGGAAAAAGAGCGAGTGCATCCTACACAGAAACCCGTCGGCCTTTTGGTCAAGATGATGGGTGATTATGGCAAGGCGGGGGAATCCGTCTTCGATGGGTTTATCGGCTCAGGCACGACCATGCTTGCCGCTGAAAACTTAAAAATGAAATGCCACGCAATCGAACAGAGCGCGGATTTTTGCGCTTGCATCCTTCAGCGCATGACCGATGCCTTCCCGGGTATTGAAATTAAAAGGATTTAATCATGACAACAGCTAGACTATTCCCGACCATCTTAATCGTCCTGGACGTCCTGGCTGCCGTCATGTATCTTCCGTCCGGCGACTGGCGGCACGTTATCTATTGGCTGGCCGCGGCCGTCTTGACATTTACCGTCACTTATTGATATAAAAAGAAAAGGAGGCAACCTATGAAACTATCCCAAGTTTATCAGATCCTCGGCTGGCCATGTCGCTAATATCGAGGACGCAAAGGTTTTTTCTTCCGCCGGTGAAGCCAAAAAATGGATTGCCGACAGAATAACCGTGCAATGGGCGTCTAGCTACGCCGTTATGTCGGAAGAACAGATCAGGTTGCAACAAGCCGCCGCCCTGGGTTCCATCAGCACGCCGAAAAAAGAAGCCAGCAGCCGGGAGAACGGAAAGAAAGGGGGGATGCCGCGCGGGATCCCTGCTATCCAGAGCAAGCTCGGCGATGAGCCGTGGAGCTATATCAGCAATGCCTATATTTTTGATGATGATATTGCAGCAAAAGCCGAAATTAAAAAGTTGCGTGCAGAGGCAAAAGAAGAGGGTTGGAATATAAAATACCGTATTGTGCGCGGGTCTATTATCCCGATTTAATAAGGAAAGAAACCATGGAAAAACCAAAAACAGCCCCGCATCTAATGACCATGGAAGAGTGGGCGGAGTTTGCCTCCGGAAACAAGAAAGGCTTAAAAATCCACGATGAAAAGACATTGCTGGAATTGATGAAAGAGAAATCCGGCAACAAGCCACACAGAAGAAAGAAGGGATAGCATGAAACTATTATCACAGCTTTACGCGATCATGGGGTGGCGGTTGCGATTCTGGCGGACGGAGACGTTGCCGCCGGCGCATCCGCCGCACAATGTTTCGTATGACGACGCCGTGAGAATGGCGCATCATCAGGATGTTGCCGAAGAACCAAAGCAGGGCATGACAGACCAGGAATTTAAAGAACAGGTCGCCGCGATGGACGCGCGGTATTACAGCCTAAAAAGCGGGGAATCGCTTGGAAAGCTATCCTCCGATGAGTTGCGGGAACTACGCGCGATGGAAACCGGCGACGGCTGGTGCCTTGATTTGCATCCGCGGGCGCCGGAACGCTTAGGTCGCCGCTCAGTGATTATCCCATAACAAAATTGAATTCCCGCCTGCGCGGGAATGAAGGAAAGGAATGATGATATGAGTAAAATCAATATCAACATCAGCGACGCTCACATGGATGCGTTGCGGGTTATAATGTCCGAGAATTGGCCCTACGCAGACGACAGAAACTTATCTCCTGTTTTTGAGGCTATGATTGAAGAATATTTGTCGCGCGATGATGGCCGACTAGGGCGTATCGTTGATGGCGAATATGTTGTGCGCAGCAGAAACATTCAAATGATACCGATAAAAAATGAAAAGGATGATAAGGAGAAAGGCATGGATATAAATGAAATCCGAAAGGCCAGAGCAGAATTAGAAAATCAAATCACGCGCCCT
>JAGVUJ010000231.1 GCA_019136325.1 Deltaproteobacteria bacterium
CAAAATCGCGCTTGCCAACGCTCAGAAACATTTCCAACTAAACGATATCGAAACGGACATTATCATCAAGCATATGTGGCCGCTGACGCTGGTTCCGCCAAAATACAAGGAATCTTTTATCGTGTCTTTCGCAGATAAATATCTTGCCTCTAAAGAATTTGTCTCGAAATTCAAGGAAGAGCAGATTAAAAACCGCGTCACAAAGAAGTCCGGTACGCGGCACTCCCACAAACGGCATAAGAAGAGACAGAAACCTCCGCAGAAAAAATAATCTCGCTATCGTTTTAATCAATCACTGAACGGAAGGATTTCCCGCGGAATTTAAACAAATACAGATCATTTGATTTTCCGGAAAAGGACCCGCCTGTGCCCAGCTGGCTCCAGACAGGATTCTTAAGCGTTTCGGAAGAGATGAGGACATTGATCACCGCGTGTTCCGGCAGACGATCGACAGGAATTTCATGCGGGGACAAAACTTTATAGACTCTTTTCCTGGATATCGCCAGATACTGGGGCGGATCCCACGGGATCTTATAATCCGGGGAATATACGACATCATAATAATTTGTGTGGGCTCTGATAAAACGGGCAATGGAATAATCCGCGGCACTCATCCTCGCTCTGTAAAAGTTTTGGTTATAACTTTGCACCCCCGGAATGAAAGCCATGATGGAACAAACGGTCAACGCTAATGATGCTTTTAAGTAGTTCTTTGTTATGTTCAGAACAGCGCTCTGGTAATGAACATACAACCAGCAGAAAAAAACAAAAATGATAAAAACAAAAACCAGGTTGTATTTCAACATCGAAAACGGATGAATGATGGAATGTTCACGAAGTATTACAGTATGCAAAACTGACGATAAAACAATCAGACTCAGGCCGTTGATGAAGATTTGTTTTTGCTCGCTGAATTTTTTCCTGATCAAGGGAAAGACAAGGCAAAAAACGGTGACGAAGATCAATACGGGGATGAAAAGCACCGTAAACCCGTTGCCGAAATGATGCGCGAGCTCTCTGATGCCACCCCATTCCGTGCCGCTGCCGGTTCCGGCGTCGAGTATGCGTTTACACGTCATGTCGCCGGCCAGATCGAGACAGTGTTCGATTCGTTTGCGGTTTAACCAGTGGACGGATTTAATCTTGGATTCATAATACAAACGATGCGGAAGAATATCCGCCATTTCCTCTTTGACGCTTGTTTCATCTGTTTTCATAAGTAATAAGCTGATCCGATGATTCTATATTGTGTGTCGGCTTTTCAAGGCCGGACTATAGGAAGTCCGCTTTTTCATGTCAAGGGAAACCCGGCCGGTCGATGTCGCAATGATTGTACTCTAAGGATTCACGGAACGCATTATAAAATTTCATTGCAATGACATCATCACTGCGGTAATAAAATGCCATGAAAAAAGTCTGTCTCTTATTATTTCTCTTTTTCATCCATATCACGCTCACGGCCTGTGACACAAAGCAGGAATCCGTAAACAGCCGACCGCCGGAAGAAAAACCGCCCGCTTACGGGGATATTCTGGTGCGGGGCGATATCGGAGACGCCAGCAACCTGATTCCCATCCTGGCTTCCGATTCGGCTTCTCACAATATCGCAGGAATGATTTACAACGGTCTGGTCAAATATGACAAAAACATGAACATTGTCGGCGACCTGGCCGAATCGTGGGAGATTTCATCGAATGGTCTGGTCATAACATTCCACCTTCGCAAAGGTGTTCAATGGCATGATGGCAAGCCTTTTACCTCCGCCGATGTTCTTTACACGTATCAGGCTACCATCGATCCGAAAACCCCGACCGCTTACGCCGGTGATTTTTTAAAAGTCAAGAAAGTCGAGGCTCCCGACGATTACACGTTCCGTGCAACGTATGACAAACCGTTTGCGCCGGCTTTGATCAGCTGGAGCAGCGCCATTCTGCCGCGACATTTGCTTGCGGGAAAAGACATTACACAAAGCTCTTTATCACGGCATCCGATCGGCACCGGTCCGTACAAATTCAAGGAATGGGTCGCCGGTCAGAAAATTGTCCTTGTTTCCAATCCTGATTATTTCGAGGGGCAACCCTATATCGACGGACGGATGACGCGCATTATCCCCGACACGGCCACGATGTTTCTGGAGTTGCGCGCACAAAATATCGGCATGATGGGTCTCACGCCTCTGCAATACACGCGGCAAACCGAGAATAATTTATTTAAAAATAATTTTAACAAGTACCGGTATCTCAGCTTTGCCTATACTTTCATGGGCTACAACCTGAAGAATCCGCTTTTTGCCGACAAAAGAGTTCGGCAGGCGATTTCCTACGCGATCAACAAGGATGAAATCATCAGCGGCGTATTGCTGAAGCTGGGGAAACCCGCCAACGGCCCGTATAAACCGGGTGCGTGGGCCTTCAACGACAAGGTGAAGGTGTACAATTACAATCCGCAGAAAGCCCTTGCACTGCTCAACGAAGCGGGATGGAAAAAAACCGGCAGCGATGGACTCCTGAAAAAAGACGGACAACCGTTTGTTTTCGAAATCGTCACCAATCAGGGCAATGAAACACGACAAAAGTGCGCCGAGATCATCCAGCGGCAGTTGAAAGAAATCGGCATCACCGTTAAAATCCGCGTGTTGGAATGGTCCGCATTTGTAACGGATTTTATCAACAAACGGCGCTTCGATGCTGTGATTCTGGGATGGACCATCCCGCTTGATCCGGATGCCTACGACGTCTGGCACTCGAGCAAAACGGCGCCGGAAGAATTAAATTTCATTTCCTATAACAATCCGGAAGTAGACGAAATGCTCGAGAAAGGACGCAGCACCTTCGACCCGAAGGAAAGAAAAAAATACTATGACCGCTTTCAGGAAATTCTGGCCGAAGATCAGCCCTATACATTCCTGTATGTTCCTGAAGCGCTGGTAATTATCAACAAACGTTTCCGTGG
>JAGVUJ010000379.1 GCA_019136325.1 Deltaproteobacteria bacterium
TATCCTTATCTTCCGTTCTCCCCATTTCTATGCTCAGTTTGCTCAACGCCCGAAAATAACCTTCTTTGGTTGACATACCTTTTCTCCCTTCGTATGCGTCCTCAATATCTTGCGAATAAAAAAATGGTTTTCTTTTCCATCATGACTTTTTATTTTTTGCCGCACCGGCCGACGCTTTTTTTCCCGAGACCGCATTGCCGGCTGATTTCTTGCCGTCGGACGACGCTTGTTTTTTTACTGTTGAATGTCCGTTGCGCACAACCCGACTGCGCTTGACGGCCTTGCTTCCGACGGACCTGGATGGCGGGGCAACCGCATCTTCCGCATCCCTGTCCTTCAGCCAGCGAACGATTTTCGGGGCAAACATTTTCTGAAATTTGGAACTGACGTAGATGCCGATGTGGCCGGTCTCCAGACAGATATCCTCCACATCCCTGCTGCCCACGGCCCTGGTCAGTTGATTGCAGGCCTCCGGAGGAACCAGATGATCGTACTGGCCGTAAAAATTCAAAAGGGGCATGGTCAAATTTTTCAAATCCACTTTTTTCCCGCCCAGATACATTTTGCTTTGAATCAACAGATTTCTCTTGTAGCAGTCTTCGACAAACTGACGGAATGTTTCTCCGGGAACATCGGGACTGTCAAAAATCCAGCGTTCCATCCGCACGAAATTTTCGACAAAATCCTTGTTGTCCATGTTTTCCATGAAACCGACATACTTATCGATCATCAGGCGCGCCGGATTCAGCAGAAGAAACCCGAAGTTCATCAGATCGCCGGGAATGTTCCCGAATGTCCTGATTAATCCGTCCACGTCGATATCCTTCATCCAGACATGCAGAAGTCCCTTGTCGGTGTCGAAACTCGACGGCGTAACGGTGGTGACCAGATTTTTGATTTTGTCCGGATGCTGCGCCGAATACATGACGCAAAAACTGTTGACGTGATCGTTAATGGTCAGGAAACGATCTTTGCGCTTGGGATAGCCCCAATCCACCATGTACAGATCGATCCCGCCAGCCATAAATGTCTTGACCACGCTTCGATCCGGCTGCAAATCGAGCATGGTTTCCCGGTTAATCAGCGCATAAACCACCAACAGGGGAACTTTCAATTTATCTTCGGCGCTTTCATCGCGGCGATAATGTTTGACCTTGACCCGGTCTTCTTCATACACGACTTCATAAGGCGTCGTGGCCAGGTCGGTATTGAGCTGTCCCTGTAAAACTTCGGAAGCCTTGGAAACGCGCTGTTGCGCTTTCTCCGCGTCTTCAGCTATCCTTTCCAGAATCAGATCCAGAGGAATCTTTGTCGAACTCATTAAATAATTTTCCTTTCGAAATTATCCGGCTGCCTTATATCAAATTCATAAAGGAGACTACTTAATCTTATCCATGGTGTTGGGTGAAATGCCCAGACGCTTCTCCAATTCCTGTATCCTTTTCTTCAGCAAATGAAACTCTTTATACAAATCATCAATATCCTTATGGGTTACAATCGGAAGCATCTGCAAGTAATCCTGAATTGTTTCATTTCTGGCAATCATGAAATTTTCAAAATTTTTCAGCACCCGGTGCAGCGCTTCCGTATAATCGGCCGATTTAAAAAGCGTCATGTAGTGGCCTTCCAGAATCTTGAGCCACATGGCGTAATTTTCTCTTGTGGCCGTAGGGATGGTTCCTTCCTCCGCCATCTGTTGAAGTTTTTCCTGAAAAACCTTGAACGATTTTTCCAGAGGCAGGTAAAGAATGGAAAGAAATTCAGCCAGCGTGGTTTCAAAAATGTTATGCTGATTGAGCAGCTCATTAAAACGTTCCTGATAAAAACGGGTCAGGCCCAGCGGCGGAATTTTAAAATATTGCTGAATTTCTTTTTCGTAAACGTCGTTCAGGGCACGAAAAGCATCCTGATCAAGATTTTCAAAGCTATAGGCTTCCGTATGTTTTCCAATTTTACCGGCTTTTTCCATCAGGTGATTTTGAATTTGCAGGGCCGTGTCGAAACCGGATTTGGCTATTTTCAGGAAAATTTCCGGCAAGGCGCTCAGAGCGTTTACCGCCGCCGATTCGACTTCCGGTTCTTTCATCATTTTGGAAAACGACTTGATCAGATTTAAATTCGTCTCCATCTGCTGGGAAAAACGATTCTGCAATGCGGGGGGAGGGTCAGACGCTGTCTGAAAACCGGAGGGAACGGCTTTGGCCATGTTCATCCATATTTCCGTCATCATCTGCAACCAGGGAAAAATTGAGGATTGGCCAAATTGAAAATTTTTATCTTCTTCGGTCATTGTAAGCTCCGCATAAAAAAACTATTGAAGAAAAAGGCAATTAAATGTTAGAAAAACATAAAAAAGAATAATTATTCAAAATTTACAGCATTGGAATAATTACATGGATGCCGGTTGCATCGTCAACCAGCCCAAGACACAACTCGCTTAAGCTACGATTATTTTTTAATATAGAAGCGCACATTTGTCAACTAAATTTACCCGTCTGATTATTGTGGCGGAAGGCTGATGCCGTGTTCTTCTGATAAAACATCAAGAGGTTGATTTATGTCCAATGTCAGGAACTCGAAAATCACACCGGATGAGTTGTTGAGCGTTATCGTGTTTTCCCCCGCTGATAATCTGGAAGACCTTTCCACCACCATTCCCTGGAAGAGCAAGCTGATCGGCCAGCAGATCAGAGGTCTGTTCAATTATCAGGAGACGCTCGACATGGTCAAAAAGGATGTATGGCTTTTCGGTCCTCTGGCGGTGGCCGCTTCCTGGCAAAGCGCGGTTCTTGATTCGATGCTGCGACATGTCAAAGCCAGCGCGCGTCTGGCGGTCGGCGCTTCCAGAAATCCCGATGCGATTGCAGACCTTAACGGCTGGATATACAAAAGCTATTCCCGCCTGCTGTACACCTTGACCGGATTTTTCATCAAAGACGGCAAATTCAACAGAGAAAAAGCTCAGATGATCTGCACGACCCCCAAGGGCAAAGAATATCTGAAAAACTACATGGATGAGTTCGCGCAACTGGAACAGCAATACAACAACATCGGATTGAGCCGCCTCAAAGCCATGAAGGAGCTTTTAAAATGCCTTCTGGTGGTCATCACGGAGAAATCTTTTGTCGCCGAGCCGCTGCCGTTTACTAAAACCAATCCGGACGGAACGATGCGAACATCCTTTGAAGAATATCTTGCGGAAAATCGTGTTCGCCTGGAGAACCTTTACGAAGCCAATGCTTTCGACATCAAAGAATATTCGGAAAGGGCGACACAGGGTAAAATCGGCTGCTCCCGTTATGAATACGTGGAAGGATCGTTGAATCACCGGGTGAGGCTGCGTTATTACCCGCTGGTTGAAGGAGTCAGGCAAAACGGCAAAATAATCTATATGGCAACTCCGCTGATCAACAAGCCGGAACTTTTCGACCTGGCACCGGGCAAATCCGTAATCGAGGCCATGCTTAAAAAAGGTTATATTATTTACATGGTGGATCATGGCGATCCCGGCTGGGAGGAAACGGAACTTGGCCTTGATTTCTACGGAAAAACCATCCCTGATTTTTATCTGGATATCATTAAAAAGAGGCATCCGAAGGATGAAATATACGTGATGGCTTACTGCATGGGCGGCACGTTGATTCTGCCCTACCTGGCCAGACGCGCCCAGGAACGTTTGGCGGCGGGTAAGCCGATGGATATCACGCGACTATGATCCTTACCTTATGAAGCAACTTTTCGGCCCTGTGAACATTCCGCCGCAGGTCATTGAAGCGGGGATGAATGAAATTCAACCCGGCGTTCAGCATACGGTTGTTTTGGGCTTTTACGGACGCGCGGAAAATAAAGAATCCATCGCCGACTCGGCTCCTTTTCTTTACTGGCTGACGCACGGCACCAAATTTCCGGTCAGCGCCCATATCCAATGGATTCAAAATATATTTATCGGCAATCAGGTTTACGAAGGTAACTATTGTCTCCCCTCCTCCAATCCCGAATTCGACGGTAAACCGGTGGATATGTCGGCTCTTAAAAAAGCCGGCGTCAGAATTTTCGATTACAAGGGTTCCCGTGATCCCATTGCGCCAGCCGGTTCGTGCATAGCCGGAGAAACATGGGGATGCGTGAATACCGGCAATGTCAAAGTGACCTGTGGCGGTCTTAATCGAGTCATTGAAAAAAACATCGGGCATATTTTTGTTGTCAGTCGCAAACTGCTGGCCGAGTATCTCGATCTGGTTGAAGATTTTTATCAGGATTCATCCGTTAGTCGGCCCGTTGTTCGGAACATAAAAGAATTACCGGCAAATGACGCCGCCAGTAAAATTGTCGATATCAAGAAGCTCCGGCGAAAAGCCAAGAAACAGGCAAACTGAAATTATTAATGTTCAATAAAACAGCCATCA
>JAGVUJ010000091.1 GCA_019136325.1 Deltaproteobacteria bacterium
GGTGACGACCAATACGTCGGCGGCGGCCGCGGGGCTGGTCTGGATGCTGCTTTCCTGGCTGGACGGAAGACCGAGCACGCTGGGCATCGCCACCGGCATGGTTGTAGGACTCGCAGCCGTGACGCCGGCCAGCGGTTTTGTAACGCCTCTGGCCGCGATGGTGATCGGAGCCGTGTCTGCTCCTCTTGCTTATTATGCCATCCGTTTCCGGGAACGGCGCAAACTGGACGAGTCTCTGGATGTCTGGGCCTGTCACGGCATGGGCAGCACCTGGGGCACCGTCGCTACAGGATTATTTGCTACCGTGGCCGTTAATGCCGACGGCGCCAACGGCATGTTTTTCGGGAATGCCGGCCAACTCGCCATTCAGATTACCGCCGTTTTGGTCACCATACTCTTTTCGTTCGGCATGACCTATATTCTGGCCAAGGTTCTGCACGTGAGCATCGGATTGCGCGTCAGTCCGATGGAAGAAGAAGTGGGACTGGATATCAGTTCACACGGAGAACGGTCCTACTAACAGAACATGCTTGAATGGAAACATTGATCAGTTTTTTATTTTTAAACCGGAGAGGTTACCATGCTGAAAAAAATCGAAGCCATTATTCGCGAAGATAAAGTGAACGATGTCATGTGCGCCCTGAAAGAGATTGGCATTGTGGGTATGAGTATGTTTGAAGTGAGGGGACACGGCCGCCAGGGCGGCGTCCAGCTGGTCGGACGCGCCGGTACCTATCAGGTCAATCTGCTTCCCAAGATACAACTCAATATCGTTTTAAGCGAACGCAACCTGGAAGCGGCTCTGGAGACGATTCTTAAAGCGGCCTACACCGGCGAGACGGGCGACGGAATCATTTTTGTCACACCGGTAGAGGATGTCATTCGCGTCCGCACGCGTGAGCGCGGAGAGGGTGCGATGATATATCCGGGTGATATTGACGAAAGAAGAAAAAAATAAACAGAGAGATTTGATTTTCTGCTGATTAGGAAACCTGAGAAAAAAATAAAGTGCCGATTCATTGAAGTATCGGTGCAGATAAAACATCCTTATTTTTTCATTATCCTTTTCATCGATAACAAAAAAATCCGGACCACCCGATCCCGGAAGACTAATGAATGGTTTAGCCACAAATTCATGCCTGGTTTAATATAGAAAGCTTTTCTCGCAATCCCGCGAAAGCAACCATTTATGTTTGTGGTCATGAATCCTTCAGTTTTAGCTGAAACCGAAAATCATCATCACCTGCTGCGATGCTACTGACTTTGACCGCGGTTGTTTTTTCACCGAATATTTTGAACGCCTGCTGGTTGAATCCCATAACGAGCTCCTCGAAATAGTTATTCTTCACTGGAATTCCGGTGATAGTGATATGAGCGGTGTTGTTATCGAAATTTGACGTAAACGTACCGCCATCAAAATAAGTTGACCAGATTTTTGGCATGTTCAGTTCGACAAACTGCCTGGCATCCTTGGCAAGCATATAAGATTTGTAGGGACCTGTCGGAGAGAGAACAAATTTCGCGCCCGATTTTCCAAACATGGCGTATTGAGTTTTATCATTGTTGAAAAATTCCCTGCATAGTTCATTAAAAAAAACAATCATCTTCTCTACCGGAATAAGGGTAACGGACATAATCATATTGTTGAAAAAACCATCTTTTTGGGTAAGACCGGCGTGAAATGCATTCCATCGCTCTTCGCCGAACGCTTCTGTTATGATAGCCTTGGTCGTGACAAAGGAACTTCCCTTAATATTCATATTAAGCGCCCTCCATAAATTTTTTTGTAAATTTAATACTCAAGGTATGAGGTTGCAAGTAAAAATATTAATTCGTTGATCAGGTACGAAATGTTTTTGCGTATATTGAATGCATGGGAGGTGCGGGTATAATCTTCATGAATTAAGTTTTTAGAAAGATAAATCGAAGAGGCCGACGATATTGCCGTTTCATAAAACAATCATTTTCTCTTGACACGACATATCTGTTACTTTAATTACTAGTATAATGATAGTATCAGTAAGTATGATGTAAAAGGACAGCGTAATGAAAATTTCAACACGAACGCGCTACGGCGTCCGACTGATGACGGCCCTGGCCCGCAATTACGGCAAAGACCCCGTTTTCCTCAAAAATATTGCCAAAGAAGAAAACATATCCGAAAAATACCTGAGTCTGATTATTATCCCTTTGCGAGGGGGTGGTCTGGTCAATTCGGTCCGAGGAGCTTACGGCGGATATAACCTGAACAAAGATCCCTCGGAGATAACTTTAAAGGAGGTTGTCGATGTTTTGGAAGGAGACCGCTTTCTGGTTGATTGCGTTAATAATCCGGCCGCCTGTCCCCGCGTGACGACATGTGCCAGCCATGATGTCTGGGCGGTTGTTGGAGAAAAAATTTCAGAAACCTTGAGCTCCATAACCCTTGATCGGCTTGCGAAGATGAATCAGAAAAAAGAAAAATAATTATGCAGAATATTTGAAAGAAAAGATAACTGCTGCAAAACATGAATTTGATATTTGATCCTGAGGATAAGAATGGGTGATAAAGTTTTGGTGGCCATGAGCGGCGGGATTGATTCATCGGTGGCCGCATGGATGCTGCTTAATGAAGGTTACAATGTTGCCGGCGTGACCATGCATTTTGGCGCCTTGACCGAGGGAGACGGGAAAAGATCCTGCACGTCCGCCGCGATTGACGACGCAAAAAAAGTTTGCGCCTGTCTTAACATTCCCCATTATGTTTTTGATTACGCCTCCCGGCTGGGAAATGAGGTCATTGCCGATTTTATCAGCGAATATCAGAAAGGGAGAACGCCTAATCCCTGTGTTCGCTGCAACCGCCATCTGAAATTCGGTTCACTGCTGGACAAGGCGCAGGAGCTGGGTTTCAATTATCTGGCGACCGGCCATTACGCGGCCATTGAAAAA
>JAGVUJ010000256.1 GCA_019136325.1 Deltaproteobacteria bacterium
ATTACCTGATTCAAAAAAACTTATAGAAAACTTCTCCAGAGAATAACAACACCCGCTTATTTTCCCCTTTCCCATTAATGAAGACTAATGAAAGAAAGGGGTTTATCATGGACAAAATAAAACTCGCATTAACACCAAAAGAAGTTGTCAAAAACTATCCGGCACTGACGGAGTCTGAGGGCACGCTTGCGAATTGGCGCAATCAAAAACGTGGGCCGAAGTTCTACATGTGCGGACGCAAACCAATTTATAAACCTGAAGACATCGAAGCTTTTCTGTTCAAGAATCCAATCCAGACCATTGACAGTATAGAGGCGGCGCGATGAGTGAATGGAAAAAACAGGACATATCCTATTTTCCATTAAACGATCTCCGGCAGGCCTCTGAAAATGGGTTGCTTTACGATAAGTTTTCGCCGAACGCAGAAGAAGATGATGCAAAACTGTATTGGAGTATCAGGGCGGAGGGCATTCGGTCGCCTCTCCACGTATCAGCCGACGGCTATATCCTCTCCGGGCATAGGCGTTATGCTGCGGCGTCATGGTTAGGGCTGAGTGTAGTACCCTGTCTTGTAGCCGATGACATTATATGGGGCAACCTGAGCGCCGATGAACGTTTGGCGGTGCTGGCCCTTTACAACAAACAAAGAAGCAAATCACAGGCAGAATTACTCCGGGAGGCCCTTCAGGAAATTTCACCCGATGAGGCATATAAAAACCTGCTCCAGGATCGGATCGGGCGGCGACAAGTTTCCATTGATGACAACGTGGACATGGGCGAATGTAGGCGCCGGGCGCGTATCACAACAAAGTCTTTCTTGCAGGCGGCGCAGCGGGCCATTGAATCAGAGCGGGAATACTGGCCGTTGACTGTCCGGCGTGTGCATTACCTGCTACTGAATAACCCACCTTTACGGCACGACAAAAAACCCGGATCGACATATCGAAATGATCTTGCCAGTTACAAGGCATTAACGAATCTACTGCTGCGGGCGCGGCTGTCCGGTGAAATCCCCCAAGAAGCGATTGAGGATGAATTAAGACCCATCCGCGTTCTTAGGACATATCAGAATCCGGCGGACTTCATCAAGGATGAGGCAATGGATTTTCTCCGGGGTTATGCCCGCGATCTATTACGGGGCCAGAAAAATCATATTGAAATCCTGGTGGAGAAAAATGCAATCCGACGCCATGTTGAACTGGTGGCCGACGAATACTGTATTCCTTGCACCACCGGGCGCGGATATAGCAGCTTAACTCCACGGCTGAAAATGGCCAGACGCTTCTTACGATCCGGCAAGGATCAACTTGTCCTTTTGATCCTGAGCGACTTTGACCCGGACGGTGAAGAGATAGCAGCAAGCTTTCCACGTTCACTCCGGGATGATTTCGGGCTTTGGAATGTTAAGTCGTGCAAGGTTGCCCTCTCCGGCGCGGACGTTATAGAACACAACCTGCCCTCAGATATGGAAGCAAAAACTTCCTCTCCGAATTATCGTAAATTTGTTGAACGGCATGGAACTCATGTTGCTGAATTGGATGCTGCACCCGTTGAACTGTTACAAAACAAACTCCGGGATGCAATCGAAGGATGTATGGATATGGAACTATTTCGGGCTGAACTTGAAAAAGAAAAAGAAGATGCTGCATTCATAGCGGCTACTAAAAAAGTGGTTGTCGAGAGCATATTAAGGAAATGATGTGATGGCAGTTCAGGCACAACATAAGCAAAGCGGAAGGGATAGGCTATGCAGGCCGACAAGCCGGGAACCTCACGCTCGGTTTCCCTTCCTACCTTATCGAGTGAGGGAAACTGGCAGTGAGGGCCTTAAGGATGTTTCACTTTACGGACGAAGTTGATTGGACGCTGTTCTTTCGCTTCGACAAACGATGGATTGAGAATATGAATTGGGCGCGAATATCCCCGGCAGCAAAAGCAGTTTTTCCCGTTATAGCCTGCCATTGTAATGAGCGCGGAGAATCATTTCCAGGTGCCGAAGTAATATCAGCAAAGGCGGGCTTGACTATTGGAAGCGTGAGGAAAGGGATTCATGACCTTGAAAATTTTCCAGGGTTTAAATGGGAGTATTACACCACAAGACGCGGGAAACGGGGAAAACGATTTTTTGTTAAATTTCCAGACAAAGGTGAACAAGGTCGGACGTTCTTTTTTTATAGGGGAATCATGGACGGCGGAATATGGCGCAAGCTAAAGCCTGCGGCACGAGCACTTTATCCAGTCATGCGATATTTTGCCCGGTATGAAGATGGAGAGGATGAAGGTCTCGACGAAATCGACGAATTTAAAGATCGGTTCGCAGCGAGAAAATGGGAGTTATGTAATGCTCTGGTTATTGAGTTGGCTGATAATGCCGGTATTGATCGGCGCACTATAAAGGACGCCTTAAAAAGTTTGGAAGAAAATTTCCTCATTGAACCTTATGAGATCGAAACCGGTGAAAAGGCATATAAGGTTTTCATCATTCCCCATAGCCAGTGGAAGGCAAGATATTCCAATCAGCAAATACGATCAGGTGAAACATTATGATGATGGGACGGGAGATTACTAACACTAATGATGGGAGATTACTTTCATGTAATGGGAGATTACTTTCATGTGATGGGAGATTACTTTCTAAAAGTGGGAGATTACTAACACATAAGAAGGTTATAAGAAGGTATTTAAGAAGGTATTTAAGAAGGTCTGAAGAAGGGCGCGAAACAAGTTTCACGCTGCCCTCTCTTAAAAATAAAAAACTGAACACAACGGTCAATGATGCGTGAACGGGCGGACTTGGCTTAACGAGGGGCGAATGATGGACAACGACGAAAGCAAATTGAGTGTGAACCTGGAAGAGAGGATCAAAGTCAGAATCAGGCAGGCTATGGAGCGCTACGAAAAAGAGCGATTAATAATCAGGCGGAAACGAAACGAGTTCCGACATTCGGGCGGATGAAAAGGAACGGGATAAAAATGCGATTGAAAAAAGAATTTAAAGACGTGGTGCAAGATGAATATTCAAATATTTAATATCGTTCGCACTCAGCCCCCCCCTTGTCAGTCACGGGAACACCTATCACCCAGAAACCGCCCGGTTCCCCATGCAGAGAATGTGCATGAATTTTCAAAAATCAAAAGGGCTTCTTAAAAATGGCTGGACGGGGCGGATATAGACCGGGAGCGGGCCGGAAAAAAAAAGATAGGTCGGGACAGGCGTTTTTTGATGATGCGGAGAGCTACCTTCTGGCCGTAGTGCAGGGGCGGACGGCCCCCGATGCTGTCAGGGTGCAAGCGG
>JAGVUJ010000217.1 GCA_019136325.1 Deltaproteobacteria bacterium
GGCAACGCCGCCTTTGACGTTTTCCAATGGACCTGAAGGGCCCTTAGCTCAACTGGCAGAGCAAATGACTCTTAATCATTAGGTTGTCGGTTCGATTCCGACAGGGCTCACCAAAATATAAAGCCGTTTCGAATAGTTATCGAGACGGCTTTTTTTATTGATTGCATTGCAATATAAGAACGATGCTCTCTGCGCATTGGTTTTTTAACAACGCGTCACCTTCGTCTTTTTGCATTCCGCAGTTTCACTAATTTCAATTTTATGTTAGGTCAACCCCTGTAATTGTTGAAACATAACTGATTTGTGACTGAACGGAGAAATTTTTCTTGACCAGGGTTCCAGTAGTCTTCATTTGCGACCGCCATTACGTTATCCCGACGACGGTGGCGATCACCTCACTGATTGAGCATAGAAATCCTCAAACGCGTTATGATATTTATGTCATTGCCGCTGAATTATCGGAAACGGAAATAAATAAGTTCTATGAATTTAGAGCAAATCAGGCCGACATTCACATTATAAACGTTTCTTTAAAAAAATTTGAAGGCATACGCAAATCATTCTACATTACACCTGCGGCCTGCTTGAAATTTGACTTGCCGAATTTGATTCCTCAATACGAAAAAGTATTATATCTGGATGGAGATATTCTCATCCAAAAAGATTTAAGCGATCTTTTTGCAATAAACATTGATGATGCTTATGCGGGCGTTGTGAAAGATATTGTGCTGACGGATAATGATCTTCATATTAAAAATTATTTTAATTCCGGAATCATGCTCTTGAATCTTAAACTGCTCCGGGAGAGTAATATGTCGGCGGCGTTGTTGCATCTGCGCAAATCGTCAACGGGCTTTACCTATATGGATCAGGACTGTTTCAATCTTTTATTCGAAAAAAAAGTTCAATTTTTGCCGGTGACGTATAATTGTTTTTACGGTTTTTTCCTGCGATTCAGGAATAAATATACGCTCGATTACATCAACCAGGTTTTTGGAACAGCTTATGCGTCCTATGATGAAATGAAAAAAGATTCTCATATCGTTCACTTGATCGGCTGGGATAAACCCTGGCTGTATTTCGACAGCGCTCTGGCCCGTGAATGGGATGATTATTTTCAAAGATCGCCTTTTAAACATCATCGACTGAAACGAAAGTCCATGAAGCTGCAGGATTTTATAGAGGCTCGTGATGTTTTAAACATCCCATACTATTTCTTCCGGTTCTGGCGCGGCAAAGGATTTAAATTTGCCGTCGGCAAAGCGAAAGAGTATTTTGTCCATAAAGAACGGGTTCAGCCGTGACGGCGGAGGAAAAGCGGATTTGTGTTTATCGTCAGATGAAGTTTCCGCGCGCCGCAATGTTCATGTTGACATTTACACAACCTTTCAATAGGACACGTCACAAGAAACTGAATACCGGCTTCAATCCAGGGTGCCGGGTGAACATCAGGTTTGGGCAGTGTTGATTAGCTGAGATGAGGATATTGGTTTGAGAAGGGTTCCAGTAGTATTCATTTGCGACCGTCATTACGTCGTCCCGACGGCTGTGGCGATCACGTCTCTGATTTGCAATAAAGATCCGGACACGCACTATGTTGTTTATATCGTCACCGCCGGTTTGCCGGAGGAAGACGTAACCCGGTTTTATGAGTTCAGAAATACCGGCATCGATATTCATATCCTTACGGCATCCGTCGAAAAATTTAAAGATTTGCAGGACCACCCCCACGTAACCATCGCGACGTATCTGAAATTTGATTTAGCCGAATTGATTTCCGGTGAGGAAAAGGTCCTGTATCTGGATGGCGATGTTATTATTCAAAAAGATTTAAACGATTTATTTGAAATCAATACTGAGCAGTACTATGCGGCTGCCGTCAAAGATTTACCGTTAAAAGATAATTCTCTTAATATTAAGGATTATTTCAATTCCGGCGTCATGTTGCTTAATCTCAGACGGATGCGGGAAGATCATCTATCGACCGCATTGTTGAATATAGCCAGGTCGGACTACAGGCTGACGTATCAGGACCAGGATTGTTTTAATATCTGCTTTGAAAAGAAAGTGAAATTGCTGCCGGTCATCTATAATAATTTTTACGGATTATTTATGCAGCAGCAAAAGCAATATTCCATAGATTGCATTAATAAATATTTTGGAACACAGTACGCTTCCTACGAGGACATAAAGGGAAAATCATACATTCTGCACTTGGTGGGCTACGATAAACCCTGGATTTATTCGTATAATCTTTTGACCCGTGAATGGGATGACTATTTTAAAAAGTCCCCTTTTAAATTTCGTAGGCTGAAAAGGAAAACGATCAAATTAAAGGGATATGTTCTTGCCACTTTATCGTACCTTTTTTACAAGTACTGGCATAACAATGGATTTAAATTCTTTCTGCAGCAATTGCGAAAACGTATAGGGGGAAGGACGGCGCCGCAATAAGTCCGTGAACGTTGACCCGTGTCAGGGAGAAATAGCGTTTGAAAAAATTAAGACATTTTCTTGCGAGTATCGCAGGCCGCAAACCAGCGGAGAAGGACAGCGTGCCTTTGTCTCACGCATCGGCATCCGCTGCCGGGCATGCGACCGGAAAATTGATTACCTTCAATGACAACGGCGCCTGGTGCTGGTATCAGGATCCGCGAGCCGTTGTCGATAAGGTCAACAATACGATTATTGTCGGCTCGGTGGCGGCACCGGAAGGTCCGGACGGCAAAAAGCGCCGCGGCAACGTCGAAGCTGCCGTTTACGACATCACGACCGGTGTTTGTAAAGTTGTTGTTCTGCACGAGAGGCTTCAGGCCGACGACCACAACGCGCCCGCCTTTTTCATCCGTCCGGACGGCCGGTATCTGGCCGTCTATACAAAGCACAACAGTGAAAAGCGAGCCTACTGGCGTATTTCCACCCGTCCGCACGATGCCGACAACTGGGAGCCGGAAAAGACGTTCAGCCTGGCCGGACACATCGGTAAAAGCCGCATTACCTATTCCAATCTGCACTATCTTTCGGCGGAGAAACGCCTCTATAACTTCCTTCGCGGCATCAATCATGATCCGACGATCATGATTTCAGTGGATGACGGCAACACGTTTTCGCATGCCGGCAGGCTTTTCACCGAAGCCTTACGGGGATATTCCAATGCTTACGTAAAATATGCGTCCAACGGTGTCGACCGTATCGACCTGATCTGTACCGAACATCATCCGCGGGATTTCAACAACAGCATCTATCACGGTTTTATCCGGGGCGGAAAGCTGTACACCTTGGACGGCAATGTGACCGATGAAAACGTTTTCAGTGACCGTGGCCGCTCACAAACCAATTTGACCCGCGTGTTTGCTGCCGATAGTCTCTGGAACGGTGAAAAGATGACCCACGCCTGGACGACCGATTTGCGGCTGGATCAGGAAGGCCATCCGGTTGCCTTGATCACCTGCCGGGCGAATGATATTCCCGAAAACTCGAATTATGACGATCACCGCTTTTTCTATGCCCGCTGGGATGGCAGACAGTGGATTGTCCATCAGGTGGCCAAAGCGGGACCTTGCCTGTGGCGAAAGGAGGAGGATTACACAGGGCTGGGATCGATCCACCCGCATCATCCCGACACGCTGTATCTTTCCACGCCGATTGACCCGCGGGACGAAGCGCCACTGGCACATCATGAAATCTTCAAAGGCGTGACAAAAAACGGCGGTGCATCATGGCAATGGATGCCGGTTACGGAAAATTCCGGCGTCGATAACCTGCGTCCGTACATTCCCGTCTGGGATGCAGAGCATACGGCCGTCATCTGGTTTTGCGGCAAAATGACCGCCTCGCAACACTACCATACGGCAATGGTGGGCATCATTGAATAGCCGGGGCGTTATTTGCTATAAGAACAATTTACCGTAACGCCGTTTTTGAGGATAGGAATTTTAAAGAGGATTAAGGCAATGTTTTCTCTCGCACGATGGACAGTTGCGATGGCAATATTGAAGCCCTCAACGCTTCATATTGCTTTGATGCGGCGAATGAACAAAATTATTTTAAGCACAGAGCAATTAAAAATCATCTCCGAAACTCTGCGATGCAAGACCCCCTGTAAAGTATTGATATTCGGTCTGGGCAATGACAGTTTGTTCTGGTCAGGCCTTAACCGGGGCGGCCTCACCGTTTTTATAGAAGATAATCAAGAGTGGTATAAAAAGATTACAACGCTTTCCAGCGCGATAAAGGCTTTTCTGGTTCACTACGATACGCAAAGAAAGGACTGGAAGACGTTTCTGCAAAACACTTCTTTATTAAATATGACGTTACCCGATGAGATAGAAAAAGAGAAATGGGATGTTATATTAATCGATGGGCCTTCCGGTTGGAAGGATCATGAGCCGGGGAGGATGAAAAGCATTTTTCTCGCCTCAAGATTAATCGGGAAATCCGGAGATGTGTTTGTCCATGATTGTGACCGGGAAGTGGAAGATGCTTTCAGTAATAAATTTCTGGGAACGGACAATTTAAAAATGGAAAACAGGGCGCCACAAGGATTTTTAAGACATTACCACATCGCCCATGATCCGGGCTGACAAAAGTATGTTCCATCTTGATAAAGGAAGGTCGCGGGTCAGGATGAAGGGGCATGCTCCGCAGGACCGCACCCGGCCAATATTTCATTTGACGTAAAAACATTAATTTATTATACATGAGTTACAGGTTTTTTCGCTAAATTCCGGAGTCCCAATCTGAAGTAGCATGAGAGGCTCAAGATTCGCTCAATCGCATCCCGTTCGTCTCTAATGAAAATGCGGAAGACCCAATCTGAATTCAAACAAAAAAAATAAAAATACAGGAGTGGCTTATGAAAAAAATAAAATCGATGGCATACATGTTGTTGATCGTTCTGCTTGGTCTGTCCTTGAATACGTGCGGCAGCGGAGGCAGTGATACCATTGATGACTATATCGATGATCTTATTGGTCGGTACACCATTTCCGGAACCGTCAGCGGTGCGGTTGCTGCAAATGTGACGATAAGACTGACGGGCGCCGAGACGGAAAACACAACCACCGCAGCCGACGGAACTTACGAGTTCGACGGTTTGGCCGACGGAACATACACCGTAACCCCTGTTTTGGCCGGTTACACCTTCACACCGGCCAGCCGGCAAGTTGTTATTGACGGAGCGGACATGACGGCAAGCTTTGTGGCAGCCTCTTCCAGTGCAACCACGCCCTATGTACAGACCGATCTTCAGGCAACATGGGATGTGCAAATTCTCGAAGCCGGCGACACCAACGGATGGGGGCGTTACAACGTAACCGTCAGCGCCGCGGGCGGCATCACGTTCAACAATTGCCAGGATTCAACGGGAAGCACCACGTGCCCGGCGGGTCCGATTGTCTGGACAATTAATCCGAACACCGGCGTCATTACAGAAACCGATAACGGCGTTGCCACAGATGGCCATTATGCGATTACCTTGAATAAAAATTTAATCGCCGGAACCATAACGGGCAGTTCGCAATTGTTGATTGCCCAGAAAAGAGTATCCGGCGTGACCTACAGCAACAGCGATTTACAGAGCAAACATTTTGTTATGCATTCCCTGATGGTGGGCGGCGAAAACAAATGGCTTCATGAAATCGGAAGCACCGATGCCAACCGGGTAGTGACCATTGCCAGTTCAACGGATCCTGACGGTACGGATTCTGATGCGGTCGATACAGGAATAACCATTGCTGTCGATGCCAACGGTGTTGTGACGATGAACGGCACCATGTCTTCCTACAGGGGCTTCCTATCGTACGACAAGAAAACCATCGTGGGCACATTTACCGAAGACGGCGATGCCTATCAATTAATGGTCATTCAGATTACCGACGGCCAGACAGGAAATTCCGTCAGCAACGTGGCCGGCACGTGGATCGATCACCTTCTGGCAATCGGCGGCGCAGACTTCTGGGCGCATCAGAGCATCGCCATCAACAACTCCGGGGTGATGACCTTCAGCAACTGGACGGATAATAATACAGCGGTAACCGGTCCTACTGCTACGGAAACCATCGCCATCGGTTCGACGGGCACGGCAACCATACAGGGGACCGATTTCCACGGTCAGTTATCCTACGACGGCCAGTTCCTGATCGGAACGCGGACCATTGATTTAGGCGCAGAGGACGCCTATGTGTTCCATGTGAGCATCTTATCCGCTGCAGGGTCGACTTCTAAAACAACCTACAGCCTGTCGGGCGCCGTCAGCGGTGCGACATTAGCCGATGTCCTCATTACACTTTCGGGAGCAGCAACAGCCTCCACTACAACGTCTTCCGGCGGCGCATTCAGCTTTACAGGATTGGCGAACGGCAGCTACACGCTGACACCGGCGAAAACCGGTTACACCTTCACCCCCTCCAGTCTGCCTGTGACTATCAGCGGCGCCAATGTAACCGGCAGCAACTTCACGTCGACCAGTTTATCCAGCAGTGATCAATGCGACGTATGGGATGACTATGTGACCAGCACGTGTTGCACGACTCAGAACAATGTTAAGGTCGTGGGCATTCCGGTGCCGCAGAGTTGCGGATGTCCCGCCGGTACAACAGATGTGGGAGACGATACAATAACCGCAGGTGGTCCCTACGATTTGTGCGACTGTAACTGCGATTAACAAAGAACTACATGATCGATTTACAAAACCGGGGATGCCTGTCATCCCCGGTTTTTTTCTTCCACAAAACGCCCGTTTAAAAATTTCTTGCGCTTACCGGCATAATTCACTATTGATAACCAGAATCCTCTAGCACCGCCAAAAAATAAACATTAACCAAACAGAGAGGAAAACCGCCTGCACCCGAAACAATTCAATCCGTCTGTAAGTATTCACCTGGCAAAGGAGGGGACATGGCTTCAAAAATCATTCTGGAAAGATTCCTCTGGTTTCAAAACGAAATCAAACAGGAAAAATATCCCAACACCAAAACCTTGGCGGAAAAATTTGAAATCACCCGCAAAACCGCCCAGCGCGACATTGACTTCATGCGCGACAGACTCAATGCCCCTCTTGTCTATCTGCCCGAACGCAGAGGCTTTGCCTATGAAGATAATACCTTCGAACTCTCGGGCTTCTGGCTGGAAGAAGAAGCCTTAACTTCTCTTTTGCTGGCCTATCGTCTGGCCTCGGCCGTGCCGGATATTGCCATCAAAACATCGCTGCGGTCTTTTCTGGAACAGTTGCTTAAAAAAATCTCGTATTCAAACACCATTTCCATCAAGAACTTAAACAGTAAAGTCTCCGTCAGCAACATCGCATATTCCAAAACATCCGAAAGAATATATCACGCAATCCTCGAAGCCCTGCTTTCCGCCAGACCGGTGTGCATTGAATATCATTCACCGCACAATTCCCAAATCACCACCCGCGACATTCTTCCGCTGCATCTGCTGCACTACATGGGCACCTGGCACATCATCGCCCATTGCGCGTTAAAAAACGAACTGCGGGATTTTGTCCTGTCGCGCATTCAAACCATCACCCCCTGCGCCAGGACCATTACCGCCCGTTTCTCTTCCGGACACGTGCGGGGCTACATCCGCAAGACCTTCGGCATCTTTCATGGAAAACAGACCAAATCCGTCTGCCTGTGTTTTTCCAAAGATGTTTCCACCTGGATTTCCGAACAGGTTTGGCATCCGGCGCAAAAAACATTCGTCAAAAAAGACGGCCGGCTCTGCCTGACCATTCCCGTTTCCGATTTCCGTGAAATCAAGCGCGAAATTCTCAAATACGGTTCGCAGGTGGAAGTGATATCGCCCAAAGCCCTGCGGACGGACATAAAACAGGAAATCGAAAAGATGAGGAAGATATATAATGAGACTCGACAAAAACGAACAAAGTGAAGTTTGCGTCGTTAGTCGAATTATCCCAGGAGCGAAGCGACGTGGGATTTTTGGCAAAAACATTACAATGGATATTGTGAAGGCCGGCCATGGTGCCCCTATGAGGTAAATCATTACCCCTTCTGTCATTCCCGCGTGGGTCTGGCGGGAATCCAGGAATATTGCGCATAGATATATTTTACAGATGTACAATATTTTTTCTCATCGGACACCAAATGGGGGTGGAGTTTTGGTAAAATTATAAACAAAAAAATGTAGGGACTGATCTAACCTAAAGGTCACAAAGCCCGATCAGTCCAAAAAAAATGAAGTCATTCCCGCATGTTTTTTGCGGGAATCCAAAATCGTTTCACCGGATACGGTGCTGATGATCAATATCCCTCTTTCGAGGGATTGATAATATTGAAAACATTCAGTACATAATAACAAACCATCAAACCCACGATGTTTTGGAATGAATAAACGCTGTTTCGGAAATTTCCGGAACGTTTCTTCATTTTGCGTCGATAAAATAATGTTTGAGAAACGTTTTTGATGGGACACGCACTGGGGGTGGTGAGGTGGTAAGATAAACGCAAATAAAAAATGTATGGACTGTTTACCGAACCGTCCGCAGAGCACTTTAGTTCCCGCAAAGGCGGGAATTAATAAATATTAAAGAAAGGAGGTGTTTGAATGAACAAATATGAGATAGCGCTTGAAATTGCGGGTGCTACGGCCATGTGGACGAGACCGGACACTGGTGATTGTCCGGTAAGTTATCCTGCTCCCACATATTCAGCGGTAAAGGGCATTTTTGAATCACTGCTTTGGGGACCGGCAGTGCAAATCATGCCAACAAAAGTTGAAATCTGCTCTCCCATTCAATATCACAATTACCAAACGAATTATGGTGGTCCGCTGAGGAAGATGCGCGTCATTGCAGAGGGCGGTGGCTATCAGCTTTTAGCCACCGTGTTAATCGATGTTTGTTATCGATTGTACGCTGATGTATCGCATGTTTCATCAGCGGTAAAAAGCAGATTACCAAACAAAGCGGCGAAATGGGATAAAAAGACAACATCACCGGGGCATGCTTATCAAGCCATTTTTAGTAGGCGATTAAAAAGCGGACAGTGTTTTTCCATGCCTTTTCTGGGATGGAAGGAATTTGCACCGTCCTATTTCGGAGAATTCCGCAAGAGGACGGAGATACAATCTGACATCAATATGGTAATCCCTTCAATGCTCAGAGAGGTTTTTCCCGGTGGCTACGCATCCGAATGTAACTTTACCTATGACCAGAAAGTAAAGATATCTGCGGGTGTAATGGAATATGTCAGACAAGGAGGCCAATATGCTGAATGAGTTGTATCAATTGTCTGATGTGCTTAAGACAATCAATATCGAAAGGCGTGATTGGCATAAGGATTTAAAAACCTTGCCAAAGGCAACAATCAAAAAACCATGCTACAAAATTCTCATCGACAAAGACATTTCGATAGAATCGATTGAGCCTATAATAGAAGATAAAGTAAAATGCCTTCGCAAGTGGGAAAAAAGTAATGGTAACTCTTTCCCAGGTTTCAATATACAACCTCTTTACCGTATTACCGATGACGGAATAAAGAAAATAATCAAGAAATGGCGAGAAGGAAAGGAAACAATTGATACTGGTGCGCTTGCGGAGTGGTGCAATGCGGATAATGCAAACTGGGATAAAAAATTCGAGAAAAAGATAGCGAATTGTCTTATTTCAATTCCCGGTGAACTCAAAGAAATATGTGCCGATATGCCTATAGAGTACAATGCGCTCATAAAACTTTGTGAGCGTGTTGAAATTCTTGGCAAGGAGAGCACCGGTATATTTTTTCAAAAATTAGAATCCTTTATCAAGGATAGTTTTTCGCAGAATAACTCATCTTTGCTTTCATTACTTATTCATGAAGGTTCTTCAAAGAAAAAAGCCGACAAAGATCGTGGTGGAATATCTATATTCATGGATATTCCGGATTGGAAAGAATATCCTGTGGCAAGCAAAGACACCATTGATTGTGTAAACTCATGTTTGTTAAATCTGAATGACAAAAATAATGCAGTTGAAGAAAAAAGTTTTAAAGATGCATTTGGCGATGAAAGTAAAGGATATAAAGAAAAACTTCCTGAGGTAAAGCTGCCGGTAATTGGCAACGTAAAGCTGCGGGCGATGACCAGCGAATCACCTTGCCAACGCCGATATGGAACAATAGATGCGAAATCATTTCGCATTGGCGCAAATAGCCGGCGATTAACGAAGGGCGCACTTGAATGGCTTGGTACTGATGAGCGGGAAGGTGTGACATGGGGGCGTGCCGATTCAAGAGAATTAATTTTTGCCTATCCAACGGTTTTACCTGAATCACCCCTCAAACTGGCTGCATGTTTGGGCGCACACAAAGCCGATGATACCGGTGCAAGATTTGAAAACTATGCCAAAGATGTTATCGATTCTCTGAAAGGTGTCAAACCCAATCTGAAAGATGTTGAACTGCGCATTTTTTCACTCCGAAAAATGGATAAGGCCAGAACAAAGGTTGTTTTTCATCGTAACTATACAGCCCAGCGATTGGCCGATGCAGCAATGGAATGGCAGAATGGTTGTGCCAATGTAACAAGTATTGAATTCAAAACATGGAGTGAAGAGAAGGGTAAAACTATAATCGTAGGTTCTGAGACGCCATTTCCATTACAAATTGCTGATTGCCTCAATCGTGTCTGGAAACTTGATGGAACAAGTAAAAGCGAAGTGATGGCTATTACCAGATCGGAGGGCATTGAGTTACTGCTTGACGAATCTGCTTCCAGACGTCACGTGCCACATCTTTTGTCCGTTGCGCTGCAAAATGGGAAGAATCTTTTTATATCGATGGGAAACGCTATGCATCGTAATGAGGTCATCTCACTTGCTGCGACGGGTAAACACAAACAATTCATGCCTGCAATTCTAGGGCTTTTGCTTTCGAAATTAGACATCAGAAAGGAGAATTATATGAACAATCCATCTTATCTTGTCGGACGGATGTTGAAAATAGCAGATGAATTACACGCTGTCTATTGCAAGGAAGTCCGCAAAAACAGTCTGCCGCCACAATTATTAGGCAATGCTCTAATGGTGGCAGCGCTAGACAGCCCGACGCAAGCACTTTCTCAACTTGCACGACGTATTGCGCCGTATTTGGGATGGGCGCGCACAAATTCTACAGCATCCGCAGGATTATCAAGATTCTTTTTGAAGGAATTTGGAGAAATTGAAGAAAAACTTCGAGATACAAAACTACCACAGCGGCTTGATGATTCTGCAAAAGCACAATTACTGTTGGGTTATATTTCCAGCAATTCACAAACAGCAGCAACCAATAATTAATAATGAAAGGATAATACTATGGAAGAAAATATCAAAAAATCTACCGGACTCTTAATTCTTGAAGTAGTCAATTCCAATCCGAATGGTGATCCTGACAGAGAAAGCGATCCCCGTCAGCGTCCAAACGGTCTCGGTGAAATTTCACCGGTATCTTTCAAACGTAAATTACGTGATCTTGTCGAGGATGAAGGGGATGTTCTCAATGCGGTATGCGAAAAACTGGGGTTGGCAAAGGATGAATTTAAAATCCTTGAATCAAGGGGTCGCATTCGGGCGGACATCATTAAAGAAATGGGTGATATAAAAAAATTTAATCAAGAGATGTTCTTGAAAAGTCCATTTGTTAAAAAATATTGGGATGGTCGTCTATTTGGAAATACATTTCTCGAAGAAGGCGGCAATAAGGGGTATATCAAAACCGGCGTTGCGCAATTTACCATGGGGCTTTCTGTTGCACCGGTTCTTATTCAGCGACATACCAATACAAACAAAGCGGGAGTTGAGGAAGGCAAGACGCAGGGGATGGCCCCGTTGGCTTACAGAGTTGTCGAACATGGCGTATATTGTATGCCCTTTTATATAAATCCAAGTAATGCTTGCAAGTCTGGCTGCAAGCAGAAAGATATTGACCTGCTTAAAGCGTTAATTCCCTATGCCTATGATCACACACGGTCTGCAATTCGTCCTGATGTTCGTATAAGGCACGCCTGGTATATGGAACACGAAAATTCACTGGGGAGTTGCGCTGATTGGAAGCTCATTGATGCGCTTACACCCAAACGTAAAGGTGACGATCCCATGAAATCTTCAACATCATGGAGCGATTATGAAGTACCGGTTACACTGCCTTCCGAACTTAAAGGCAAAGTATCTTTTGACGATTTAATGGAGAACATCTGATGCTTTTTGCACACAGTCCAGATGAAGAGCGAGGAATACCCGCACAAGACTACGCCGCCCATGTGAGCGGCGTAGTCAATCGTGCAATGGCTGCGGCTGATAAGGCCTCACCGTTTACAACATATGACGGCACATTGCTTAAAGATGTCGTTTGCCTGGCTGCGGAATATCATGACCTTGGGAAATTGGATAAGCAGAATCAAGATATACTATCCGGAAAGATCAAAGCGAAAAAATTACCTGTTCAGCATACTGACGCTGGGACTGCTCATTTACTCAATAACATTGGTGTGTCCGTAGGGGCCGCTCTTATTCGCTCACATCATATCGGACTGCCTGATTTTATCGATGAACGAAATCGTAATGAAGAAAGTGTTCTGCGGGATGCTACTATTTGCGAGTGGGTGAATCAGACACTACCGAAATTGATTAAAATACACAATGATGTCCGACAAGCAGCACAAGATACAGGCAAGGACAATTTTGATATTAAAGGTACAGCATCACTATTCTTTCGTATAGCACTGTCTTGTCTTGCAGACGGTGACCACACCGACACTGCTATTCATTACGGCGATGAAACTTGTGATGAGCCACCAATTGAATTGCGCCCTGCAGAGCGACTTACTGCTTTGGATAAATATGTTGATGGGCTGAAAGAAAACACTGCGCGTTCACGGCAACGTTCAGAGGTTTACGAAGCCTGCCGCAATGCGGTGACAAGTGGGAACATCGTTTCATGTGATAGCCCTGTTGGTACAGGTAAGACAACGTCTATTATGGCGCATTTACTATCACAAGCAGAAAAACGTCACTTACGGCGGATATTTGTCGTTTTGCCTTTTACAAATATCATCACGCAATCTGTCGAAATCTATCGTAATGCACTTGTTCTGCCTGGTGAGAATCCGGAACAAGTTGTTGCTGAATTACATCATCGTGCCGACTTTCAGGATGCAAAGAGCAGACAGTTCACCGCACTTTGGAAAGCACCGATAGTAGTAACAACGGCCGTAACATTTTTTGAAACCTTAGCTTCCAACACACCTGCTACGCTTAGGCGACTTCATTCCCTGCCGGGTAGCGCTGTTTTTGTTGACGAATCGCATGCAGCATTACCTGCCAAACTATTACCATTGGCTTGGTATTGGATTAAACGGTTTGCTGACGAGTGGAGTTGTTATTGGGTTATGGCGTCAGGCTCTCTCAACCGCTTTTGGCAGATTAAAGAGTTTGACGAGAATAGTCCTGAAATACAGGAAATCATGCCGGATATTTTACGCAATCGTTTAGAAAAATATGAACAGGATAGAATAACCTACCTGTTTAACGATACAGCTTTGGGAACAAAAGAACTTGTTGAATGGGTTTCTTCACTTCCCGGACCACGCATTGTTATTTTGAACACAGTACAAAGTGCGGCGGTAGTAGCCAAAATGTATGAAAAGCTTTTTCACCGTCATGATGTTGAACATTTATCCACTGCACTTACACCTGCTGATCGTGATAAAACCCTAAAAAGGATTAAAACACGTCTAGATAATAAAGATGATGATAATTGGACACTAGTTGCAACATCTTGTGTCGAAGCGGGTATTGATTTATCTTTTAAAACAGGTGTGCGTGAGGTTGCATCATTGGTGTCGCTATTGCAAACGGCGGGACGTGTTAATCGTCACAACAATGTCAGAGCTGCTAGTGTTTGGTCGGTGATTTTAAAAGAAGACGTTGATCTTAAAAAGAATCCCGGATTGCGTGATTCTTCAAAAGTGCTTCTTGAATTACTAACAGATGGTCGCACAATATTGCCAGCGCTATGCACAGATGCCTTAAAACGTGAAATCCGTCTTGCCGGAAATTTTCTGACTTCGCTGAAAAAGAATGAAGAGTTGTTGCAATTTCCGCAGGTTGAGAAAAACTTCCAAGTTATTACATCTGATACTCGAACAGTTGTCATTGGAGAAGAACTGATTAAAAAAATAGAAAGTCATCAGCAAGTTAATTGGCGCGAGATACAAAAATCATCCGTACAGATTCAAGGATACCGTCTTGACAAGCTGCGAATTCCTGAATTTGAAAAATATCAAGGTATGTATAAGTGGCTTTATGACTATAATGATTTTATCGGCTACATGGCTGGTATTTTAAGAATGACTAATGATCCAGATAATTTTATTGTTTAATGATTTTAGGAATTTGAAATTATGGATGAAGAATTAATCCCAATATCTGCACTAACTCATTATGCTTACTGTCCGCGCCGTTGTGCGCTCATCCATGTTGAACAAATATGGGAAGAGAATAAATTTACCGCCGAAGGACGGATCATGCACGCGCATGTGCATGAAGAAGGCGATGAATCGCGGGGTGATTTCCGCATTGAACGCGGTGTCGCTTTGCGTTCTTTGAATCTTGGACTGATTGGCAAGGCGGATGTTATCGAATATCACCGGCAGGCCGATGGAACGTGGCAGGCATTTCCGGTTGAATACAAACGAGGCAAACCAAAACCTGACGATAGCGATAAGATTCAGCTTTGTGCGCAAGCAATGTGTCTGGAAGAAATGCTCCATGTTCACATT
>JAGVUJ010000032.1 GCA_019136325.1 Deltaproteobacteria bacterium
AGTTTTTTGATTTCTTAACACAACTTTTTTGAATTGTCACTTTGTCCGTGATACGCCTTCGGCGGCAATCTTTGCGGGACGGCAATAAAAAAATCGGGAACTTTATTCCTTTGCCTTTTGTCTAATCTGCAAACGGCAAGCAAAAGCCGGAAAATTTTAACAGGAGGAACATATGAAAAAAATAATTTTAATAAGCTTTGTTTTGCTCATCTGGACAAGTGTCGCCGCCGCGACGGTGATCGGCGATGCGGTTGACGTCAGTGTTATTACCGATCGCGGGTCTTTTTTGCCGTTTTATACGGTGAAGAGCCGCCATCATCTGAAAAAGGTTTATGCCGAAGCCGTTGAGGGTGATCATTACCGCATTGTCGTGCGCAATAAACTGAATCGCCGGGTGGGCGTGGTCATTGCGGTTGACGGCAGAAATATTATTTCCGGTCAGAAATCCTGGCTGAAGAACACGGAAAGGATGTATATTATTGAGCCATATTCCACCAATGAATATTCAGGCTGGCGCACCGGGCAGGATAAGATCAACCGCTTTTATTTTACGGATGCTCCTGATTCTTACGCGGCGGCCTTCGGCGATGAATCCGCCATGGGCGTGATTGCCGTTGCCGTTTACCCGGAAGTCCGGCATTGTCCGCCGCCCCCATATTTCTCTCACCGGACGCAAGAAGAAGGAAAAAATGAGTCAACCCGCGATATGGCGGCGCCCTCCGTTCTGGGAAAATCTCAGGCTATGGAAAGCGCAGGCACCGGTTACGGTCATGAGGAATATTCTCCTTCCTATCGCGTCGAATTCGAACCGGAAAAGAAAGTTGTTGAGTCCATCCTCATCAAATACGAATGGCGCAAGACGCTCTGTAAAATGCAGATCGTCAATTGCGGCAGGCCGGATGCATATTCTCACAACCGGATCTGGGAAAACGACGGCTATGCTCCTCCTCCGCCATGTTGCCGCTAGCAGTATAAGATTGCCGGCGAAAGGCAGGAGGCATGTCTCCTGCCTTTTCTTTTGCACACGTTTCCCGTGGCTGAAAAAGGTAACATAATCCATGATATTTTATTACTAAAAGAGCTTTGACACGAAAAATTCATATTGATATACTTACAAGGCTATAGATCAGTTTGTTGTGAAACTCCCATTCCGAAAGCTTAGCGGAATGGGTAAGTTGCACAATCGTACAGGGGGTATCATACTCCCGCAGCTTGCCACGGAATAGTTTCCCGCGCTTGCTTTGGGGGCCATACCCATGATGAAATAACAAATACAATAATCCGTGAGAGGCAGCAATGGCAAAGAACAAAGTGACTGAAAAACCTGCAAAACGCAAGATTTCGGAAAGAGACCGCCTGTTGGCCAAAGTCTGTGTGAACTGTCCGGTGTGCAAGCATGCCCGGAAAAGACAGCAAGGCGCCGCGTTCTGGTTTGTCCAGAAAATCGAGGCTGATCTCTGTCCTTTTTGTAAAGCTTACGAACGGGTTTACGGCCGGAAGTCGCATCAACCTGTTTTTTCGTGAGGAATAAATTCGTCGTTTTTTGAATTCTCCGGTAAGAAGAGAAGGAAATGAAAATACCCGTTCGGTTGAGGCATTGCCCTGTTTGTCGAATTTGCGATGGTTTGCATTCCAGAAGGGCAAAATAAAATTATGATAT
The DNA here is from genome assembly GCA_019136325.1 of Deltaproteobacteria bacterium. The sequence goes on from JAGVUJ010000032.1 coordinate 1,661, forward strand.
CTAATCCGGGGAGAGGGTTCTCATGGGAATTTCCAGATGGCTGGATGACAAGGAAAGAGAAGGCATTGATGTTGCGCATATTCAAGTGCCTGAAGAGATGCTCAATGAAGAAGTGCCGCATCAAACTGTATATTTCAAAGAGATTCGTCCCTGCACGATTCTTTGCACAGGCAATCATCCCTTTGCCACGGTTGAAAGATACGGTCACTGGTTTTATTGCCGGGGCCGGGATAAAGAGAAAGGTCCGCACACGGCAAAACCGCAGTGGTGGATGTTTACCAAAGATATTGAACTGGCGCTTAAAACCGCCAGAGAACATATAGAACAAAACTGAAGGGGCATAGCTTTCGTTTCGTTCGCAATAAAAGGGTGAAGTTTACAGAGCATATTAAGATGGATAAAAAAAAATCATCGTGGACAGATATCCGGGAGACGGCTGAGCGTGGCGATGCGGAGGCTCAGTTTAATCTCGGTTTAATGTATCGTTCCGGTGAAGGTGTTGAGCAGGATGAAAACAAGGCGATGAACTGGCTTTTGAAGTCCGCCGATCAGGACTTCGGCGCCGCCCAGTTTTATCTGGGGGTGATGTATCACAACGGCGACGGCGTTACGCAGGATTACGTTGAAGCGGTCAAATGGTATCGAAAAGCCGCCGAGCAGGGACACGCCGTAGCGCAAAATACCCTGGGATGGATGTATGAAAACGGCAAAGGGGTTCCGCAGAGCAATGTTGAAGCGGTAAAATGGTACAGCAATGAGGCGGAACAGGGTGATGCCTGTTCCCAATACACCTTGGGATTGCGATACCGAACGGGTGAAGGCATTGAACGGAATGATGTTGAGGCCGCGAAATGGCTGGGAAAAGCGGCTGGGCAGGGACTTGCCGAGGCGCAGTTTAGCCTGGGGATGATGTTTTATTCCGGCGAAGGCGTTCATCAGGATTATGCGGAGGCGATGAGTTGGTTTCGCAAGGCGGCCGGGCAGGAAAACGCGGAAGCGCAGTTTCATCTGGGTTTGATGTATGATGAGGGTAAAGGGGTTCCGCGGGATAATGCTGAGGCGGTCAAATGGTATCGCAAAGCCGCCGAGCGCGGCAATGCCGGCGCCCAGAGCAATCTTGCCGTCAAGTATGAAAATGGTGAAGGCGTCCCTCAGGATTATGCCGAGGCGGTTAAATTATATCGCAAAGCGGCCCAACAGGGCGATGCAGAAGCGCAGTGCCATATGGGGGTGATGTATCACAATGGCAACGGTGTCCCGCAGAATTATGTTGAAGCGGTCAAATGGTATCGCAAGGCGGCGAAACAGGGCAGCGCCAAGGCCCAGTGTCATTTGGGGGTGATGTATCACAAGGGCAACGGAGTTAAAGAGGATATTGCGGAAGCCTCGAAATGGTATCGTGAGGCAGCCCAGCAGGGGAATGCCGAAGCCCTCAATAATCTCAAGACAATGTGCAGTAAGGGAGTTCCCGCCGCGCAGTTGAACATGGGGCTGATGTATGAAGAAGGCAAAGGCGTTCCCCGTGATTACGCCGAGGCGGTCAAGTGGTACAGCAGGGCGGCCGGACAGGAATTCGCGCAGGCGCAATTAAATCTGGGTTTGATGTATATAAAAGGCGACGGGTTCCCGGTTGACGACGCCGAGGCGGTCAAATGGTTTCGCAAGGCAGCCGTGCAGGGATTTGCCGAAGCCCAACTCCATCTGGGATTGATGTATCGTTTCGGGGAGGGCGTTTCTCCGGACGATGCCGAAGCGGCCCGGTGGTTTTTAAAAGCGGCCGAAAAGGACAATGCCGATGCCCAGTTTAATCTGGGGATGATGTGTATTCTGGGAGAAGGTCTTCCTCAGAATGCTGTTGAAGCGGCTCGATGGTTCGATAAAGCCGCCCGGCAGGGAGAATGCGACGCGCAGTTCAATCTCGGTCTGCTGTATCGAAGCGGCCAGGGAGTTCCCGCCGACGATGCAAAAGCCGCCGAGTGGTTTCTAAAAGCGGCCGAGCAGGGCCATGTCCGTGCTCAGGTCAATCTGGCGTGGATGTATCAAAAGGGGGAAGGCGTTCCGCATGATGCGACCGAGGCCCTGAAATGGTACCGTGAAGCAGCTCAACAAGGCAATGCTTACGCTCAGTGTTGTCTGGGTTTAATGTACCGAAGCGGGAAAGATGTCGCACAGGATTATTCTGAAGCGGCCAAATGGTATCTTCAGGCGGCCCGTCAGGGTGATGCGGGCGCTCAACATAATCTCGGTATGCTGTACGCGAGCGGTAAGGGAGTGGAACAGGATTTCGCGGAAGCGGCGAAATGGCTGAGTAAGGCGGCCGAGCAGGGCATTGCAAAAGCAAGGAATCTGCTGAAGGTGATATCCCGCTCGGACCAGGACAAAGCAATCGCACATAGTGACGCCGATGTTTTGAGGTGGCTCTATAAACAGGCGCAGGAAGGCAACGCGGATGCCCAGTTCAATCTAGGCGTCATATATGGCAAGGGCAGGGGAGTTGACCAGGATGGGAACGAGGCTGTCAGATGGTATCGCAAAGCGGCCGATCAGGGACATGTCGATGCTCAGAATAATCTGGGGGTGATGCTGCTTAACGGTATGGACGTTGCCGGAAACGAAAACGAGGCCGTTACCTGGTTTTTAAAAGCGATCCGTCAGGGCAACACAACGGCATTGAATAATCTGAAATCGATGAGCGAAAAAGGCAACGCCGCCGCTCTGTTCAGTCTTGGGGAGATGTACGAGGATGGTTGTGGCATCGATCAGGACGAAGATCAGGCGATACAATGTTTCCTTCAGGCCGCCCAGCGGGGAAACGCCGAAGCTCAGCTCCGGTTGGGGTTGAAGTATATTCGGGGCGAAGGTGTTTCGCAGGATCATGCCGAAGCCGCGAAATGGCTGCGGATGGCCGCCGGACAGGGTAACGTTCGCGCTCAGATTAATCTGGCTTTTATGTATCAGAAAGGAGAAGGTGTTTCCCGCGACACCAAAGAAGCCATCCAGTGGTATCTTAAGGCGGCCGCCCAGGGTAACACCGAGGCGCAGATCAGTTTGGGGGAAATGTATGCAAGCGGCCGTGGGGTTGAGCGGGACGATGCCGAAGCCGCGAAATGGTATCTCAAAGCCGCTCAGCAAGGCGATGTGACGGCGCAGGTTCATGTGGCATCAATATATCTGAACGGCAGGGGCGTTGGACAGGATGAAAAGGAAGCGGCCACATGGTATCTTCAGGCGGCCGGACAGGGAAGCGCCAACGCTCAGAACGCACTGGGGCTCATGCACCAAACCGGCAGGGGCGTCGGACAGGATGATGCCGAAGCCGTCCAGTGGTTTTTAAAGGCGGCCGGACAGGGCCATGCCGAATCGCAGGTCAATCTTGCTTTAATGTATTTAAGCGGCAGGGGCGCCAAACAGGACGATGCCGAAGCGTTCCAATGGTTTGCCCGGGCGGCTGAAAAAGGCAATACACTGGCTCAATACCATCTGGCCGAGATGTACGAAAAGGGGAAAGGGACCGTGCCGGATGATGCGGAAGCCGTGAGATTGTATCGCGGATCTGCGCGGCAGGGATACATTCCCGCTTTGAATAATCTGAAAGAACTGAGTGACCGCGGCCATGCCGCCGCGCAATTCACTTTGGGAGAAATGTATCAGGCCGGAGAAGGTGTTTCCCGGGATGATGCCGAGGCCGTAAAATATTTCCTTCAGGCGGCCGGACATGGACATGCGGAAGCTCAGTTCAATCTGGGGATAAAATATGATAAAGGCGTGGGCGTTGCCCAGAACGATGAAGAGGCGGTCACCTGGTATCGCAAGGCCGCCGAGCAGAATCATGCGGGCGCTCAGTGTAACTTGGGTGTAAAATATGCGAATGGCAAGGGGGTTCCGAAAGATGATGCCGAAGCCCTCAAGTGGTTTCTGAAAGCGGCCGAACAAAAAAACATAACCGTTCTGAACAATCTTGGCGTGATTTTCCGCAAAGGCGCCGGTGTTCCCCGCGACGACGCCGAAGCAGCCAAATGGTTTCGTCAGGCCGCCGAACAGGGACATGTGGAGGCTCAAATCAGCCTGGGGGTGATGTGCCGGAATGGGGAAGGCGTCGTGCAGGACGATGAGGAAGCCGTTAAATGGTTCCGCCGGGCTGCGGATCAGGGAAATCCGACGGCTCAGAATCACCTGGGGGTGATGTATTTAAATGAACGCGGTGTTTCGCGTGATGACGTTGAGACGGCGAAGTGGTTTCGTAAAGCGGCCGAACAGGAAGATGCCAATGCGCAGAATAATCTGGGCGTCATGTATTTAAACGGCAAGGGTGTTCCCAGAGACTATGATGAAGCGGTCAAGTGGTTTCGTAAAGCAGCGGAACAGGGAAATGCGCAGGCCCAATATAATCTCGGCTTGATGTATCGAAACGGCGAAGGTGTTGCGCGGGACGATGCCGCCGCGCTCAAGTGGTTTCTGAAGGCCGCTCTTCGGGAGGAAGCAAGCGCCCAGAGCATTCTCGGCTTGATGTATGAAGAGGGAAAAGGTGTCAAGCAGGACACCACGGAGGCGGTGAACTGGTATCGCCAGGCCGCCCGGCAGGGGGACGAGGAAGCGATGAATAATCTGATAGCGATGTGTAACAGGGGGAATGCTACTGCTCAATTCAATCTCGGTCTGATGTATGAAGAAGGCGAAGGTGTCCCGAAAGACGACGACGAGGCCGCCAAATGGTATCGAAGAGCGGCCGAACAGGAAGATGAAGATGCCCTCAGCAGATTGATGATCATGGGGGAAAAGGGCATTGCAGTTGCGCAGTTCAACCTGGGAGGCATGTATCAGGACGGGGAAGGCGTGCTTCAGGATGATGAAGAAGCCGCCCGATGGTATCGCAAAGCGGCCGAGCAGGGACACGCAACGGCTAAGCTGAGATTGGATAAAATGCAAGACAACTGATTTGCCGACGAGCGGTGTTGTTTTTCATCGGTCGTAAAGGTGTGCGAAATTTGATAAGAAGCTTTCATCGGATAATATTTTGAATCATCAACTTTTCTTCGGAAAGCGTTAGTTTGGAAATGAAAGAATCGTCTCTGACAGATATTCGTAAGGCTGCCGAGCAGGGCAATATTGATGCCTGTAACAACCTGGGGGTCATATACCTGACGGGGAAAGGCGTTCCCGCGGATTATGCCGAAGCGGCAAAATGGTTCCACAAAGCGGCCGAGTTGGGAGACGCGAAAGCGCAGTTTAATCTCGGCTGGATGTATCAGGAAGGCAAAGGTGTGCTGCAAAACGATGCCCAGGCCGCCGGATGGTATCTGAAAGCGGCCGAGCAGGGCAATGCCCGGGCGCAGTTTAACCTCGGCATCATGTATCAGGAAGGCGAGGGAGTTGATCAGAACGATGATGAGGCCGCCCGATGGTATCTCGCAGCGGCCGATCAGGGGATCGCAACGGCGCAGTTCAATATCGGGGTCATGTATCAGGAGGGGTTAGGCGTCGCCCGGGATTATGAAAAAGCGCTGAAGTGGTTCCGGCTGGCGGCGAAGCAGGGACAAACAGATGCGCAGACGGTCATGGGCATTATGTATAAAGATGGTCATGGCGTTAACCAGGATTATGCAAGAGCCGCCAAATTATTTCTAAAGGCTTCGGAGCAGGAAGACGCGAAAGCACAGTTTCATCTCGGCTGGATGTATCAGGAGGGCAAGGGCGTTCCGCAGAGCGATGAAGAGGCCGCCCGATGGTATCTCGCAGCGGCCGAGCAGGGACATGCGCAGGCGCAGTTTAATCTGGGTTTGATGTATCAGAACGGAGAGGGCGTCGAGCAGGACGATGAAGAAGCGGTCAGGTGGTATCGCTTGGCGGCCGAGCAGGGCCACATGGAAGCCCAGAATTGGCTTGCGTCGATATATCGGGAGGGCATATTTGGCGAACAGGATGACGCCGAAGCGGTAAAATGGTATCGCAAAGCGGCGGAAAACGGTGACGCCGAAGCTCAGAATGTGCTCGGTATGATGTACGTGGAAGGCAGAGGTGTTCCGCAGGATTATGAGGAAGCCGCCAAATGGTATCGTAAAGCGGCCGAGCAGGGCCACGCTGAAGCCAAAAGCGTTCTGGAAATCATTTCCGGAGACGAGGACGTTGCGACGCCGGAAGTCCGGCAGGAAGAAAAACCATCCGGTGCATATGCCGATCAGAAGCAGGAAATGATATCGACTGAAGCGGATATTCCCGTGCCGGAAAACGAAATAACCGGACAGGAAGAAGTCGCTGGGGTAGAATCGGTTACCGAAGAGGAATACCGGGAACCAAGGAGGGATGCGTTTGAACCGCGGCAGGAAATTATTCAGCCGGATACGGAACCGGAAATAAAAGAACAAATAAATGCTCCGTCCGGGTTTACATCTGAGCCCGACGCTGAGATGACAACACGGCAAGATGATGTCGTTCCGGAGAACGAAGTCGACGTCGTCCGGTGGTATCATGAAAAAGCGGACAGAGGAGACATCCATGCTCAATCCGAGTTGGGCTGTATCTATCACGAGGGACGGGGAGTGCCTCAGGATTATGCTGAAGCTGTGAAATGGTACCAAAAAGCGGCCGAACAGGGAGACGCCGTTGCGCAGAGCACCCTGGGCGTCATGTATTTAACCGGTGAAGGCGTTCCGCAGGATGATCATCAGGCCGTTCAATGGTTTCTGAAAGCGGCTCCGCAGGGAGATCTGATTGCGCAAAGTAATCTGGGAATGATGTATCTTGCCGGCAGAGGTGTCATGCAAAACGATGCCGAGGCTGTCAAGTGGTATTTGCAGGCGGCCGAACAGGATGAGGTGGAAGCCCAGACCGCCATGGGCAAGATGTATAAAGAAGGTAGAGGCGTTCCGCAGGATGACGTCAGGGCTTTTGAGTGGTTTCGGAAAGCCGCGGAAAAAAATGATCCGGTTGCACAGTTTTATCTGGGCGGGATGTATCAGGAAGGTGAAGGGACTGCGCGAACCGATATCGAAGCCGTCAAATGGTATCAAAAGTCGGCGCAGCAGGGTAATGCCGATGCGCAGTTCAATCTGGGATTGAAATATTTTTACGGAGAAGGGATCACACAGGACGCGATGGAATCCATCAAATGGTATCGCAAGGCGGCCGAACAGGGCCACCTGGAATCACAAATCTGGCTTGGCGATATATATCAGGATGGTATTTTTGTTCCTCAGGACGATGCCGAAGCTGAGAAATGGTATGGTCTGGCGGTCCGGCAAGGCGATCAAAGAGCTCAGTCGAAGCTGGACGGTCTGAAGAAGAAGTCGGAAAATAAAATTAAAAACTGATTTTAAAAACAGCTTCAAATAAGCTTTCCAGAAAGAAAGCCAATGATGCGACGTTAAGATCGGCCCGTCCTTGTGATGTCCGGTGCATGGCGAAAGACCGCCGTAGGTTTCATCAAGGAAGATCAGTCATTCGCGTCAGTTTTTTCCTGATCCGCTTATGCGGATATTCAAATTACAATCGGCGCACTCGGTGGGAATGTCCGGCGGTTAAGATTGTCTTGACATCATCGATAACGTTTTCTATAGTGACTTCAAATATTTTCAACAAAGTCTTCATTGTGTTCATGGCGGCAGCGGCAGATCAAACCTGACTTTAACGAATTTCTGTATCAAAGGAGATTCCTATGCTGAAAGTACTGGGTGTGGTAATCAATCTGGGCTTGGTGATATATCTTGGACTTCAGTTGTCGAAATGCATGGGGCCGGAAGAAATAGCCGGACTCAATACCGCCCAGAATCCCATGATCATCTCGTTCATCGCGGTTATCGCTTTGTTTATGGCTTTAAAAAATTAACGGCTTCGTAAAGAAGATGCCATTTGATTTAATGAAATTCATGCCGATCACCCATTTTCTTGACAGTTTTAAACATCTCAGCTATTTTTCACACGACGGAAAAATTTAGAGAAGGAGAATCATCATGACGAAAACACGAACACTAGGATATGCCCTCACGGTTTTTCTGTTTTTATCCCTGATTGCTTTTGCGCAAACGGAGGAGGCAAAAGAATATAAGGCAATAAAAGGCGACACCCTCTGGGGGATTGCGAAAAAAGAATTAAACGATCCCTACCTGTGGCCGGCAATCTGGAAGGCAAACGCTGAAATAAAAAATCCCCACTGGATTTATCCGGGGGAAACCATCAGGATACCCCATTCATTGATTCCGAAAGATAAAAGCGGGCAGGCGGATTTAGCGAAGCCCAAAGACGAATTTCAGGAACCTCTTCCGGAAGACGTCAAAGAAGATGTCAAAAAGGAAGTTCCTGCAGTGACGTTTCCCATCGTTAATGAGAATCTGATTATGGCCGCCGGTTACATTGCCGAGACGATTCCGGTGGTCGGTCAGGTTGTCGATTGTTCGACGGGGAAAACGACTTTTAAAGATACGGTTCCGGGTGTCGGACGGGTGAACGATTCTACTTTTGGAAGGAACTTGTACGGCAATAATGATCTGGTCTATTTGAATCTTGATCAGCCCGCCAAAGTGGGCGATAAATTTTACATCATCAATGTCTCCGAACCGGTCAAGCATCCGATTACGGGAGAAAAAGTCGGCCATGTCGTTACGATGAGCGGCATTGCCGAAGTTGTGGAAATAAAAAATGGCGACACGAAAGCCCGGATTATCAAAACCTTCCGGGAAATCGCCCAGGGAGATATTCTTGACGCTTATTACGAGATTAAACCGCTCATGACCACGGGAAAATTTCGCAGTCCGGACATGAACGGCATGATTATCGCTGCCGCCAGACAAACCATAGTCCATTCTTCGGAAGACATTGTGTTCATCGATAAGGGATGCAGGGACGGCATCGAGATCGGAGATGTTTTTCAGACGCTGGCCGTTGATGTTCATTCAATACCGAACGGAACGATACAGGTGATAAACTGCAAGGATCACACGGCAACAGCAATCATCAGAAACAGTAGCGCCCCGATTGTGCCGGGCAATATTTTCGCCAAACGGGAAGCATACGTAAAGTAAAAACCGGTGCGGCAACCGGAGACGCAGAACCTGCTTCAGACAGACGAAACACCCCGGATGTCAGTTTCCCAGACATCCGGATCGGGTCGGCAGGGTGAAAAATTTTAGCGTCAAAAAACATTCACCTGTTGCCGTTCATTCATTTTGCAGATTTTAACAGCCAAGGTTCTTAAAATCGTCCAGAGAAACGCCGGCCGGATTTTTTTTGATGCAGAGACAATCAAGGCGCTGAAGGAGACATGATGAAAACAAAACGAATGCTCGCCCTCTTTGTTTTATCTGTCATCATCCTGTTTATGAGTACCGGCTGTCAGACCCTCTCTCATTCACTGATCGGAGATGATGCCTTTTATTATGTTCCGGGTGGCGTGGAAGGAATAGCCCGCTTTTATGCGAAAAGATACGAGGGCCGGAGAACCACCTCCGGCGAAATATATCGCGCAAAAAAACTGACGGCCGCCCATCCGACTCTGCCGCTGGGAACCCGGATCAGAGTGGTGAATCTGGACAACAATAAATCGGTGATCGTCAAAATCAACGATCGATGTCTTGAACATGAGGATGTTTTTATTGATCTGTCGCGCGAAGCCGCCCGCCGGCTTGGTTTCATCAGTCGGGGCAAAGCCAGGGTCCGGATTACGATTATTTGAAAGCTGTAGGTATCAAACGTGAATCCGGCGGTTACGTGAATTCATTCCTCACCGTTTTACCGCAGTTAAAAGGCGCAACATCTGATATCAACGCTTTATCGCGATTCCTTTCTCTTCTTCAGTTCCAGTGCCGCCTTGAGTCCTTTTTGCCGGATGACTTTTATGGTCTGTCTTGTCGCAGTGAATTTGAAGAAGCGCTTTCCGTATTTGTTCAGTAGTTTCTGATTGATTTCAAATCCGAGGCCGGGCCGTGTAAAAGGCGTCAACATTGCGTTTTTATCCGGAATAATCGGATCGATGATGCCTTCCCGCTGCTCAGGAACCCAGGACGGTTCTTCCAGCGGGTATTCAAGCGGCAGTTTGTTTCCCTTATCGGCCAGCACCATGTTCCAATTGATGTAAAACCCGATGCCGTTGGTCCAGGTGTGCGGCGAATATTCCCTGTTGTGCGTGTGACAGGCATCGATCACTTTTTTAACCTGCGCGATGCCTCCGGCAAAAGTTGCGTCGGGCTGATAAATGTGGAAACAGTCTTTTTCGAGCATGATTTTGATTTCATCCCAGCCGTAGTTGAGTTCGGCGCCGGAAATTTTTACTTTCGATATTTTCTTTAACGCAGCGTTGCCGTCGTAATCCCTGGAATCCAGCGGCTCTTCCAGCCAATTGTAGTTGTTGGCATGACAGGCGTTCGCAAATTCCGTGGCGCGTTTCAGGTCCCATGCGGGAATTTTATCCACAATGGTCACCAGCCATCCCTGGTTGGCGTCCACGCCTAAAACCAGACCGTCGCCGACGCCTTTTCTCACGACCTCGATATGCCGGATGTCATCTTTCAGTTCCTTATTTTTCACGCGCAATTTGGCCGTCCTGAATCCGCGTTCTTTCATGGCCAGAAGCTCCCCGACTCTTTTTTCCGGTTCGTGCATTTCTCCCGTGGAGCAATACACCTCAATGGGCCTGGCCTCCCCGCCCAGGAGTTCATAAACCGGCTTGCCCTTGCTCTTGCCGATAATGTCCCAGCATGCCGGCTCAATCCAGAAATTTCTCCAGCCCAGAATGCCGGCTTGTTTCAATAAATTCTGGCAGGATTCGATATCTGTCGGGTCGGCACCCAGCAAATATCCGCCGATGAGGTCGCCCAATCCCTCTCTTTCATAACCGAGAGCGGAGCCCGCCGAATATCCTTCAATGCCGTCGTCGGTCACCAGTTTGATCAGCGTAAAGCCGTTGTGCGTCTGGGGATAACCGGGAATCCAGGTGGGCCAGAAGGTCTGTTTCAACGGGACCTCGACATGATAAAGCTCAATCAAAGATATTTTCATACAAACCTCCTTGATCAATTTATTTTAAAATCTACACCCTCTCCGGGACTTTGTCAAATTTGCCGGATGCCTGCCGGCGGGCATTCAGAAATCCGGACTGTTATTTTTTTCTGTTTACATGTAGAATGCGATAAAATAATCAAATTTAATCCGACAAAAGATTAAATACAAAAAAGGAGGCATGGCTATGAATTTAAACAATCCTGAAGCAACCCAGCAGGCATTGAGCCTTTTAAGGAGCGGTGACACTTTTCAGTGGTATGTTATTCCCCTGCTGGTTATCGTCTTATATATTTATGCCAATGAATATGAAAAAAACAATTACCGCGCCATTGCCGGAGGACTGGCTCTTTACATGGTGCACTGGTTTGTGGAGATCGTTAATGCCCTGATTCAGTATTTCTCCGGGCATGCGCTGTGGACGGTTCCAGCCGGATCGGCCTTTGTCATCATGGTGGGGGTCGGCATCGAAATCAGTCTGATGTTTTCCATTGCCGGACTGGTTGTCTGCAAGCTGATGCCCAAAGATCCGACGGTGAAGATTCTGGGGATGAACAACCGTCTGGTGTTCTCCATCGCCAACGCCGCTTTCGCCTCTATTCTGGAAATCTTTCTGGTACGCACGCCGGCTTTTGTCTGGGTGTATAACTGGTGGGGTGCCTTCCCCGTTTTTGTGACGGTTTACATTCCGTTCTTCGCGGCTGCCTGTTACGTGCATGATTGGGAACCGCGCCAACAGAAAATTTTCATCGGTTCGCTTTTTACCATTAATGCGGTTGCGTTGATTGTATTTGCGGGAATTCTCAAGTGGATTTAACCTGACAGGCATGTCTGATCGATAATTTTCTTTCATGTAGGGGCATGAAGCGGAATTATGATACAAAATTCAACATGACTATTTTTAATCGACCGGTGATCGGCGCGAAAAAATCCCCCTTTATTTACAGGGATCAGGCTACTTTGGAAATTCGCAGCGGGGGCGGTTGCATCGCCGTCTTCGGACTTCCCTTTCTCCTGGTCGGCCTCTTTGTTATGCAGATCCCGCTGAGCATTATTCCCGTGAACAGCTCACCGGGTGCCCGGTCATCTCTGCTTTCTATTGCGGTTGGAGCGGTGTTTGCCCTGGTGGGGGCCTTGCTTGTTTTCGGACGCAGCGGAATCATTCTGGATCGCGCCAGAGGCCGCGTTATCCAGTGGTATGGTTTGCTCGTGCCGATGAAACGCAATGAATATCTGCTGGATTCGGTGGATCAGGTGGAAATGAACTTCTCCCCCGGCGATAGCGACTCGCCCGCGACCTGGCCAATCACACTATCCGGCCGGAGTATTGCAAAGTCCCTGTCCATTGTGCAGCCCCCAAGTTTTGCCGAGGCGAGAAAAGTAGCCGAAGAGCTGTCCCGTTTTTTGCGAAAGCCGTTGATGGATTCTTCCACCGGTGAAAAAATCATCCGTGATTTCGATCATCTGAACGAATCATACCGAGATCGGATAAGAAGAAAAAGCGAAACAATAAATACCCTGCCGCCGGAACCTGTGCATAAGCGTTCGCGCATTGAACACACTTCGGAAGGGATGACCATCACGATTGCCGAACCGTCTCCGGGATGGATTTATTATCTTTCCGCTCTGGCGCCTCTTGTTTTTGCCGGAATGGTGATCTGGCTTTTTCTGCCGCGGGCGGATATTCATTCCATGCCGGGTATCTTTCGTTATATTTTCCTGACATTTATGGGGTTTTTTATTGCCGTGCCCGCCATGGCAGTTCTGGGGAAAATTATCGGCATGAAAAAGAAAAAGCCTTTTGAGATGATTACCGTTACGAAAACATTTTTTCGGGTGGAGACGCTAAAACATGGAAAACAGACAACGGTGGAAATTCCTGTTGCCGAACTGGAAGATCTGGTGGCTCCGGCCAGACAGGACATCATGGATGCGGTCACTTATCCCGGCGTGGATAATGTGGGGGAAACAGGCACTGCCCGGACGCCCGACGGGCGCCCGATGCCGCGATTTTTGCTGACATTAATGAAGATGGTTGATTCCCGCGGTATCATTGCCCGCAGCGACAATGTGGAGGTTGAATTTGCCCGAGGTTTGGATGAGGCCGAG
>JAGVUJ010000161.1 GCA_019136325.1 Deltaproteobacteria bacterium
GTTGAGCATGACAAGGATTCGCCTGCGCGTCTCTTCTTGATTAAAGAGGGGGTTTTTGATGCTGATCTTATCGGAATCCATGAATTGATCCACGATCCGAATTAATTGAATCAGAAACGCTTCTTTACTGCCCTTCCAGTCTGGCTTTTTCTCTGAATTGTAGATCGTCGAAGCAATACGAAAGACAACGGATTGTGTGCGCAGCTTTTCGGCAATTTCTTTTAAGTCGATTTCAGTCAGGGCAGCCGGATTCGGTTTTCCGGCAATCATCGCCGCCAATTCCGCTTCCGTAATTGATTCATAAGGATCAAGTTCAAGGGTTTTTACTTTGGCCATGTCTATTGCCAGTTGCGGTTTATAGACGTGATCAATTCTCAGAACATTAGGGATGATGATTTCATGTAGTGCTTTTTCTTTTACGGGTTCGATCCTTGTCTTCGGCGGTGGCGGTGGCGGTGGTGGCCCGTCTGACCCGCCCTCATGCGGCAGAAAGGTAAAAGGTACGCCGAAAATATTCACATATTCTGGTTCAAACAATCCGTCTTCGCCGACATCATATGAAGTCCGCCGCAGACCACGGCCAACAACTTGCTCGCAAAGAAGCTGGCTGCTGAATGCGCGTAGCCCCATGATATGCGTGACCGTCTTGGCATCCCAACCTTCGGAAAGCATGCCGACGGAGATGACATTTTGTACCTGTTCGCCGGGTTGGCCTATTTTGCCCACCGTATCAACGACTAACCGTAATTTTTCCGCCTGCTGTTTTTGTGTCAGCTTTTTTTCTTTGGGCGCTTCCTCATCCTCACCATCATCTTCTGGAGCTTCAACCTCTATATCAATCGGTTGAATTTCTGCTTCTGCTTTATTCAAAATGCTACTGTCAATTTGCAATGTTTTTTCTGGTGTGCACAAATCATCTAATCCGGCCACGGACAGCAAAAAGGCATCATGATCGAACGAATATTTAATACGGGCGGAAGTTGATGTCGTATTAGCCACTGTAATCATCACCGGCGGGATTGTATGCCCCGCCTGCTTCCATGCGTCTTTGGCTGCCTGCCAGTCTTTACCCAGCAATAAATAAGCATTCTTGATTAAATCCGGCAAAGGTTCGCTTTCCTCAGCTTTACGGTTGATGTCATCTTTAACTGTGTTGTCCATGTAAATATGGTAGAGCCGCGAGCGTAAATTGGCATCAACCTTACCGTCGTCGCGAATGACCACACGTGGTGTTTTAACCAGGCCGGATTCAATGGCGTCATTGAGGCCGAAGTCGCTCACAATCCAAGGATAAAGAGCTTCTTCCGTGGCTTTTTTCCCGGACGGTGCAAAGGGCGTTGCGGATAAATCAAAGCATCTCAATATGCCGCGCGTCCGGTGAATCCTGTCGAGACCGCCCACCCAAATTGTGCTTTCTTCGATGTCCTCTTTTTTAACACCCTTCACTTTGCTCTCTGCCGGAATCCGCCAGGCATGATGCGCCTCATCGTTGATTACGATGATATTAGATGCACCAGACATATCTTTCAGGACTTCCCGGACATAAGCCTCGTCGCTTTTTGCGCCGCGCTTATCAACGGTTTTCTTCTTTGCCAGCCGCTCTTCACTATCCCACGCCAGCATATGCCAGTTGATGATTTTAACTTTACCTTGACGCAGTGTTTCCATTAGACTGGAAGGGACGATATTAAATTCTTCATAGTAATTGCCGTCGCCTGCCGGTTCCAAGACGGATAAGCGGCTGCGGACGGTTAAACCCGGCGCAACAACCAGCACGTTTTTAGAAAAGCGGGCATCCTTGCTGTTGGCAACCTTATTGAGCACCTGCCAGGCGATGAGCATCGCCATGATAATTGTTTTGCCGGTGCCGGTGGCCATCTTACTGCACCAGCGAGAGAATTCACCGCCATCACCGGGGATGACAATCCCCGTTTTCTCAGCTTCCGGAGCTTCAGTAAGCCAGATGAGCGTTTCAATCGCTTCCATCTGACAGAAGAAAAACCGGCGGTCTTTGCGTTCTTCGGGATCTTGCCAGTGTTTTAGCAGCCGCTTGGTAATGCCGGTTACGCCGGGATAATCTGCGTCGCGCCATTTTTCAATACGCGGACGTATGGTATTTACCAGTTCAATTTCTACAAATACGCCCGGATCATCAAAAGCTTTGGAACTTTCCGAGGCAACTACATACCCGGCTGGACGACGGCCATCCCGTAATACAAATTCACGAGAATCGCGGACATATTCCCAATACTTTTGGGGCTCTACATAGGGCGTGTTAATGATCAGTTTATCGATGTTTTTCATTTCTTACCTTGTTTCTGAAAATTTTGCAGATGGTCAAAAGCTCTTTTGAGGCTTGGCGATTTTTGAATGGCGCGTTGAACATTCCACGATTGTATGACAAATCCGCAGAGACTGCCGTTATAATGAGGACCGATTCGGTCGCCTGGATAATGTGGCAAAATGTCCTCTTTAAGCTCCTTGATTTTAGACTTCTTGATGACTTCGAAAAGAGCCGCTTTGGAATCATGAATGTCGTCAGGCTTGTCCGGTATGTGCTTTATCGCCACAGCGGCAAATTTGGCAAACCCATACCGGTCCGCCATGACCCATGATTCAACTTCTCTAACGGCCACGCGAAAGATCAGTTGCGGTTGATTGTCAAAAATCATCCATTCCCGGATGAGCGACGGTGGACATTCATTTTGATCCAGATCAGTTAAAACGAAAAATGGCGTAAATCGCGCGGCATGATTGTAGCCTTTTAAATCCCTTTTGATAGCGGTAAAACCATGCTTGTTGTAAGATGCGGAAATAAGATATTTTTTAGGAAAAGCGTTTAAAAGCTTTTTCATGACCGCTTCGCTGAGATCGTCTTCATAAACAAGTTTTATAGGTAGAGATATCATCAT
>JAGVUJ010000343.1 GCA_019136325.1 Deltaproteobacteria bacterium
GTTTGGCTTATTTGGACGATCACAAATACATGCAATTTAAATTGCACGTATTGCAATGCCAGCGATCCGGGAAGGATCATTAAAAAATTCTATGATTTGGGATTTTTAAATTCGACAAGGATTGTAAGTGTTAATCTGGGCAAGTTCATTGGACAGATAGTTAAACAAGGTCCGCTTAGTGCATTCAAGGAAACAAAAGCAAAATTGACACATACAATAAGCGCAGAGATAGATATCCCTGCTTTGATGAGGACCCTTGATGCGTCGAAAAAGGTTTTCAAAATCACCTTTACGGGGGGAGAACCTTTTCTCGTTCCGAATTTTATCGAAGCCTGCAAAGCAATAACAAAAGAAAACTACATCACTATTTTCAGCAATTTAACATCATCTGAAATTAAGAACTTCAGCGAAACAGTAGATCCTCGAAAAGTATTGGAGATTTGCGGGTCCCTGCATGTCAAAGAATTAGAAAGACTTCGTCTATTAGAAAGATATATTGAGAATTTCACACTCCTCGAAGAAAAAGGATTCAACATAAAGGCACAGGCGGTTGCTTATCCGAACTTTTTAAGAGAAGTCGAAAAATATCGATCCTTTTTCAAAAAGAAGGGAGTCGACATAGAATTTGTTCCCTTCAGAGGAAGATATCGATGGAAGCAATATCCAAAATCCTACACCAGTCAAGAGATAAAGATTTTCGAATTCGGAGCGTCTCAAAAGTCGCACACGGATATCATGAATTGTTTTTATCAGAAAAGGAAGATTTGCAATGCCGGATACAATGTTGGAGTAGTATTCCCATCCGGGGACGCCCAAACTTGCTTTCTAATCAGCCAAAGCATAGGAAATGTATTTACGAAAATTGAATTTAATAAAAATTTAATCACATGTCCCTTTAAATATTGCTCTTGTCCATTGAATATATATGATACGCACCTTTTTGAGAAAGCCTGCAGTGAAAATAAATTACCGTGAGCGATTCTCGTATGCAGATATTTTCTTTGTGTCTGTTGATGCAAAAACTATTTATTACTGTCATGCTGGTAATCATTTTTCATGCGCTCATTAAATTCCGGGTAAATATATGTCAAAGATATTATTCATAAAATCAAATATTGCCAGCGCACCGAGGGTTATACCGGCCAATAATCCGCCCATGGGATTGATGTATCTGGCCTCATATCTTAGAAGCCTTGACCCGGATAGAAATATTAGAATCATTGATATGGCACTTGAAGAATTGACGCCGGATGACCTTTTGCCGATTTTAAAAGAATTTCAACCGGATATCTGCGGCATTTCCTGCCTGACAATGAATGCAAAAAACTCACTTAGGATTTCCGAGTTAATAAAAAAATGGAATCCGAAATGTTATATTATATTAGGCGGACCCCATCCGACATTTATGCCAGACAAGGTTTTGGAATCACATTCCATCGATTTTTGTGTGATGGGAGAAGGTGAAAAAACAGCCCATCTGCTTATTTCCGCTCTCGAAAATAATGAGCCCTATGAGTCAATAGAAGGAATAGGATACCGGACCGGAGACAGCATCGCCTTGAACAATAGACCTTCTGCGTTGGATATTACCTGCTTGCCCTGGCCTGCGTATGATCTGATTCCTGTCAAAAAATACTTTAAGTCAAAAATTCCTCCCCATTCCGGCAGAGTGAAATATTCTGAATATATGACGGTCATGAGTTCCAGGGCTTGTCCTTATGGATGCATCTATTGCCATAATATTTTTGGGAAAGAATTCAGGGCAAGGGAGCCTGAAGAATTTGTCGAAGAAATGGTGATGCTCAAGAAAGATTATGGAGTGAAAGAATTTCACATGATTGATGATGTTTTTAACCTGCAAAGAGAAAGGGTTTTAAAAATATGTGAGTTGATTCGTCAAAAGCTTCCCGGAATAGCCATTGCATTTCCCAATGGTTTGAGAACCGATCTCCTGGATAAGAAAATTATCACAGTTTTGAAACAGGCGGGGATGTATTATTTTGCGGCAGGAATTGAATCCGGTTCACCGGCAATACAAAAAGTGATTAAAAAAAATCTCAATCATGCTAAGGCACTTCAGGCTATTGAAGATGCCGCCCGGATGGGAATAATCGTTCATGGTTTTTTTATGATGGGTTTTCCCGGAGAAACTGAAGAGCAAATTAACATGACGATTGATTTTGCGCGAAAGAGCTCGCTCAACACTGCCGGTTTTTTTGCTGTTACAGCTTACCCGGAAACAGAATTGTATGAAATGGCAAAACAGATCGGCGTTGCTCTGCCGGATAATTTCGATACGTATCATTATCATCACAATACCTTGAACTTAACGAATATGTCATTATCAAGATTACAATCGCTTCGAAAAAAGGCTTATTGGAATTTTTATTGCCATCCGGAAAGAATATATAAGATTATATCAATGACACCCAGGAAAACGGATATCCTGACCAATTTAAAGATGCATTTCCGTGATTTTTTTTAAAACCGAGCAGAATATTCCACGAATTCAAATTCCGTCAACAAAACAGAGGTGAAATAATAGTCTGATCTGCATTGAGGAAATAAAAGGATTGATGGTTGATTCGATTAATAAGGCTTATGACCTTTATAATACGACATGTCATAACGCATCACCCGATGAATGCAAAACGGCCCGGGAAGATCCGGAATATTTCTGACGCGGCTTGGACGGATTTTAAATTCACGCTGCAGAAAAAAGCCGGTCACCAGATGATAATGATCCGGATTGATAATCGGCGGCTTCCACAGAATCATGCGGGCGAAGATGTTGTTGATTTCCTGCGGCAGGCAAACCACGATAAATCCATCCGGCTTGCATATCCGGATCAGCTCGCGAATCGCGTTCGCCGGAGTGCGCATGTGCTCCAACACGTCGGCGCAA
>JAGVUJ010000152.1 GCA_019136325.1 Deltaproteobacteria bacterium
AGCGCCGGGGGAATATCGGGAATGTGTTGCAATCTGAATTTTTCCGGGATATCGGCAAATAGTTCGTCGAGGCTTGAGATGCCGATGACCGACTGCATTTGAGCAACGTCATCGGATGTGTGGGGACAATAATCCATAGCTATCGTTTCTTTCTTTAATGTTTTTCTTCCTGTAACATTTCATCATATTCCGCCGCGGTCAGCAGCATCTTCAATTCGTCCGGATTGGAGAGACGCATTTTTACAATCCAGCCTTCACCAAAAGCGTCCTGATTAAGCAATTCCGGTGTTTCTTCCAGTACGGCATTAACATCAATCACTTCGCCGCTGACCGGCGCAAAAACATCGGACACGGATTTGACCGATTCAACAACGGCTACGGTGGCATGTTGAACAACTTTTCTGCCGACTTCCGGCAAATCGACGAAAACAATATCCGTAAGCATTTCCTGAGCGTAATCGGTTATGCCGACTTTTGCTGTTCCATCACTGTAGTAAATCACCCATTCATGGTCGCGGGAATAATATCTGTCATCCGGATTTGGCTTGGACATAACGCCCCTCCTTATCATGTTATTTTAAGCGTTTATAAAACGGCAGTTTAACGACTTTAGCCGCCGCCATTGTCTCACGAATGGCAATTTCCACTTCCGTGTCCGGCGAGCTGCAATCAACGTCAATAAATGCCAGAGCTATTGCCTTATTCAATGTGGGGGAAAACGTGCCGGAGGTAATTACTCCGATTTCCTTCCCGCCGCGAAAAACTTTATAACCGTGACGGGCGATGCCGCGTCCGGTCATTTCCAGTCCGGCCAGCTTTTTTCTGATTCCGGCACTTTGCCTGGCTCTCAGAGCCGCTGAGCCGACAAATTCCTTCTGCGCATCGACAATCCAGCCATAGGGAACTTCCAGGGGACTCACCGATTCATCCATGTCCTGGCCATTGAGCATCATGCCCCCTTCCAGCCGTAATGTGTCACGGGCGCCCAATCCGCAGGGTTTCATGCCCTGTGTTGCGCCCTCCGTCATCAACCGGTCCCATATCTGGCCTATAACGTTTCCCGGCGCGTAAATTTCAAATCCGTCTTCTCCCGTGTAGCCGCTGCGGGAAACAATCGATTCAATGCCGGCGACATGAGCTCTGCAGAAATGATAGAAACGCAGATTTTTCAAATCAGCGTCTGTTATTTTCTGCAAAATCTTTTCTGAAGACGGCCCCTGTAAATCAAGTTTACCCGTTTCATTGCTGATATCTCTCAAAGCGCAATCAAACTTTTTATCCGTCTGAATTCTGTTGATCCAGGCCCAGTCCCGGTCTTTCGGCGTAGCGTTGGTGACAAGCATATAGTCATGCTCATCCATTTTATAAACGGTTAAGTCATCGATAACGCCCCCCTCTTCATTGAGCAGCGCGGATAATTTAACCTGCCCGGTTTTCTGGTCCGCCAGATTTCTGGTCAAAACCAATTGCAGAAGATCAAGCGCCTGCGGTCCTTTGACCAGTATTTCTCCCATGTGGCAAATATCAAAAAGTCCGGCAGCGTTTCTGGTTGTTCTGTGTTCGTCGATGACGTTGGTATACTGGACGGGCATGGCCCAGCCGCCGAAATCGATAATTTTAGCATTCAGGGCAACATGTTTTTCGTATAAAGGCGTTTTTTTCAATTTTATTTCATCCCATCATTCAAAATGTAAGACCACAAAACGAGCAGCAGGCATACAGCCGCAAATACAGGACTTTTTCAAAAAATTATTCCCCGGCACAATCGATCTGCGTGTCGGACAAGCTGCACATCAGGAGGAAATTCCTCTATCGCAAAAGGACCATGTGACGTATCCGTCATTGGATTCAAAATATGAAGCCGGTTTCTCCGGGAAAAACTATTTCGCGGGGAAATATATCCATTGCACCTGTGATGATTGCTGTAGCTGTGTTGCTGTAAAAAAAGTTACTATAAGTAAAAATATATTTCAATAATGAATACTGAATTTCCGCCGATTATTCTTTAAACAGTTTTTCAAAAAACAGTTGCTTGCTCTTGGGATAATAAATGTCGCCATAATCAACGATCAGTTTGCCGTCCAGATGATCGATTTCATGCTGGACAACCCGGGCAATAAAATCCAGATATTTTTTATTAACCTTGCCTCCTTTGGCATCCAAAGCACGCACTTTAATTTCCGGGAAGCGGCTTACCTCCACCTGAACATCCGGACAGGAAAGACACCCTTCCGCCGCGGTTATTTTTTCGCCTCGCTCTTGAGTAATCCGCGGATTGACGAGAACTTCGATGTCACTGATATCTTTTATTTTTTTCTGTCCTTCCTCGGAACTTTTTGCCCGGAAAACGATTACTCTTTTATTAATGCCGATCTGCGGCGCAGCAAGACCCACCGCATCGTCGCGTTCCATAAAAGAGGTTATCAATGTTTGAATGACTTCGCGTCCTTCTTTATCCAGGGGAACAGGTAGCTCAACGGATTTCTTTCTTAAAACAGAAGTATCCTTGAGGTTTTGGCCCTCATCGTTCCATAATGCTAAGACTCTTTTTCCAGACATTGCTTTGCTCATCATGAATTTTTGTGGTCACTTATCACCTATTTTTTGTTATTTCAAGCAATACAAAGCAGATAATTGGCAGAATTGTCGCTTGCAATAAACGCTCATATTTTGCTAAACAACAAAAAAGGTGATTTTATAAAAAATATCATGAGGATGATTTATCATTGATTAGTCAAATCGTTACCAAAGTTGCCAAGCGGCAATTTGCCCATTCATTAAAATTTGAAGATGGAAGTTCGCCGGAACTGCCTTCCTGCGCCGACAATAACCAGCGCCTTCTCTACATTCATATCCCGTTTTGTGAGGAGCTCTGTCCCTATTGCTCCTTTCAC
>JAGVUJ010000250.1 GCA_019136325.1 Deltaproteobacteria bacterium
AAATCATTCCGGGAGGAGATTAATGAAATCATACAGGAAAGAACTCTGGTTTAATACCGCGCACAGACGCGAGTTTATCAACATAACAGGTCAGGTGGAGGATTGTCTGCGCGAGAGCGGGATTCGCGAAGGACTGGCCTTGATTAATACAACGAAAGAGTACTTTTAGCAAAAGTTATTCCTTTTACATTTAAGGGCGAAGTCACGGCTCTGCATTCATTTCGTATTAAAGAAGCCTTTGGCTATTAATGGCCAAAGGCTTTTCTGTTTTTGGAGATGAGAATGAAAAATAAAATAATAGGCAAAAATGGTGTTCAAATAGTGTCATTGAACCGACGAAAGGCCATTCACGAAAAGTACCTTAACTGTTCTGCATGGAGCCCAAAAGATGTTGCCGGCTGCAAATGAATTCTTGCCCTCTTTATTCATATCGGACGAGTAAGGGGAAGCAGAATGTCAAAGAAAGACAAAAGTCGATTCGCACATATTGCGTCGCTTGCATGAACGGTCATGTGGGAGCAGTTTTAAGCTGCCAGTCGTCGGATTGTCCACTTTTTATTTATCGCAAAGGAGGTGTTGATAAATTGGCAAGAATTTTTATGAAGAAAAATTTTAATCACGAAGCAGAACCTTTATTAAGCCATGAGTCACGAATATGAGTGAAGCTTTTACGAGAGAGTCAATCCGGGAGCATCACCGTGTAAAGATAAAAAAGATTATCAATCAAGGTGGCGGTGTTGAAGAAATTGACAACTATCTAATGAACAGAATCTCGACAGTCATTAGCTATGAACGTCGGAAAAATGAACGCAGGCAACTGCGCAAGGTGACAAAAAACCGGTCTGTTTTTTCCAATGATGAGGCGCTGACCGAAATCTTATATCTGGCGATTCGGGATGTCATGAAAAAATGAACGATGCCTTTGGCCAACTGGGCTTTGACAATTTCTCAGCTGGCTGTTATGTACGAGGGCCGTTTTGATTTGGCGGCAATATGAAAAATTATCCATTTACACAGATTAGTTTACGCAGAATATTCTTGACTCTCAAGAAACCGTTTCCTATACTGCCGACAGTAAAAAGGAAGTTCTAATCAATTCAATGACGGTGTATAAAAGAAGACTATGGCTGCTGTGTCTTGTCACAGGTATCGTGTTCCATTGCGTTCATGCCCATGCTCTGGAGCCAACATTTCTAAAAGATTCCCCAAAAGTAAACATCTGCCGGGCTCTTGAATTTTTGGAAGATCCTGCCGGAGAACTGTCGTTGGAGCAACTGCTTCACCCGGGCACGCAGGATCGTTTTGTCCCGTTAAATGACCCGCAGTTAAATTTCGGTATCACCCGATCCACGTACTGGTTCAGGTTTCTGCTGAAGTTCGATCAATCCGAAAATTCATGCGAATATGAGTGCCTGGATAACAATTCATGGCTCCTGGAAATTGACCGTGCCTGGATGCCGACAATCGAGCTGTGGGTTCCGGTTATCCGGGATAGCCATGATATTCGGAAAACGGCACAAATCATGGGAGAAAGCTGGAGAAAACTTTCTGCCGTTACATCTGATCAATCAAACCGGATAAACATCTTAAACCGGAGTTCCATATTTTTTATCCCCAAAGATTATGATGAAAGTCGTCCCATGTATCTTAAAATGGCGTCCTGGGGACCGCCGCTGAATTTTTCGCTGCATGTTAGACGATTAAATGAATTCCGCAACTGGCTTACGTGGGATTTCACCGTTTTTGGCATTATTTATGGATTGATTATTGCCATGACCCTTTATAATGCATGCATGTATTTGTCCCTCCGGGACAAGACATATCTGGTGTATGTATTATACATATTTTCAAACTTCCTCTACCTGTCCATAGGGCTCGGTCATTTCAGTGCGCTTACCGGGATACTGTCGGGATCACATTTTTATCTTATTTACGTATTCACCGGTTCTGCTGGTTTTTTCGCCGCCTGGTTCTGCCGTACCTTTCTGCTGACTTCCAAGAATGCGCCGCTTATTGATAAAATATTAATGGCGTATATGTTTTTTGCTATCCTCTTGATATTAATGGCTGTTACGGGTTTTTATTATCAGGTGCAGATTTTAGGCGCCGCCATCGGCTTAACCTTTCCAATCATGGCTATCACCGCCGGCCTGGTATGTTTTATCAAAGGCATGAAGCCGGCCGGATATTTTTTAACTGCATGGTCGGTCTTATCCGTCGGTATGCTGACCTGGGCGTTTCGCAGCTTGGGCATCCTGCCCCAAACACAGTTAATTACCTATTCTTATCCGATCGCGGTTGCCGCGGAATCCATTTTACTCTCCCTGGCCTTGGCGGACCGGATAAGAACGTTGCAGCAGGAAAACCGGGAACTGGAAAACAGGGAACACCGTCTGTTGATTTTAAGCAATACCGACGGCCTTACAAAATTGTACAATAAACGGTATTTTAATGAAAAACTAAAAAGTGAAATCTCCCTTTCCGGTAATTTAGGCGATCCCCTGTCATTGTTGATACTGGATCTGGATGATTTCAAAAAGATAAATGACGCGTACGGACACCCTGCCGGGGATCAGGTGCTGAAACGACTGGGCGAAATCCTTCTGATGTCGATTCGCGATAAGGATTACGGTTGCAGATACGGCGGAGAGGAGTTCACCGTCATCCTGCCGGGAGCCGAAAAGGAAAAAGCCTTGGATGTTGCGGAAAGAATCCGCCGCTTAATCAGTGATGATACTTTTGAAACAAGCGACGGACAAAAATTTTCAGTGACTGTCAGCATCGGTCTTGCCCAGCTCCGTCCCGGTGAAAACAGCGCGGATTTAATTAATAGAGCCGACCAGTCACTCTATAGTGCCAAACGCCAGGGCAAAAACCAAACAGTTGCATAACAACCGCTTATTTGTGAGTACCGGGAATTCTGGGGACAAGGCGTTAAAATGAAATTCCTGCGATATATATGGGCACTGCCCAACACGACGCTGGGACTTCTGTTTGTTCCGCTGGCTTTGTTTACCCGTGGCGGGATGCATGTGGTTAACGGTGTGCTCGAGCTACACAGCAGGCTCATATCGCTCATCCTTAAAAAATGTATGCCTGTACGTGGCGGCGTTAGCGCGATAACCCTGGGACAAAACAGAGAATCTCTTTCCATCAATCGTCGGCATGAGCATGCGCATGTGCATGTGCGGCAATATGAAATGTTAGGGCCGATATTTATTCCGGTCTCTGAAAAACTGATTTCCTGGCTGACTGAAAACCAAATCAAAGTCCTCAATGTTGCGGGGCCAAGATTACGTAAAGACCCAACGATATATGATGCTGTATTGCGGCTGTTAAAGGTAACCCTTTCAGCTGCTTAATGGAGGCAAAGAATGAAGTCGTTCAGAAAAGAACTTTGGTTCAATACCAAGAAAAGAAGGGAATTTATCAATATCACTTCACAGGTGGAAGATTGTTTAGAGGAGAGTGGCATTCATGAAGGTATCGTGTTAGTCAACGCCATGCATATCACGGCGTCGGTGTTCATCAACGATGATGAATCCGGTCTGCACCAGGACTACGAAAACTGGCTGGAAAACCTGGCGCCCCATGAGCCCGTTGCTCATTACCGTCATAACCGGACGGGCGAGGATAACGGCGATGCGCATTTGAAAAGACAGATCATGGGACGGGAGGTTGTCGTGGCGGTGACAAACGGTCAACTGGACTTCGGACCGTGGGAACAGATTTTTTACGGCGAGT
>JAGVUJ010000004.1 GCA_019136325.1 Deltaproteobacteria bacterium
CAAAATAATCAATTTTACCAAATTAATATTGGCCTAAAGACACACAGAAAAGCTGCAAATGGTTTCTGTCCAGAGGGCTACGATTCCCTAAGGAGGAAACTGCCATTCGAGGCATCAGGAATACCTCGATAACTGCCTTTTTAAATCAAATAATTTGCCTTCAATATACAATCAGTCCACCCCCAGCGCCTTAAACACGGCATCCACCGGATCGGCATAAAAGCTTGTCTGGAACTTGGCAAACAGTTCGCCGGGGACGCTGGGGATATTTCCCACGCTGCTCATGGGTAAGAGAATGCGCTTTGCTCCGGCGTTAAAAGCAACCTGTAATGTTTCAGGAAGGTTTTCGACCGGTATAATACTGCCGCCGAGACTCATATCGCCCAGCACAACCATTTGGCTTTGGACGGGTTTACCAAGCAAACCGGAGCAAAGAACGATGAATGCCGGCAACGTCATGGCACGGGCCGGCCCGGTGTTGTGGAGCTCAAGAACATGCAGGTGATAATCGTGATCAACAGCCTTTGCTGATGCGCTGACCCTGGATACATTCGCCTTGAAATAATCAAAGGCCACTTTGAGAGGTTCTTTAGAATGTTGCGCGGAACCAATACCGGACAAGGACAATTTGCCGTTACCCGGAATAACCTGAAGTTCCAGACGATACAATCCAAGCATACCGCCTGCACCGGTAGCAACCGTATGCAGCGTCCCCGGCTTCATCGGTCCATCCGGGATCAACGATCCGCCGCCCTGCTCAGGAACGCTGATAAATTTTTCTTCCAGGGTTTCCACGTCGATATAACTGAAATGGACATCGTAAAATTCCATACCGCCGATTTTTTTCAATTGCTCCTTGACGCGACGCCGCACTTCCAGAGCGTATTGCAGGCATTGGCGGACACCTTCCTTATCAAACTCACCATTGGGGAAAAGAAGCTTTAGCAGGCCGGAGACAGTTCGTCTTATGGCGATAGTATCGCGTTGATTCAGATTATTCCCGAGTTTGAAGTATTTATCAATCGCATCCGAGAAATTCCACTTACGCATTTCGCGCAGATATTCGGCCAGGTAGTCCACGATGAGACCGTATTGATTGGTGAAAAATTCGGGCCGCATCTTGGGAATTTCCCATCCCGGGATATAACCGTGGAATCGATCAAAGAACGCGGCGTCAATGAGCACTTCCGGAAACGGCGCCAGGAGGTGACTTGTTTTGACGAGGGTATCCACCGGCTGATTGATATTGCCGATGAAAACCATGGAGGCATTGGCATTGATGGAGTCGCGCCCTCTGGAAAAAGAGCCTGAGGCCATAAAGTCCTTCATGATCTGGACGCCGTCCTTATCCTTGAAGGAGATTCCCGCCACTTCATCAAAGGCCACGACATCCCAAACCCCAACCAGGCCAACTTGACGGGAGCCCATGTTGTAGAAAAGATTCGCAACCGTCGTCTGACCGCCGGAAACAAGAATACTGTTCGGACTGATCTCTTTGTAAATATGGCTTTTGCCCGTCCCTCGCGGTCCCAATTCGCAGACGTTATAATTGTTTTCAACAAAAGGAATCATCCGGGCGATGAGATGCCACTTCACCCGCTGATCGAAAGCCGATGGTTCCATGCCTGTTGAGCGAATCAAGACATCTATCCATTGATCCAGAGTGAAAGCTTTTCTTCCTTCAAAAAGGCCTTCCATGTCCATATTCGGCAACTGGATGGGTTTCAGCTCCGTAATAATAAAGGGCGACCCTTTTTTATTTTCCTCGTACATGTAATCCATGGACACGATACACCAGATGCCGCCCACCAGAAGTTTCTCGTATTTTTTGACGGTCGAACTGGAAACCTCAACACCCTTCACACCCAGGTTGGACAAAAGCGCTTCATAAACATCCCGCTTTTCGTTAAGCTTGACCGTTATCTTATCGATGACCTTGTAACTGCCCCGCTCACGGATTTTTGATTTAACCTTCTCCGCTTCATCAGGCCGGACATAATTTTCAGCAAGAATCCGTTTGACGTTCTCCAAGCCTTCCTGAATGACCTGTTCATTATCCGAGGCGCAGTACATACCCAGGAGGTATTCCAGAACATAGATGGGAACGTTGGCCCCCTCTTTGACCATCTTGGTGAGATCTTTGCGCACGACCTTGCCCGGAAACGTCCGGTTCATGAGAGCATCTATTGTTATATTTTCGTCCATAGTCTGTACCTTTTTAAAAATCGTTACTGAAAGTCAAATCAATCGTCATGGGGATGCGCAAATACTCAATCTTTGTTTCCACATCCCTCAATACCAATGCATACGGATGCTTTTTATCATATTGCCCGGCTTTGACCGTGATTGTTGCCGTCCGTTTGCGATCATCCATCGAGGATGACTTGCTGTCGAAGGTTAGAATGACCTCGTTACTAATGAGCTCTTCGCCGTCACGCAAAGAGACGGACAATTTCCGTGGCAAAACCCTTTCGGATACAGAATCCGTCTGGATAAACTCAAAGCGCTGGACGTTATTGACCACTTTATTGACGGACCCTAAAGGCGCAATTTCAACCCTGCGGATAACGGATTTCTCTTTGGCCTGACCGCGCAATTCTTTAACGATCATGACCGGAACCACTATTTCCTGCAACATGGCCCCGCCATGAATATAACGGGCGCCCCCGGCAAAATGAAAACGGTTTGCGCCCTTGGGAATCCAGAAATCCAAGCTACTATCCGTGCCGGCGGTGATGCCCGTGTTGCCATGCCAAACTTTCGTTGCCTTACCAAGATCCGTGCCCAACAGATAGCGCTTTTTCGCTTTCAATGTGCCCGCAGGTTTTGTGCCCAGGCCGCTTTTATCCGCAACTTCAGGCACCTTTTCCTGATACAGAAAACCGTGA
>JAGVUJ010000098.1 GCA_019136325.1 Deltaproteobacteria bacterium
GGAGTTGCCTCTGGCCGCCAAAGAAAATCTGTCCAGCGTAATATCCTTTGAGCTGGACCGGTTTACGCCGCTTTCAAAGGATAATGCCTGTTTCGATTATGTCGTCCTTGGCGAAGATCCTAAAAATGTCAAGTTTCTGCTGGCGGTTACCCGGTCTGACCGGGTGCAGAGTTATCTGGAAGCGCTTCAAATTAGAAATATTCAAATAAAAAAAGTCATCATCAGTTCTTTTGCAATCAAGAGCCTGATACAGAATACCTATCCGCAAGCGGATGCGATTTATTTGTCGCTGCGCGGCGGCGCATATGAATACGGCGTAATGGAAAATGGCCTGCTTTATCGCTCCGGATGCGAAAGCACGGCTTCGGAAGGCGAATCATTCGCTGAAAGCATCTCTGAACATTTAACCGCTCTCAGTGATGAGTTTATCCGGAACGGAAGGCGGCTGCCGATTGTTGTGGACGCCGACGAAGCGCAAATCAATGTCTTGCGCAACAGACTTCCGGGCAGGAAATTTGCCAGTCTGGATCTGGACAACAAGCTGAACGTGCCCAAACAACAAAAGGAATTATCCGCCGTGGCGCTGGGCGGCGCCCTCGACTCGTTTCGGTCCGATCCGCAAAACATCAATTTGCTGCACCGGGACAATCGGGAACAAAAACGCCTGACGTGGGTTCTGACGGCATTTTTGATTGCGGTCATTGCGTCCATGGCCGCCTTTCATTTTCTGATGCCGCTGTCCTACGAGCGGCAGAAGCTGGATGAAATGGACCGGCGTATTCGCGCGCTGAAGCCCGCTATAAAAAAAGTGGAAGCCTTGAGAGATGAAGCGGCGGCCATCGCCGGCGACATTCAGGCGATCGATGCCTTCAAAAATCAAAATGATTTGACGATGAATATCATCAAAGATATGACGGCCATGCTGCCGCCGAATACCTGGCTGACACGCTTGAAAATTACGGACAAGACCGTGGACATTGAAGGGTTTTCGGCATCCGCCACGGAAATTATTCTGAAGCTGGAAAATTCTCAGCATTTTCAAAAAGTCGAGTTTGCCTCGCCCACGTATCGCGACCCCCGGCAGAATAAGGATCGTTTTGTGATCAAAATGGAACTGAAGAAAGGAAGCAGCGAAAACAACATAAAAGAGAAGAGCTATGATGCAAAAGAGTAAACTGCTCATCATCTCCATCCCCGTGATAGTCATTCTGGCCGGATTTCTGGTTTATGATTACGGCATTGTCAATCTCTACCGGCAGGCCGAGGAGATGAGAGATCAGCATGACACCAAAATGAAGACGCTGAAAAAATACGCCGCGCTGCTCGCGCAGAAACCGTCACTGGAAAATAAGATCGTCGAACTCAGGCAGGCCAGGAAAAATGAAGACGGCAAGATGATGGCGGCACAGACCATTGCCATCGCTTCCGCGAATCTGCAAAATGCGGTGAAGGGAATTATCACGGAAAGAAACGGTGTCATCAACAGCGAAAGAGTGGAAAAAACGGAGGAGAAAGGCAAATTCAAAGTGATCAGCGTTACCTTTGACGCGGTATTCCCGGATATTCGAGCGCTTTCGGATACTCTGCTGACGATCGAAACCCAGGTCCCTTATCTGGTTGTCAGGGAAATCGACGTGCGTGTGCGCAATTACAACGATCCCCGGGATTTGATCGTTAAACTCAAGGTTGCGGCGCTGGCGGGGCAATAGCATGAGCAAAGTTCAATATGCTTTGAAAAATGTCAATGTTTTAAACATGATCCTGCTGGCGATATCGGTCGGATTGTATTTCTTGTGGGTTTATCCCCTGCTTGATGCCGACATCAAAGTGAACATGCCGCGGGTGGAGGAAGCCGCTGCGAGTCAGGATTCAAATGATGTTGCCGCTGAAGATTTTGATATCATGGTACATTTTGACCTTACGCGAGATGATTTTTTTCGTCCGTTTATCATTTACGAGACAAGAACCGATTTGCCGACGCCTGGCGCGACACAGAAGGCGAAACAAGAAACCGTTATGGTTGTTGAAAACATGCCCACAACCCTGGATTATGTTATTGTGACGGAAAAGAACTTATTTCATTCAGAAAGAAAAGCGCCTTCAGAGAATGCGGCAAGTCAAATTTCCAGGCCCGAAATTATTTTTTACGGCGCCATCATCACCGGCGAGACGCGAATCGCTTACATCGAAGACGTGAGAAATCCCTATGCGACACCGGGAAGGGGAAAGCGTCAGACGCCTGTTGTCCAGGGGGCGATGATCGGCGGCTACAAACTTGCGGAAGTCAATCCCGAAACGCTGGTTCTGGTGCGCGGAGACGATAAAATGGTGGTGAATCTGCGCGATCAAAAAGACAGAAAGGATGCGGGAACAACAACCGGGAAGCAACTGCCGGCTGCGGCGGCAAAGCCGAAAACACCTTCGGGTACTTCAATGCCGGTCATGCCGCAAATGCCTGTTTTTCAGCCGACCGGCCCGGGCCCGGCGCCTCCCATCCATCGGAGTGCAGGCCCCGGATCACCGCTGCCGACAGGCAAATGATTTTATCAACGAAAAGGCGACAAACGCTAAAAGGAGAATGTTATGAAGCTGAACTGTGCCTATAAAAACGCCGCCCGGGTGCCGGCGCTGTTGATTCTGATTGTGCTGATTCACGTTGCGATTGCGCACGGCGCCGATCGATTGCTTGTTCAGCCCCGTGAAGAAGGATTGACAAAATCGAAAGCCATGGTCATAGACCAATACCAGCCCCACGAATTACGAAAGGGGCAGATTACCATCACGCCGCAGATTATCCCTGAATCCTTCGATGTGAAGGCTGATAGAGCGGCGGTAAGAGATTCCGAAACAAATGCTTTCTTCGTCAGCTTCTTTGCCGATGTGAAT
>JAGVUJ010000023.1 GCA_019136325.1 Deltaproteobacteria bacterium
GAACTGAGCAGTGAAATTCAGAATAAAGCCAAACATTATGGCGATGATGAAAAATTATACACCCGAAGAGAATACTTTTCGGACGAATTGCTCACGGAGATTAAAAATAAAGCAAAGGACGAAAATGCGAAGTATGTGATTTCCAATAATCAAATTATCATTTCATCTTTATTAAAGAAATATCACAATCACATTTTGCGCAATACGGACAAGGTAAGATTACGGAACGGCATTAATCTCCGGGATGTGCATCCTGACATTGATGCCATGCATCTGGGCAATGCAACGTTCACCAGTACGACGGAATTTACAAAAGATGAAATCGATACAATGTCTATCCCGCAGATTGCCTTTCGTCTGAAAGAAACCATTACAAACCTCAGAAACGAAAACTTCGTTAAAGCATTATCGTATTTAACGGAGTATGGGATCGAATTCAACGCTGATTTGCTCAGAAAACATCATCAGGCGTATAATCTGGATACAGACATCAATTCAACCAACTTGACTCATTTAAGCGATCTGGAATCCCTGGGGCTGAGTTCGGATATCGGAATTATTTTAGACGTCAGCACGGTCGTTCATACCGGCTTTGTTATTCTGAAAGAAAAAAGCGGGAAAATATTTGCCGAGATAACAAGCAAGTATCCGTTTCCATAACGTCTCTTCAGCCGTGACGTTGCGCCTTTCAAGCAAAAAGATTTGATCTTGAAAAATGCTGAACCGTTGCCCTTGTGATAGACAAAAAAGGGGTGGATTGCTCCACCCCTTTTTATCGCGTTATGGAAAAATGTTTTACACGCTTTCCAGAATCATGGACATGCCCTGTCCGCCGCCGATGCACAGCGAAGCCAGGCCGCGTTTCAACCCTTTCTTTTTCATCTGCATGGCCAGCGTGTAAGTGATGCGGGCGCCGGAGCAGCCGATGGGATGGCCGATGGAAACGGCGCCGCCGTTAATGTTGCATTTCTCGCCGTCAACGCCGAGCTCTTTCATGCAGGCCAGCGCCTGTACGGCAAAGGCTTCATTGAGTTCAAAGAGATCAATGTCCTTGACGGTCAGATTCAGTTTCTTGAAAAGTTTGCGTGTCGCCGGAATCGGTCCCAGACCCATGTAAGCCGGATCGACGCCGCCGCTGGCGAAGCCGCAGATTTTGGCCAGCGGTTGCAGTTTCAGCTCTTTGGCTTTTTCGGCGCTCATGACCACCACGGCTGCGGCGCCGTCGTTAATGCCGGAGGCATTGCCCGCTGTGACCGTGCCGTCTTTTTTGAAAACGGTCGCCAGTTTTCCCATTTTTTCCAGGGTGGTATCCATAGGGCGTTCATCGACTTGAAATACTTTGGGGTCACCCTTTTTCTGGGGAATCACCACGGGTACGATTTCATCGGCCACCGCGCCGGAGGCATTGGCCGCACGGGCTCTCTGGTGGCTGCGGAAGGAAAATTCATCCTGTTCCTGGCGGGAAATTTTGTACAGCGCCGCAATGTTTTCCGCCGTCATGCCCATGTGGTAGCCGTTGAAAATTTCATAAAGTCCGTCATAAACCATCAGGTCGGTAATCTGGGAGAAGGGCATGCTCATGCGGTATCCCCAGCGCGCCTGCGGTACGGCGAAGGGCGCGTTGCTCATCACTTCCATGCCGCCGGCGACGATAATGTCGGCGTTGCCGGACTGGATCGACTGCGTGGCCAGCGCGATGGCTTTCATGCCGGAGGCGCATACTTTATTCACCGTATAGGCGTTGGTTTCTTCCGGAAATCCTGCGTAGATACAGGCCTGGCGGGCGGAGTTCTGTCCCAGCCCTCCCTGTAAAACGTTACCCATGATGACTTCATCCACGTAAACGGGTTTGAGAGATGCGTCGAAGTCATAATATTTTTTGTTTATGTCCGTCATGTCAAAACTGCCCAACGCATCCGCGCGGCAGCTTTTGTGAAAATCATCAATGGATGGCCGGAGACCGGCGCGTTTCATGGCTTCCTTCATCACCAGCGCTCCGATATTAACCACTTTTACATCTTTTAACGAGCCGCCGAATTCACCTACCGCCGTCCGGGCGCCGCTCACGATTACGACATCTTTCATGTTTAACTCCTTTCCCTGTTCAAAATATTTTAAAGCCCTGTTGAGTTCAACCCAGCAACGACGGGCATTTCTTCAATAGAACCTGGCAAGTGTTAGCACAATTTTTAATAAAATGCATCAGGCAGGTTTGCAGAATGATAACCTGATGTAATCGAATGGAATTCTTCATGAAAAATTTGGCCGTGTCTCCTGATCGGATGCAATGAAGCCGCTAACGGTAAGTTTAATGATCATGAATCACGAGAGAACGATTTCATATTCCCATCGGCAGATAAAAATTCACGCGGACCCATACATCCGGTTTTGATTGACAAAGCCGGTTCTATCAAGCTAAACTGAATGCCACTGAAACATGCGTTTGTAAATCTTCATTCTCTCATGCTTTGTCATGGTCACCGCTTCATCATGCGATTTTAGAAATAATCCGGAGGTTATTGATGGAATCCATTATCTGCAAGCACTGGCATCACTGTCCTTCTGAGGAAGTCACAACATTTCTTGATACCGATGCCGATAAAGGTCTTTCGCCCTTTGAAGCCAAACACCGGCTGGAAAAATACGGTCCCAATGCTGTGACCGTAAAAAAACAAAAAGGGCCGCTGATACGGTTTCTTCTCCAGTTCCATCAGCCGCTGATTTACATTCTGATGGCGGCCGGGGCCGTGACCCTGTTTTTGCAGGAATGGGTTGATTCGTCCGTCATCTTCGGTGTTGTGATAATCAATGCCATGATCGGCTTTGTGCAGGAATCGAAGGCGGAGAGCGCCATCGAATCGCTGAAAAAAATGATGAC
>JAGVUJ010000358.1 GCA_019136325.1 Deltaproteobacteria bacterium
TAAAAAAATGCCAGCCCCGGAATGGTCATTAACAAAACCAGGGCGCTGGCTGTCAGAACCCACGCTGTATTTCCAGAATCCATAATCAATACCTCCTGATGAATTTATCCTTCGCCTGTATTATGGCAAGGACAATGCCAAAACCCTTAATTATCTGTAAATTGTTGTAATAACTGAATAATAAATGAAACTATCGCGCTTAAAAACAGAACAATATTGTATCTATTTAATAAAGAAGACAGAAATATGTGTCTGAATTTTCCCTGACGGAAACAAACCGGTCCGCCTTAATGGATTTAAAAAAGATCAAAAATGTTTCATCAAAGAATACAAAAAAAGATTCATAAGCGTACATAAACATCCATTTAAATGCTTATGGCACAAAAATTGATATATTTAATATCATATGCCTTTCGAATATTGCCGTTGAAAGGCAAATAGATGTTTCCAAGAAAGCTTTTTTGCTGTAAGTATTCGGTTAAGCTTGGTATTTTAAAAACAGGGATGATGTGCTCGCATACCGCCAGTATATTACTGCGGTTTAGCGAAGTACAAAATTGTTCCATCAACAAAGGAAGATGCATTATGACACCTTATGCCAGAGTCAGCACAGGAATGAACAGCCTGGATGAAATTCTCAATTATCTGCAGATGGGCGACAATGTCGTTCTCCAGGTTGACGATATTGATGATTATAAAAAATTTGTCGATCCTTACGTGGAAAGCGCGCTGGCACGCCGTCACCGCCTCGTTTACATGCGCTTTGCCAATCATCCACCGCTTGTGGAACCCGGCAAAAAAGTTAAAGTCTATAAGCTCAACGCCAATAAGGGATTTGAATCCTTCTCCACGCAGGTTCATAATATTATCCGGGATGAAGGACGAGACGTGTTTTATGTTTTCGACTGTCTGTCTGATCTGCTGATGGCCTGGGCAACCGACCTGATGATCGGCAATTTTTTCGTCATCACCTGTCCCTACTTGTTTGAATTGAACACAGTGGCCTATTTTGCCATTCTGCGCAGCAATCACTCTTTCAAAACCGTGGCGCGAATCCGGGAAACCACACAGGTCATGCTGGATATTTATAACAACAACGGCACCCTCTGCGTTCATCCGCTTAAAGCCTGGAAACGCTACACGCCGACCATGTTTCTGCCGCACATTATGGAAGATGACCGGTTTGTTCCGATTCTCAACAGCGCGGACGCGGCCAGTTTTCTTTCCTATCTGACCAACAAAAACTCGACCGGAGGCGTGCGCAACCTCGACTACTGGGACCGGATATTCCTCAAGGCCGCCACCATTCTGGAGGACCCGGAAGCGGTGCAGGAAAAACAGGAGATGGTGGAATCCCTCTCGCGGGTGTTGATCGGGCGGGAAAAAAGAATGCTGGCGCTGGTGAAGGAATATTTCACCCTCGACGATCTGGTGGAAATCAAAAAGCGTCTGATCGGCACCGGATTCATCGGCGGCAAATCCGTCGGCATGCTGCTGGCGCGCAATATTTTGCGGAAAGATCCGACGTTCGATTGGGATGCCGAGCTGGAGTTGCACGATTCTTTTTATATCGGTTCGGATATTTTTTATTCCTACATGGTTCAAAACGGCTGGTGGAAGCTCTTAATGGAGCAAAAAACCGAGCAGGGCTACTTTGAAGTTGCCAAAGAGCTCAAAAACAAAATGCTGCACGGAATATTTCCGGATGAAATCAAGGAGCAGTTCCTGCTGATGCTGGAGTATTTCGGCCAGGCGCCGATCATTGTGCGCTCCAGTTCGCTTTTGGAAGATGCTTTCGGCAATGCCTTTGCCGGGAAGTATGAAAGTTATTTCTGCGTCAACCAGGGCACGCCGGAATTGCGATACAGGCATTTCGAAGAAGCGGTTCGTAAAATTTTCGCATCCACCATGAACGAAGACGCTCTGACCTACCGCCTGCAACGCGGCATGGCCCAGCAGGACGAGCAGATGGCGCTGCTGGTGCAACGTGTTTCCGGGTCCCACCGCAATATGTATTTTTTTCCCGATCTGGCGGGAGTGGGGCTTTCTTACAACACGTTCGTCTGGCAGAAAGGCATGGATCCGAAAGCCGGGATGCTGCGTATTGTCTTCGGCCTGGGCACCCGGGCGGTCAATCGCGTGGAGAACGATTATCCGCGGATTGTCGCGCTTGATGCCCCGCTGATTAAGCCTTACGCCAAACAGGCAGACATTAAGCGCTTTTCTCAAAACGAAGCGGACGTCCTGAATCTGAAGGAAAATGTGTTTCAAACCTTGCCGGCTGCCGATCTGCTCACCAGTACATTTGAATCTCACCTGGATATGATCGCCACCCGCGATACGGCTGCGTCGGAATATTTGCAGTCACTGGGCAAGCAAGCAGAGAACGCCTGGATTCTGACCTTCGATGAACTGCTGGAAAGTACGCCTTTTGCCAAAACCATGTCCCTGCTGCTCAAAAAACTGGAACAGGTCTATCGCTATCCGGTGGATATTGAATTTACAGTCAATTTTAATGCTCAAAACAAACCCAAAATCAACCTGCTGCAATGCCGGCCTTTCCAGACCAAGGGACATTACAGCCGCGTGGAACTTCCTGAAAAAATCAACAAATCACAGATTCTGCTGCAGCAGGAGGCAAATTTCATGGGCGGCAGCGTATATCAGGCCATCTCCCGCATCATTTATATTGACCCCAAAGGCTACGCGAAATTACCGCTGTCTGAAAAACACGACGTTGCCAGACTCACCGGGAAGTTGAACAGACAGATCGGGAAACGGGACGCCATGCCGACTATTCTTCTGGGTCCGGGACGATGGGGAACAACCACGCCGGCCATGGGTGTTCCCGTGACATTTTCGGAAATCAACAACATTACGGCCATCGGTGAAATCGCTTATCAGGACGGTTCGTTGATTCCCGACTTGTCCTTCGGTACGCACTTTTTCCAGGACATGGTGGAAATGGATATTTTTTACATGGCCATCTATCCTGAAAAGAAAGACGTGGTCTTCAATACCGCCTGGATGAAAAAACAGCCGAATGTGCTGACGGATCTAATGCCGGACGACGCGCGGTTCGCTAAAGTGGTTTACGTTTACGACGTGCGCAATAAGGATTTACGCCTGCTTTCAGATATCGTAACGCAGAAGATGATTTGTTTTTTCGGATAAACACCGTCGTCTTTTTCAAGACGATTGATATTCATCAAGCGGTAAAACGACCTTCGTTTATTTACGGCGAAAGATCATCAAATCGCTGTTTTTTTCTCTTTCCAGGCTGAGTTTTTGAATGCCGACCCCTTCCATAAGAGGAACGTCACGCGTACAGGCCAAGGCGATAATATGGGTGTCTGTCGCAAACAATGAGATAGCAACATGACCGGAGACGCCGTAGTTTCTATTGCGAACCACGCGTCCTTCTTCTTCGGGACGGCGTAAGCATATTATGTCGCCGGGCTTTATAAAAGCCTTCACATTGGGTTTCAGCGCGGGGATGAATCCGGCATTGAGCCAACCAAACTCAGGCGTTTGGGCGTAAATCCCGTCGCGTATTCCAACCCCGGTTTTGATTCGGTAAAACTGCATGACATCATAGGATGTAATCGAGTAGGGAGCGCTTAATATCCGATGAAACACCCAAGACGAGCAATCCTCCGGGTTGGACAGACCCTTATGGGGATTTCGGACACCCTGACCATCCGGAAAATACCCGCTGTGAGGAAAAATCAACTCCCCTTGTGACGGGCTGGTGGCACCTTTATAGAAATAGGTAAATGATTCAAAATCCGGATGAATCGACGATTTGTTCATTTTTCCGGGCATCGGCATACTATGAAATACGATACTGTGGTTCACCCAGGCCGGATTGTGTTTTCCGGATAAATTGAGCTTTGAAGCATTGGCGCGCTCACCGCTCAGCGTCGCCAGCATGGTTAGGATGGCGCCTTTAAAACATGTCGGCCTGAACGATCCGCTGATCATTTCGTCCTCTTTATTGCGTTCAAGCGTCGTTATCTTCGACAGCGATTCTTCAAATTCCTCAGGCAAAATTCCATGGACCATATCTTCGATATATTCATTCACGATACCTTCGGAACCGCTGATCACTTCCTGCAGTTCATTTTGTTTGCATAATTTAAAAGCGGCATCCTTCTCAGAGTTCTTGGCCTGGTCTAATTTTTTATTGAATGCATTGATGATTTCAAGATCACGATTTATTCTTTCCAGCACCCGATCTTCAAAGTCGCCGACGGACAAACCGCTTTTTTTAAACCGATCCCTTAAAATACCCAGCAATTGCTTTGTTTCTTTCAGGGTCAGCTTTCGATGTTGTTCTTCAACACCAAAAGCCTTCTTGAGCATACCGGTTGAATTCAGCTTGATCTGTTCAACGCGTTTCATCTCCTGATCTGTGATAATATCTTCGCTGTCCATATATTCTTCTGAATATTCCTGATAATCAGATAAATGCGCGCATGAAGACAACAATAACAAACCAGCGATCAGGCATAGGCATGAAAGGATGCGCATCGTAAAATATTTATATTTCATTGCAGATATAATTCTCCGTTAAAAAGATAAAACACTCTATTGATACTGATGAAATTTCGTTTTCCGGCACGCAGCATAAGAGACGCTATCTTGTATGTCAAGGAAATATTGACCACACAACGCGCTGCGTGAAGGATGTGGATTGCGACTGGAATTACATTTTGTGAAATTCGGGACGTTTTCAATCATCCATCCGGATTCTCCAGAGCAGGTCATGTTCCGGGAAAATATTTTTGATCATCAATCATTTTTTAGCCGCGTGAATGGATGCAGGTCATCTTCCCTCGTCCGGAACCGGACGCTCCTTTCCCACGCAAATTCCATCCCATCTTCAACCGGCATTCGTGAATCGCAAATCCGCCGAAAATGTTCTTGACTTTATAATATAACACTGTTATCTTAACAGCGCTATTTAATCAATCAGGAGTATTCGATGCCCAAAAAGCCCATGACCCGAGAAGCCATCGAGACGATGCGAATACGCATTCTGGATACTGCGCTGGACATCATTATCGAAGAAGGATTCGGCAATTTAAGCGTGCGCAAGCTGGCGTCCCGTCTGGGCGTTACCGCCACCACCATTTACAACTATTACACCAACAAAGATGAAATCAATCTGATGATTCGAATCAGGGGATTCGAAAAGCTGTATGATCTTCTGCAAAAACGATCGGCCCCGTTCGACGATATTGAAGCTCGCTTGAAAGCCATGATCCGCGCCTACGTCGAGTTCGGCCTGAATCATCCCAGTTACTACGACATCATGTTCAATCTGCATACGCCCAAATATCTCGATTACGTGGGTACGGAAATAGAAACCCTGGCGCATCGGGAAAAACAAAACGCGTTGAAATGTCTTGCTCTGTTTATGGAACCCATCAGTGCGTATCTCCCTTCCAGGGGCAGGAAGAAAGAAAAATTTATTTTGTATCAGATTGTTAAATTCTGGTCGGATATGCACGGGCTGATCACCTTGAAAAACAGCCGCTTGTTTCATGAAGTCCTGGATGAAGTAGATGCCTTCATCAGGGCAAGGACATCGGACATGATTGAAGAGATTATTCACCTGCAAAAACGTCTGCAGGACGGAGAAAAAATATTTTAATATAGATCGTTTAATGGAAGGGAGGTATTCCATGGAGACACATATTCCGAAAAGCTCAGCCGACAAGCTGGCCAATCTTTTTTTAAAATTTGTTGCTTTTAATTTTAACGTCCGCCCGTCATTAAACCAATACCTGAAGTGCGATGACGGATGGTTGAATTTTACCTTCGGCATTAAAACGGAAAACGGATCCGTGGAACAGGCCATTCGTTTCGAAAACGGCAGGGTCAAGGTGTTGAAGCAGATTCCCGAACAGTTGCAGGCCCAGCTTATCTTCGCGGATGAAAACGCGCTCAAGGAGGCGGCGACGCAGCCCCCGAACAGACTGATGCTGGCCCTGATGGAAAACAGAATGATCACGCACGGCAATCTCGGCTATCTTC
Source organism: Deltaproteobacteria bacterium (assembly GCA_019136325.1). Next base: position 6,043 of record JAGVUJ010000358.1, read on the forward strand.
AATTGATCAATTTTTATCTCTCTCTGCTTCTGAAACAAATCCAAATCGCCAAGCTCAAAAAAGAAACCAAAACGGAAAATCGGCGATATGACGCGGGAAAGGCTTCCCGACACTGCATCGATTCCCGGAAACCACGGCAGCTCAAGGCCGAATCGGTCGATCCGGGCGTCAAGTTTCTGGAAGATCCCTATCTCGCGGAATATGCTCTGGATGATTTTCCCAGACTCAAAGATTTCCTGGATATCCATTTAAAAACGAAACCGGCGATCTGCCATGAACACGCGGAGCTGCTCACAACCTTCTATCGAGAAAACGGTTTTGAAACGGACGGGAACGCGAAACCGTTGGTTGGCGAACTGCGTCAGGCAAACGCCTTCAAATATCTGATGGAACATAAAAAACCGATCATCCGGAAAAATGATTTGATAGCCGGAACAAACACCACGAAAGAAATCGGTGTGATTATTTATCCGGATGCGCACGGCACCATGATCTGGGGAGAGCTGATTACCGCTCCCCACAGGCCGCTCAATCCCTACGACGTGCCGCCGGAAACCATAGACGTCCTGCATAACAAAGTCTTTCCTTTCTGGCTCGGACGCAATTTCCGCGAGTGGGTCAGGGACAATAAAAATTACCCGCTATGCCAGAAACTCGACGAACGCTTTGCCGCCTGCTTCTTATGGAAGACCGTCGCGCTCTCCCATACGATTCTTGATTATCCGAAAGTATTGAAACTCGGCACAAAGGGCGTCATCGCCGAGATAGACGGCGAACTGGGTCACACGCCGGAATCAGAGCAACAAAAGCGTGACACGCTGTCCGCGATGAAAATCTGCCTGGAAGGAATCAATGCTTACGCGAAAAATCTGGCGCAGGAGGCCTGGCGTCTCGCGTCACAGGAAAAAGCGTCTGCGCGCAAAGATGAATTGCTGCATCTGGCCGAAATCTGCCGCCGCGTTCCGGAAAATCCCTGTTCGACCCTCGATGAAGCGGTTAATGCCATGTGGATCATCTGGGTAGGCGTGCACATGGAAAACACAAATGCCGGCTTCTCCCTCGGAAGACTCGATCAGTGGCTTCAGCCTTATTTTGAAGCGGACATGCAAAAAATCAATGGCGCAAAGGAGAGGCAGGCTTTTATTAAACACGCTCTTGAACTCATCGGTTGTTTCTACATGCGCTGCACGGATCATCTGCCCCTCATACCGGACATCGGCAATTACCTTTTCGGCGGCAGTTCCTCCGATCAGGCTATCACGCTGGGCGGCGTAACACCTTCCGGCGAAGATGCCGTCAATGACATGACCTATATTTTCCTGAAAGTGACAGAGATGCTCTCCATCCGCGATCCCAATGTCAACGCCCGGTACAACCGTACAAAAAACAGCGCCACCTATTTAAAGCGCTTATGCGAAGTCAATGTCAATACAACCGCCACGCCTTCGATTCATAATGACGAAGCGGTTATGGAATCGCTTGCCGAATTCAACTATCCGCCGGAACATTTGCGCGACTGGTCGGCAACCGGTTGTGTGGAGCCGACACTTTCCGGACGTCATATCGGTCACACCAACTGCATGATGTTCAACATGGTGGCAGCGCTCGAGATGGCGCTCAACAACGGCAGACATCCCTTGATGCGCTGGGACCTGGGACCGAAAACCGGAAATATCAAATCCGGTGATTTTCAAGACTACGAATCCTTCTTTAACGCTTTTGCCACTCAGCTTCGTTTTCTGGCCGACCAAACCTGTGAATACAACAACCTGTTGGGTGAAGCTCATCAGGCCATCCGCCCGACTCCTTTCATTTCGGCTCTGATCGAGGGCCCGTTGAAAAAAGGAAAAGACGTGACCAAAGGCGGCGCGCTCTATAATTCGTCGGGGACGGCGTGCATCGGCCTTGCCGATATTACCGACTCGTTGATGGCCATTAAAAAACTGGTCTTTGAAGAAAAGAAGGTCTCCTTCAGCGAACTGCTTGACGCCATCAACAGCAACTTTCAAAACAGTCCTGCACTGCTGGCTCTGATCAAGAACAAAGTGTCGCTTTTCGGCTCCGGCAACGAGGAAGCGCTGGCCACCGCCAACCGGGTAACCCGTCTTGCCCATGATATTTTCCGGGAGCACACCAATTATCGCGGCGGTCCCTATACGGCCGGATTCTGGTCAATGTCCAATCATGTCGCATTCGGCACCCTTACCGGCGCGCTTCCGTCGGGGAGACTGGCCGGCAAAGCCTTCACGCCCGGACTCACTCCCGAGCCGCACGCCTCCAAAAGCATCCTGGATAACATCCGGGATGTTGCCAAGCTGAAACCGGAAAACATGAATAACAATATCGCTTTTAACGTGAAGGTCGTGCCTGTCGCACAGGAAACGCATCAACAAACTGTTGACAATATTTATTCCTATGTGAAGGCGTACAGCGACCTCGGCGGCATGCAGATACAGCTCAATGTCGTATCGTCAAAAACACTCCGGGACGCTATGGACCATCCGGAGAATTATCAGAATCTTCTTGTCCGCATCTCCGGATATAACGCGTACTTTGTGACGCTGAATAAAGAGATGCAGATAGAGCTCATCGAGCGCGCCGAGTTTGGTATTTAATGCAGGAATAAGCATACATGACCCAGGAAGAAACAAGACATCCTTTTATTCTGGAAATCAAAGGCAACAGCCTTGATGACGGGCCGGGCATCCGTTCTGTGGTTTTCTACAAAGGATGTCCTCTCTCCTGCGTATGGTGTCACAACCCGGAAAGTAAAAAACCCTTCGTGGAAATATCTTTCGACGCCAAAACATGCATTGACTGCGGCTCCTGCCGGGACGTTTGTCCGAAAAACGCGCTTTCCCGCAACAACCGCTTTTACGTTGACAGAAGCAAATGCGATCTATGCTTTTTGTGTGTTGACGCCTGCCCGTCCGGAGCGCTGGACAGGGTCGGGAAGAAAATGTCGATTGAGGAAATCGTGAAGAAAATTCTGCCGGACAAACCTTTCTTCGACACATCAGGCGGCGGCGTAACGCTTTCCGGAGGCGAACCCACTCTATTTATGGATTTCACGTCACAGCTTTTGAAATCGCTCAAACAAAACAACATTCATACCCTTCTGGAAACCTGCGGTCTTTTTGACATCCATAAATTTATGGATATGCTCTACCCGTATCTGGACGCTGTTTATTTCGACATAAAGATTATCGACAGCACGGCTCATAAAAAATTCTGCGGTGTATCCAACGAAAAAATTCTGGATAACTTCATACAGCTTTTCAGGAAGGCAGCCAATGACGGAAAGATTCTTCTTCCACGAACACCCCTTATTCCCGATATGACAGATACGGAAATTAATATCAGGGGAATTGCGTCTTTCCTGAAAAACCTAACTGTTCCTGAAGCCGCTCTGCTGGCTTATAATCCGTTATGGCACGAAAAAAGCGATAAAGTCGGCGTGGAGAATCCGTATCACAACAACAAAACCATGACGTCATTTACAGAAAAAACGGTTTTGGAAAGATGCCAAAGCATTTTTACCGAAGCGGGAATAAACTGTTATTAAACGGTGACACACCAGCAGGAGGAACATGAGCTCTAAAATCATGCAACCGGTTCTGGTAACCGGAGCCACGGGATTCATCGGCAGCCGGATCGTACATAAACTGCTCCAGGAAAATGTCGCCGTAAAAGCCCTGATGCTCCCCGGCGAAACGACACCATCGGAATGGGCTGAAAGGATTGACATCACGCGCGGCAGCATTTCCGATCCGACGGCCGTGGCAGAAGCAGTCCACGGCGTGAAAACGATTATCCATCTGGCGGCTGTCGTGTCGGACTGGGGCAATGAAAAAAAGTATTGGGAATTCACCGTCGACGGGAGCCGACTTGTCTTTGAACAGGCCGTTCAAAATGAGGCCCGCGTCGCGCTTGCATCCAGCATCGTGGTGTACGGTGACAATATCCCCAAACAGTCCTGCGCCGAAGAAACCGGTTACGGCAAAACATTCGGTCCCTACAGCCGAACCAAGCAGGCGCAGGAAACGCTGGCCTGGGAATATTACCATAACAAAGGTTTGCGATTGAGTATCGTTCGTCCGGCCAACGTCTATGGTCCGCGTTCGGGTCCGTGGCTTCATGACGTGATCCATGTTCTGCAAAGCGGATCGCCCGGTCTTATTTCGGGAGGCAACATGAATGCCGGGCTTGCTTATGTGGACAATGTGGCCGACATTCTGATTCTGGCCGCCTCCGCGGATGTTGCCACAGGCAGGGCATACAACGCCAGCGACGGGTTGAACGTGACCTGGAAACAGTATTTCAGCGATATTGCCGGAATAATCGGTGCAAAAAGTCCGCAATCGATCCCCCGCCCGATCGCTTCCTGCGGCGCCGTTTTTCTGGAAGCGTTATGGAAATTTTTCGGTATTGAAAAACGCCCGTTGATCACTCGCGAAGCGCTTAATCTTATCGGGTCTGACAACCACATTCCCAACGACAGAGTCAAAAATGAACTGAAATACAATCCGCGGATTTCTTATGCGGAAGGTTTACAGCGCACCAGAGAATACATATTAAAAGAATTGATGAACATCACGAAACGTTAAATCCCTGAGCACGCCCGGGGAATCATTCGACCGACTGGCTTCCACAGACTGATAGCAACCGTTAGGTTATTTGTTGCGGAAGCCTGGGTCTCATCAGGAGAATATTATGGCTTACTTTTCCAACAAACTTGCTTTTATTACCGGAGGGTCCAGCGGAATCGGCCTGGCAACAGCCAACCTGCTGGCGGCACAGGGATGCCGTCTCGTTTTGTTTGCCAGGGGACAGAAGATGCTTGATGAGGCATGCAGATCCATTAAAACGCACACGGATGCTTCGCAGGGCGTCAACGCCGTTTCCATGGATGTGGCAGACAATACCGACGTTCAACAAAAAATCAAAACGGCTGTCGAAAAATTCGGCGTTCCCGATATTTTAATCAACAGCGCCGGTGTCGGTTCCGGAGATTATTTTGAAAATATTTCCTACGAACAATTCGACAGATTACTCAAAATCAATGTGTACGGCACCAGAAACACCGTCAGCGCCATTTTGCCTTTCATGAAACAAAAGGGCGGCGGGCACATCGTTAATATTGCATCCGTGGCCGGACTGATCGGCATGTACGGTTATTCTCTGTACTGCACAAGCAAATATGCCATTGTGGGATTTTCGGAATGCCTGCGCAGCGAACTCAAGCGTTTTAATATTAACGTGACGCTCATCTGTCCCCCGGAAGTTAAAACACCTTTTATCGAAGAAGAAGCAAAGACGCTTCCGCCCGAGGCGCGGATCGTAAAGAATCTTGCCGGTCTGCTGACACCGGAACAGGCGGCAAAGGCCATTGTCCGCGGCATCAAAGGAAGGAAATTTCTCTTCGTGCCCGGTTTGATGGCCAAGTCTCTTCTGTTCTGGCACCGCATCAGCAACGGACGGCTTACGCGAACACCTTCTGATCTGATTATCAAACTTGCCGCCAGACAATCACACCGATAAAGATCTATGCAAAAATATTCTGTGTGATGCGCTGTTTTTTGACGTGGCGTTTCTTTCTATCGCTCTTTATTTTTCTTTTTCTTCTTCTTTTCCGGTTGAATAATTTCGGGATGCGGCGGCGAAGATGTGAGCAGTCGATACGCAATAGCCACTCCCAGCACAAACAGGATAATGCTTCCATATTGTCCGGGTGTGAGCCCCCCATACCGGACATCCCCGTTTTGTGCGGCATCAAGACGGAGAAAATCCAGGAAGAATCTTATCGGCGTATAGAGAACCAATACCGCGGCGGAATAGCTTCCCGGCCTGGCCCCCAGGCGGTGAAGAACAAGCGTCGCAGGAAAAAGGACAAGCAGAGTAAACAGGAATTCATAAAATCCGAGATTATGCCGCGAACCGCCCGGCTGTTGAAACGCCAGAAAAAAATCGCTTAATATGCCGGGATGATCAAAAATAATCGTGCAGCCGAGTCTGCCGAAAACCCATCCCAGGACCAGTCCTTGAAGGATGCACTCGGCGTAAAGCAGGGGCGAGCGAATTTTCCTTTGATAAACGAAAAACATAAAACCGAAGAGCCCGCCGAAAAAACCTCCGAAAGAACTGAGCCCCTGCCAGAACTTCAGCAAATAGACAGGCCCCTGCCGGACAATCTGATCGGGATGATAAAAAACAGCTTCGGCAATGTGCGCAAAAAAGAATGCCGAAAGCAACGTATAGAGCAGGGCGTCGTCCATATCTTCCCTGGGAATTCCCGCCTGCTTCGCCCGATGCAGCGCCAGCGCCCGGCCGGCCAGAATACCGGTGGCGGCCAGCACACCAAAAGGGCTGATATGCAGAGAACCCATGCGGAATAATTCGACGGTTTTGATATCGGGCAGCAAAAGCCGATGCCTCCATTCTTTTCATCAGGGAATCACAGCCTTCCCGTGTTTGCATTTTCAAACAAGCGGAAAGTCACCTGCTATTTGTAGCACATGTTTTGCCGGAGTTCAGTTATTTTTTATTTTGATCCGAACCGTTCGGAAAACCATGAAGACGAGGCATGGATTTTCATTGACAGGCCTTTTCGCTTTACCTATACTTTTTGAAAGTCATTTTCATGCGGAAAACAAAGCGCGCCGTGTCCCCGACCTTTTTTGGAAAAGAACCCTTAACCCAACCCCGGCACGAGGATTGACCATGAAAGTTCTTGTCATAAACAGCGGCAGTTCATCGTTAAAATATGAACTTTTCGATCTCGACACCGAAAAATCGCTCATGAGCGGCGCGGTATCGCGCATCGGCGCGGAAGAGGCGGATCATGCCTGCGCCTGCGGCGACAAAAAACATCTGATGAAAATTGAAGCGCCGGATCACCGGGCCGCGCTGGACTTTGTCCTGAAGGCGATCACCGGTATGCCGGATACGCCGGTCAAGACTCTGAGCGAAATCAGCGCCGTGGCGCATCGCATCGGTCACGGCGGTTCACTGTATCGCGGCCCCGTGGTCATTGATCAGAACGTGATTGACGAAATCCGGCGGCTCATTCCCCTCATGCCGCTGCATCATCCCGCCATGCTGGCCGGCATCGAGGCCTGCCAAAAGGCACTGCCGGATGTCCCGCATGTGGCCGTTTTCGACACCTCGTTTCACAGCGCCATTCCGGATGAAGCCGCAATTTACGGCCTGCCGCATGAATTTTTTACCGCCGGCGTAAGGAAATTCGGCTTTCACGGAAACTCGCATGAATATGTCGCCTCAAAGGCTGCCGAGTACCTGGAGACCCCGATGAGACGTCTGAATCTCATTTCCTGCCACCTCGGCAACGGGGCCAGCGTCTGCGCCATTCAGCGGGGACATTCCATCGATACCAGCATGGGCTTCAGTCCGCTGGAGGGGTTGATCATGGGAACGCGCGTCGGCGATCTTGATCCGGGCGTCATCCCCTATCTGATGCGGCAACACCATCTGGGCCTCGATGAACTGGACAAAATATTAAACAATCAGAGTGGCCTGCTGGGCATTTCCGGCGTGAGTTCCGATATGCGGGAAATTATTGCCGCCGCGGATGCCGACAACGCCCACGCGCTTCTGGCCATTAAAGCCTTCTGTTACCGCATTAAGAAATACATCGGGGCCTATCACGGCGTTCTGGGCGGAGCCGACGCGCTGATTTTCACCGGCGGTATCGGTGAGAACAACCGCAGCATCCGTTCCCGCTGTGTGCAGGGGTTGGAAAAACTGGGGTTTGCCATCGATAAAGTCCGCAATGACCGTTGCGAAGTCCATGCCGAAAAACCGGTTTGCGATATCAGCGCACGTTACGCGAACACCCAGATTCTGGTCATCGCGACGGACGAGGAACTGATGATCGCCAGGCAGTGCGCCCGTGCGCTGGATTATACAAGCTCCATCAAACATCACCTGCTGGCAACGGACCGGCGTCCCATCCGCGTTTCGGTCTCCGTGCGCCACGCGCATTTAAGCAAATCGGATGTGGAAGCGCTGTTCGGACCGGGACATGTCCTGACATCCAAATCGCCCCTCTACATTGACAGCGAATTTGCCGCCAACGAAACCGTCGATCTCGTCGGGCCCCGCGGCCGGGTCAACAACGTCCGCATCATCGGGCCGGAACGA
>JAGVUJ010000208.1 GCA_019136325.1 Deltaproteobacteria bacterium
GACGAGTGGCTGAGCATGCCGGGACGCCGCTCGCGGCTCAGGCGAATCAAGATTACAGAGGGATTGTTTCTGCAGGAATCCGAAACAGGAGAGGGGACGAAGATCCCGCAATTGATACGGGACGGGAAAGTTGAGGTGTTATATGCAGATTGAAAATTGGCAGATCAAAGAAGAGCTGAAATACGACAGTAATAATTTCTGGATTGAAATCAAAGACCGGCAGGCTTTAATCGGGCTTTCAGATTACGGGCAGTGGGTGATCGGCGACATTCTTTACATTGAACTCGGACAAGAGGGCGCCCCGATTCTAAAAGGCGAAGGCTGCGGGTCCGTGGAATCCGGGAAGTGGGTCGGAAGTCTCATTGCGCCCGTCAGCGGACGCATCCTCGAAAGCAATTCCGCGGCGGTCGAGAATCCGCGGCAAATACAGGCGGATCCTTACGGGGCGGGCTGGCTGATGAGAGTCGAGCTGGAATCAGGCGATGAAAGCTGTTCCTTGCTGGATTGCACAGCTTATGCGGAATTGATCAAAGAACAGGTCAAAAATGCGGCATAGGAGACACCATCCATGAATGTCTGGAGATTGCTGGATTCAAGAAAGATGTCGGCGGCGGGAAATATGGCCATCGACCGGGTTCTCCTGACGTCGCGCAGCAAAGGATGGGCGCCGGATACGCTGCTCTTCCTGGAGTTCACTCCCTGTGCTCTGGTGGGATACCACCAGTCTGTTGAACTGGAAGTGGAGGAGGCATACTGCCGAGATCATGGGATTGAGATCAACCGGCGCATCACCGGCGGCGGCACGATTTATATGCATGAAGGAACGCTGGGCTGGGCCATTTTCGCAGCGAAGAACACGCCCGGCATTCCCGTTGGGCTCGACGAAATGTATGCACGTATGTGTGAAAGCGTTGTGATCGGTTTGGCTGGACTCGGGGTGAAAGCCAGCTATCGTCCGAAAAACGATATCGAAGTGAATGGCCGCAAGATATCCGGAACGGGCGGGACGGAGCTGGCCGGCGCGTTTCTTTATCACGGAAGTCTTCTGGTTGATTTTGACGTGGATACCATGATCCAATGTCTCAAACTACCCATCAAAAAACTGGAAGATAAGCAGATCAAGTCCTTCCGGCAGCGTGTGACCAGCCTGCGCGAAGAGCTGGGGTACATGCCGGATCTGCAAATCGTCAAAAAAAATATGCTGGCTGGCTTCAGCGAAGTATTCGGGGTGACCTTCCATCCCGGGTCGTTAAACGATCAGGAATCGGTGCTGTTTGATCAGGAGATCGTCCGTTTCCAGTCCGAGGAGTGGATACGTGGCGGAAGAATCCCGGCCCAGGACAGCGCCTTGAAAATCAGCGACTACAAAGCGCCGGGCGGTCTGATCCGGATTTCGGCGCTTCTGGATTCAAACCGCGGACGGATTAAAAGTGTCTTCATTACCGGAGATTTTTTCGCCTATCCGGAGCGGGTCATTCTGGATCTGGAGGCGTTTTTGAGGAACACGTCAAGTGTGGAGTCTGATGTTTATGAGAATGTCCGTCTCTTCTTCAAGACGCAAAGCATTCAGATTCCGGGGGTTTCAGCCGACGATATGGGTGAGGCGTTATGCCGGGCCATATCAGGAGCGGCCCTGCAGGACACGGTGTAGCGCAAGGAGTCTATGAAAATGAAAACGGAACAAAATCTTCCGAACAAGCAGATAAACGGGGAATCTCCCGAATTTGTACAAACCAGTCTGGCCGGGGCAATGGCCATGGGATTGATGCCGGGCAAATTTCAGAGGAATGCTCAATGTGGTTGCCTCAATCTGCTGGAAACGTATGCAGACGGATGCAAGGCATCCTGCAGCTACTGCGGGCTGGCCAGAAATCGAAACAGGGAGGCGCAGGCCACATTTATCCGCGTGAAGTGGCCGACTTATTCCCTGAGTGAAATCATTTCCCGGGTGCAAACCCGTCCCCATCCTTTCAGGAGGGTCTGCGTGTCCATGGTGACGCATCGCCGCGCTCTGGATGACGCGTGCGCGATCATTTCCGGCGTGAGGGAGAAAACCGGCCTTCCGGTGAGCGGTTTGCTTTCTCCAACGGTGATGGACGGCAAGAGTGATCTCGAGAAAATCCACCGTGCCGGAGCAGACCGGATCGGCATCGCCATTGACGCCGTCACGCCCGAGCTGTTTGAGAAGCATCGGGGAATTGGAGTGGGTGGGCCGCACAAATTGGAAGTGTTCATGCAGAGTTTGGAGGATGCTGTCAGTGTATTCGGAGCGTACATGGTTGGCGTTCACCTGATCGTCGGATTGGGCGAGACGGAGCTGCAGATGATTGACTTCATTGATCGGGCAAATAAAATGAAAGTTGCTACTCACCTCTTTTCCTTTTTCCCGGAGAGCGGGAGTCTTCTGGAGACCCATCCTCAACCTGCGCTGAAACAGTACCGCCACATTCAGCTTGCGCGCTACCTGATCAACGAAAATATTGTCTCCGCCGATTCGATGCGTTTTTCCTCATCGGGAGATGTCACGGATTTCGGAGTGGATATCGAACCGTATCTTGCGATGGGAACGCCTTTTATGACATCCGGCTGTCCCGGAAACGACGGACTCCTGGCCTGTAACAGGCCGTTTGGCAACGAGCGGGCGAGCGAGCCTATGCGCAACTACCCGTTTTCTCCCGGCGAGGAAGACATCGCAATGATTCGTCGTCAGATGAGGTAACGCAGTGCACAACGAATTCCTCAAAGAAGATCAGAGCGGGGAAGCCTGGACTATAGGGCGTCATCATGGTTCTGCCATCTGGTTTTCCGCGCCGGGAAGCAAACATTATGAAAGCCGATGTTTTAAAAACAGGCCCTATTCTTTTGCCAATGTGAGCATTACCGGCCAGACCTGCGCCCTGCGTTGCGAACATTGTAATGCCGGACTTCTGCAGAGAATGTTGCCGGCCGAGACACCGGAGAAATTGTGCGATACGGTGGATCGTTTGATTGAGCGCGGCTGTCGCGGTATTCTGGTAAGCGGCGGCGCGGATAGCAGGGGCTTTGTCCCTCTGGACGGTTTTACCAAAGCGATGGAATATGCGCGCAAACGCGGCCTGAACGTTCTGGCTCATACCGGTCTTCTGCGCAAAGATACGGCCATGAAGCTGAAGGATTGCGGCGTTGACCAGGTATTGATGGATGTCATCGGTCATGAACAAACCATTCGCGACGTATATCATCTGAATTGCACGCCGGATGACTATCTGCGCTCCCTGATGGTTTGCCGCGAGGCCGGACTCGATTGCGCGCCGCATATCGTTGTCGGCCTTCATTTTGGACGGATCCTTGGCGAATATGAAGCTCTGCGGATGATCCGGGAAGTAAAACCAGATCATCTGGTTCTGGTCGTGCTCCGACCGACGGCGGAAACCGGCATGTGCGATGTCAGTCCCCCTGATCTTGCCTCTGTCAAAGAGGTGTTTTTAGCTGCGCGGGTAACAAATCCAGATGTGTTTTTGAGCCTCGGATGTGCCAGGCCGCCCGGAGAGTATAAACGTCAGGTGGAGAAGATGGCGATTGATTACGGGTTCAACGGCATCGCTTTTCCGAGTGATGCAGCCATCGATTACGCATGCAGTCGCGGACTGAATCCTGTCTTTGCCGAGCAATGCTGCAGCATGGCCGGACGCAGTTACGCTTAGAGAACAAATCCATCAGGAGGTGACATTATGTTTGGTTGTAAGTATCCACGCATCAATCAATTGGGTTTCATCGTGGAGAATATGGAGCAGGCGATTCGCGATTACTCCAAAATCTATCACATCAAGAGATGGTATCATGCCGCCAACGAGATGAAAGATGCGATTTATTACAAGGGGAAAAAGATCAAAGATGAAGGTTTTGACGTCGTCATCGGTTATTCCGGCAGCTTGGAGATTGAGCTGATCACTTCTACGGCGCAGGAAAATATTTATGTCAATTTCCTTCGGGAAAACGGCCCCGGCCTGCATCACGTGAGTTATTTTGTCAGCAATCTGGATCAAGCTGTTAAGGACTATCAATCGATAGGATTTGAGCTGGTGCAAAATGGCATGATGGGTAATAAAAGTGTTGTCACCCGTTACGCCTATCTTAGGCCGCCGAAGTCCCGTTACGGCAATATCGTAGAGCTTCAGCAAACCAAGATGTTCGATAAAATCACGGTTTACCGCAACGCTTTTCTGACCTGGGCCGGCACGTTTACCGGGGGCGCTAAGCAGATCAAATTGTAAGGTTGCCGGGGCTGGAAGGTTCACAAAACTATTAAAAAATTCTCAGGAGGGAATACTCATGTCCAATGATCAGAAAACTGCCGGGAGGAAAAAGCACACAGGTTGGATCGTCGTCGGCATCATTGTCATTGCATTTGCAGTATGGTGGGTTGCTGCCGCGCCGCCGGATTATATAAAGGTATCCCCTAAATATGTCATGGGGGAAATTCCTCAAGGCATCGTTAAGGTTACCGATAAAAATGACATCCTGGCGACAAGGATGACCATAGAAGTTCCTGAACTGCCGGGACATGACGATTTGATTTTCCAGAAGGAAAAGGGAAGGGCGTTTGCGACGGGCATGGACGGGTGGATCTGGAAAATTGATCTCAAAACCATGAAAGCCGAAAAGTTTGTGGATGCGCCCCTTATGGCTTCCGGCGCCGTTCAGGATCCAAACGACATCAACACCCTTTATTTTTGCGCTTCCTATCTTTATGGCGAGACTTATCCGGAAAATGAGAAAGTCGGAATATACAAGCTCAACCTGGAGACCAGACAGATCACCGCAGTCGCCGACCGCGTGCCGAATGTTCCCAAAACCTTTGCCGCTCCTCAGGGTAATCTGGGAATGGTCTATGCCAAAGGCGAGGTCAGCTTGAAGCAGAGCGCGATGAATGATCAAAACAGCCGGCCGGCCAAATTCTGCAACGATCTGGCCATCAGCCGCGACGGCAGGCGCATCTACTGGAGCGAGCCGTTTGCCTACAAAGGCGCTTCCATGGGCGGCGGCGCCGTTGCCGAAGCCATATCGCTTGGCGAAAATGGCCTGCTGTGGCGCCTCGACATGGAGACCGGAGTCGTCAGTCTTATCGGGCAGGGATACTCATTTGTTGATGGCGTTCTGCTCGAATACGACAGGGACAGCAAGGTTGAATCCTCGGTGCTGATCACCGAGACGATCAAGTTCGATATTCTCCGGTTTTATCTCACCGGCGACAAGGCCGGCAGGGACGAAGTCGTGCTGAAAGATCTGCCCGGTATGCCGGACGGTCTTGATCGCGATCAGAATGGGAACATCCTGATCGGTCTTTTGAAAAAACGGACATCACTGGCTAACAAGTTATTTGCGTATCCATGGCTGAGACAGTTTGTGCTCCGTCTGCCTCAAAGTGTACTTGCCGGCGGCGGCAACCAAACCGGTATTATGATTCTGAGCAAGGATGGCGCAACACCTCTTTACTGTACGATGCATGACGGCTCGAAAATGTCCGACATATCCGTTCTCGTTGCATACGAAGACAGGCTCTGCATGCCCCGGTTCACAAGACATACGTATGGACTTTACAGTATCGGGGACCCTCTTGGAAAATCGAAAGTTGGCACTCCATCGGTAAAATCGCCGTAGTGATGGAGAATTGATACAAAAAGAGACTCGGGAAACGTAAGGATAATCGCGTGCGTATCGCAATTCTTGTTACCGTCATGAACAATATTGACAATTTCATTGTCCGGGGCGTGCCTGTGACCTCCGCAATCGTGGAGTTAGACGATGACTCCCTGGCGATTATTGATACTGGAATGGCAGATAACCCTGATCTTCTTGAGCAACTGGACGAGATGGGATTGAAACCATCGGATTTCAGTTTCGTGTTCAACACGCATCTTCACCCTGATCATATCGGCGGGAACCGTCACTTCAAGAATGCCCGCATTATCATCAGCCGCAGAGAACTTGCCTATCATCAATCCATGGAAGGGCTATCTTGCGAACACGGGGGGGATGCTGTTGTTTCGGAGAATGTACTGAACCGGGAGTTGCGAAAAATGAGGGCGTTGTATCGGGTATCGGACTTATTGGGGGATCCTGTTCAAATAGAATTTCTGGAAAATCTTCCCCCTCTCCCTTCATCTGTCAGTTTGTTATCGGTAGCGGGTCATTCCATAGACGACCGGGCGATAATGCTGACGGGACGGACAAATGTTCTGGTGGCTGGCGACGCCCTGTATCATCGTGATCTGTGGCAAATGCCCACGCCGCCCGGTCTCAATCTTGATGAAGAACTGTTTCGGCGCAACGCTAAAAGACTTTCCGAATTTCAAGGGATCATCGTTCCCGGGCACGACTTCGCTTTTGACAACACAACGGGAACCTATCTGGAGACAAACAAGTTTATTTACATATAAGGAAGTGCTATCCCTACACAGTGCATGGCTGTTGCTGCCTTGTTGCGAAAAATATTTGACGTAGAGGCATGGATGGTTGTATGATCGTTCCAACACGGTCGAATGAACAAAATTCAATTGGGCGACTTATCCGACTGTTGCAACATTTCAAGTCTGTCTGACCTTCGGGTTCATTACACAATCGGTCACTGGCATAAAACATGCTTTTCAAGGAAAAATAATGTCTGTCGGATGGTGCTGCCGTAAGAATGCGTTGAACGGGCAACGGAGGTTTTGATGAGTTATACAATATCCGAATTGTGCAACGGATGTGGGGCATGTTCGAAGCTTTGTCCGGTTCACGCAATTACCGGCGAAAAAAAACAGCAGCATACGATCAGCGGAGCCTTATGCATCGAATGCGGCGCCTGCGGAAGGATCTGCGCGGCATCGGCGGTGTTGGACGACAAGGGGCAGACGGTGGCGAAAATGAAGAAATCGGAATGGCCCCGGCCGATGATCAGCAAGGACCTGTGCGCGGCCTGTGAAAACTGCGTCGCGGTATGTCCGGTTCATGCGTTGGCCATGGTCGATGAAAAACTTCCACTGGCGAAAAATCATGCGGTGCTCGCACAACCGAACAAATGCGTGTCCTGCGGCTGGTGCAAAGATAACTGTCTGTTCGACGCGATTACCATGGGGAGCGCATCATGAAAGAAATCCTGGGAACGAGCAACAAATACCTCGACATCAACCTGACGGACAGGACCTGGAAAGTCCATGAGGCGACGCAGGACGATTTAAGAAATTACCTGGGCGGCAAGGGACTGGGCATCAAGATCTTTTATGACCGGCTCAAGGCTAAACTGAAAAGAGTTGATCCATTGGGTCCGGAAAATCTGCTCATCTTTGCCAACGGCGTGCTGCTTACTACCGGTGCGCCCTGTTCCGCACGGTTTGAAGTGATCACAAAATCCCCACTGACCGGTTACATGGTGGCGTCTTCCTGCGGCGGCCCTTTTGGCGAAGCATGCAAAACCGCGGGTTGGGACGGTGTCATTATTTCCGGCCGGGCGGAAAAGCCGGTAGTGCTCCGTTTTGATGACAAGGATGTCATCTTTGAAGAAGCGGGCGACCTCTGGGGTGCGGGCACTCATCATACGCAGGAAAGTCTGAAGATGACACCAAAAGAAGGGGCGGCTGTCATCGGGCCGGCGGGGGAAAACAAAGTTCTCTATGCCAACATCTGTTCCGGCCACCGTTTTGCCGGTCGCGGCGGAGTGGGCGCCGTAATGGGCTCCAAGAATCTCAAAGCCATTGTGGCCCGGGGCAAGGAATACCGTTTTCTTCCCGTAAATCAGGAGAAGTTTGACAAGACTTTAAAGAAAGCCAAGGTGCATATTCTGCGCAGTCCCTTTACGAAAGGCTACAAAGCATACGGGACCAACATGAACACGCGTTACGGCATCGAAAGCGGTTACTCCCCGGTGCGGAACTTCAGGGACCGCTATAGTCCGAAGACCGAGGCCATCACGGGGGAGGCGATGGCGGAAAAGTACAAAACCCGCCATTCCACCTGCCGCTACTGCTCGGTGTTATGCGGGCACAAAGGAATGTTTCCCGACGGAAGGATGCGACAGATTCCCGAGTACGAAACCACGGGACTCTTCGGCAGCAACATCGAGAATTATGACACGGACAAGATCGCTGTCTGGAACGACATCATGAATGAAATGGGGATGGACACCATTTCGGCGGGCGGGACAATTGCCTGGGCCATGGAAGCAGGTGAAAAAGGCCTGCGGAAAACCGAACTTTCCTTTGGCAATCACGACAACATCAGCCGCATTTTGGAGGACATTGCCTACAGACGCAATGAAGGCGCGGAACTGGCGGAAGGATCAAAGCGACTAAGCGAGAAATACGGCGGAAAGGATTTTGCCATCCACGCCAAGGGCATGGAGATTGCCGCTTACGATCCCCGGGCCTGCTGGGGGCACGGTCTTTCTTACGCGGTGCACAACAAAGGCGGCTGCCACCTCGGGTCGTACCTCGTGGGGCTGGAAGTGCTCATGGGGTACATGCCGTCGCAGACGAAGCTGGGCAAGGCTTCCTGGGTGGTCTTTTGTGAAGATCTTTTTGCGGGTATCAACTCGCTCCAGACATGTTTATTCACTGCCTTTTCCATTTTAACGGAACCGGTGATTCCCAAGTATCTTCCCAAGGCGGTTTTGAACGTGGCAACCATTGTGAACCCGAGAATGTCTCAGATGCTGATGAACTGGAGTGCATACTCCGACTTCTTTTCCGCCATCACGGGTTTGCCCATGAATCAGTGGCAGTTCAAGAAAGCGGGCGAACGGATCAACAAACTGGAGCGCTATATGAATGTGCAGATGGGGCAGAAGCCTTCCGAGGATACACTGCCGGACCGGTTTACGAAAGAGGCAGTCACCAAATATCCCGTGGCGGCCGTAGTGCCGATCGAACCCATGGTGAAGAAATATTACCGGATCAGAAAATATGATCCCCGGACCGCCGGACCCGATCTTAAATCATTAAAGCGCCTTGGGATTGAGGTTTGAAGATCTACTCATCACAAGATCATGTTGTATCGCTTCATCTTTCTATAGACCGTGCATCGGTTGACGCCCAGTTCTTTCGCCATGGAACTGATGTTGCCTCCCGACCGGGATAAGAGCAAAAGGAGTTTTTGCCGTTCCTCTTCATGCATTTTTTCCCGCTTTTTTTTCCTCGCCGAATGGAGGAAGTTCGGTTGCGTTTCTGTCGCGCCCTGATCGAAGGATATTGTTGCGTGATGCAGGGGAATGCCTGCCGGCAGGCGCTCCAGACCCAGGATCTCTCCGTCGCAATAGAGCAGCATTTTCTCTATGACATTTTGCAGCTCGCGAACATTGCCGGGCCAGTTGTATTGACTAAAGCATTCAATCACTTCCGGAGCCACTGAGATCCTTGACTTTGCGCCCGGATTGCTCATGGATGCAATAAAAAAATCCACCAGCAGAGGGATATCTTCCAGACGTTCCCGTAGCGGCGGTATCTTGACGGAGATCACATTGAGGCGGTAATAAAGATCCTGTCGGAAATTATTTCTCATGACCTCCAATTTGAGATCTTTATTGGTCGCGCAAATAATCATCACGTCGATCGGAATTTCTTTGATGCTGCCGATTCTCGTGATGGCTCTTTCCTGAAGGACACGAAGCAGGTTCACCTGTTGTTCAAGAGGCATTTCGGCCACTTCATCCAGAAAAATGGTTCCACCGCTGGCCAGCTCGAATTTGCCCGGCCGGCCTTCTTTTTTGGCGCCGGTAAAGGTTCCTTCCATGTAACCGAACAGCTCGCTCGAAATGAGCTCGCGGGGCAGAGCGCCACAGTTAATGGCGACAAAAGGACCCTTTCTCCGGCTGCTGTTGTTATGAATCGCCTGCGCGAAAATCTCTTTGCCGGTTCCGCTTTCTCCCTCCAGCAGGATGGTGTTGGATTTTCGGGAAGCCCTTTCCGCCAGGTCCAACGCCGCCCGCATGGATATGCTCCTGCCGACGATGTCTTTGAAATGAAATCTGGCGGAAGTCGATGCATAACGTTTAATCAGTTTCTGAAGTTTTGCCGCGGGGGTCAGTACGATGATGCCACCCACAATTTGTTCCTGTTCATCCTTTATGGGATTGGCGGTTGCCAGAATATGCGTTGTGTGGCTCCTGGACTTAATGGCCACTTCCCTGTCACTGTATGATTGCCCTTGCTCCAGAACATCGTTTCGGTACCCCAGACCGTCATCGTAAAAATCCGATATGACCGGATGATCGTCGATCACGACGGCATCCCCCAGCATTTCTTTTGCCGCCGGATTTATCTGCTGAATCGCCCCGGCATTGTCCGTGACGATCACGCCGTCGGACATGCTCATCAACACATTCGTCAACCGGTTGTTGGTAATGGTTAGCTGTCTGTTGCTCTCCCTGAGCATAATCTCATCACTGACGACTTCTACGGCAGCCATAATCATGGCCAGCGTATGTTTTTGTATGGCCTGGAAATAACCGCTGGCCGTCAATGTGCCGGTGAGCTGACCGTTGGCATTGAAAATCGGGGCGCCGATGCAGGATACCGGATGATGCGTGGCGGCATAATGTTCCGCGCCTGAAATCTGGTAGGGCTTTTTCAATCTTAAAACCAGATCGATGCCGTTGGTGCCGACATCTTCTTCCCGCCAGCGTACGCCCGGCCGGTAATTGACTTTTGTCTCGGCAACAGATTCTATGAGATCAGGCGTGGCGACTATTTCCAGGATAAATCCCTGCTCATCCGTCAGTACAACACTAAAACCGGAATTGCTGATCACTTCATAAAGTCTTTCCATAAAAGGAACCGCGATGGTGATCAGGTTTTTCTTTTTGAATAATAAAGCGGCAAACTCCTGCTCACTCAGAACGGTCGGAGAAGAGCCGTTTTCGGGATCGATTCCGAGCGCGCGAGACCGCATCCATGATTCCTTAATTTCCGGACGTACTAAAGTACTATTTATTTTTCCGGTGGACAGAAACTCTTTGCGCACTAACGCAATATCGGATAATATTTTTTCCTGCTCTGTTACATCCATCATCTGAATGCCTTCCTTTCATCATTGTTTCACATAAGACATCTGTGAAACACGGGAGCAAGATGTATGCCTCTGCAATGCAACACTTTTCCTTTAAAGATTTTACCATTTGAGATAATTGATGTATTGACGATTTTCTAACACAAATTACCTCACTGTCCCTTTGAAATAATATAGTCAGTACTGTGATAAATGCAATATAAAACGCAACGGTAATGCAACTTTACTGCATTACGGTTGCAACGACACCGTCAAGGTTTATTTATTTAACTTAATGATTTTCCACACATTACTTAATCTGTGGAAATGCATAGATTCATTGGCATGGTATTTGATTGTTTTAAAATAAATCGAGAGATATCGCTGTTGCTAAGGAGGAGGAATTCATGGTGCCTAATGGGAAGGTTTTCTATGGGTGGTGGGTTGTCGCAGCATCATTTGTTGTGCTCTGGCTTGGCGTGAGTTCAGGATTCTACACGGTATCGGTCTTTCTGGAGCCTCTTCAGAAAACCTTTGGCTGGACGACAACGCAAATCTCGTTGGGGTTCACCATTTCAGCTATTCTGGTGGGACTGTTAAGTCCAATTGTCGGTGTAGCCGTTGCCAAACTTGGTGCCAAAAAAGTTCTCTTGTTTGGCGCAGCGATATCGGGCACATCTCTGCTGCTTCTCGGTTCCATCGAGAAGCTCTGGCAATATTATGTGTTGTTCTTTTTCCTGGGAACCGGTCTGGTGTCATCGTATCTGGTGCCGAATCAAACTTTGATATCCTATTGGTTTACCAGGAAACGGGGCATGGCAACGGGAATCATCATGGCCGGCATCGGTTTTGGGGCCATGTCGATGGTTTTTATGGCAAGCCAGGTGAATGATGCCTTTGGCTGGCGCGTTACCTATCGGGTCCTCGGACTTCTGGTACTTCTCATTGTGCTGCCCGTAATCCTGGTTATTGTCAGGAACAAACCTCAGGACATGGGTCTCCAGCCTGACGGGGTTGCCGCCGCGGTTGAAGCGTCTGCAGAAAAATCAGCTGGATTTAGTTTTACTTTCACACAGGCGATCCGTACCCTTACTTTTTTTCTGATCGGGCTGGTGGTTTTTGTTTTCGGCATGGTATCCGGCGCCATGACTCAGCACGCCATAGCCTTGCTGAAAACCATGGACGTCTTGCAGGCCAGCACCTTCTGGAGTTTGACTTACGGTGTCAGCATTTTTGGACGGCTAATCTCCGGTGCCGCGGCCGACCGTTTTTCTATAAAGGGACTGCTGATTATTATCGCAGGCCTGCAAGTCTTCGGCATGGCTTCTCTCCTGTATCTTTCGCAAACCAGTATGTTGGTCTGGGGATTCGTCATTTTTTACGGCCTGGCAGTCGGCTCGATTGCCTCGATCTATCCCCTGATCGTGGTCAAGAAGTTTGGTTTGGAACATTTCAGTAAAATTATCGGTGTTATTGGTCTGATTCTGGTTTTGGCGTTCGGTGCCGGATCTATGATATTGGGGCGAATGTATGATGCCAGCGGTTCATACGCCGGCTCCGTCATGGTGCTGTTTGCTGCTTCGATACTGGCGGTTGTCGCAGCCACCTTGATCGGACAGCCCCGGCAGCCAAAATAAAAGTCGTGGCGAGAGAAGAATAAACGCTTCGGGCACAGCTATTCCTTCGTTGGAGGACGACGCAATTTCTTTTTCCGATAATGACCAGGATTATGGCCAGTCCAGCGTTTGAAGGCGCGGTAGAAGTTTGCCAGATCGTTATAGCCGAGTTCCGCGGCAATCTGTTCTATGGGAAGGGTTTTTGTTTGAAGCAAATGGATGGCCTTCTTTTTCAGGATGCCGGATAAAAGATCTCTGAAGGATGTTCCTTCTTCGGATAAGCGCCGGTTGAGCGTCCGCGGCGACATGTTCATGTAACGCGCCAGTTGATCGAAATTCGGGAGACCGTTCTGATGAAACATGATTTCCTGATGAATTCTTTTGGTGATGGTTTCCTGTTGTTTAATGCGAAGCGACAGTTGCCTGCACTCTTTTTCGTAGATCTTTCGGGTGAGAGAATTGGCCATGGGAAGCTGATGAAAGAGATATTTGCTGTCAAAGACGAGGAGGTGGTTATCGGCATTGAATTCGACTGGACACTGAAAGAATGCTTCGTAATAGGAAGCATATGAGGGTTTGGGGTAAGCAAGTTTTATCTCATGGTATCGCACGGGGATTCCGATGACGTCACTGGAAATCCTGTAAATGGAGGCAAGCTCTCTTTCACACATAAAACGGCGGATATCCTTTTCGTTGACGAGTTCATCCATCCTGACAAAGGCAAGACCCCCTTTGACTGTTAAGTCAAAATGAAAGTACGTCATCATCAGTTCGGTAAATTTAAAAAGTAGTTTTATGGCATCCAGCAACAAGTTGCTGCTGATGACCGCGGCGCCGAGCTTGCCGATTACGCCGATATGATAATGCAAGCCGATAATTAATCCGATTTTGGGGTCCGGCACGAGTTTGACGAGATTGCGCATGACAGAGATTTCCTGATCAGGGGTAACCAGTACATCCGGATCATCCAGATCACGGGGTTTGATGCCGCTGCCTTTCAGCAAAGAAATCTTTTCAATGCCCATCAATGAAGCATAGTGGGCCAGGACGGCAAGCGTGTTAACCGAGCGGTGCATAGGCAGAGTTTTGCCGGAAAAAAGATGCAAAGGGTGGATATCGGGCGTTTGTTTCATGTTTTATCCTCCTGGCGGAATATGACAATTAAAATGTCTTTTTCGGCAATTGTCAAGAGGGGGCATTTACATTATCCCGCTTATTCAGGGGGCTGTTGATGATTCCTGCAGGAGGTGCGCTGCGATTCCAAGGGCTTGATCGTTCTGAATCAATATCGGTTCAATTTTTAGAAAAATTAGAGGAGGTTTTATGAAAAGGTTACAGGATAAAGTGGCGGTTGTAACGGGTGGCGGGAGCGGTATCGGCAGATCCACCAGTCTGCTGCTCGCGGAAGAGGGTGCGCATGTTGTTGTTGTTTCCAATGTAAAGCAAGAGGTGGAAAACGTCGCCAGAGAAATTCGCGATCTGGGTAGGGAAGGGATTCCATAT
>JAGVUJ010000045.1 GCA_019136325.1 Deltaproteobacteria bacterium
TTCTCACCGAATCCCGGCCAGAGCCAGCGGCCGTCCGCTGTTTTTCTGAACCAGTTCACATAGAAAATCCGGGGAGCCTTGTCGCCGAGTTTATCGCCCATATCCAGCCAATGCTGGAAATAATCGCCCATGTTGTAGCCGCAGAATGGCTGCATCGCAAAAGGATCCCGTCTTAAATTGCCCACCGCGCCGATATTGGCCGCCGTCGTTTCCGACGACGCCGTCGCGCCCAGAAAGACACCGTGGTCAAAATTGTAGGCTTCGTTGACCAGCGGCACAACACCGGCTCGCCGTCCGCCGAAAACAAAAATATCAATCGGCACGCCTTCCGGTTTTTCCCAATCAGCGCAGATGACCGGACACTGGGAAGCCGGCGCGGTAAAACGCGCATTCGGATGGGCCGCCACTTCCTTCGTCTCTGACGGCCAATCGCGTCCTTTCCAGTCAATCGCATGTTTGGGAGGCTTGCCGTCCATGCCTTCCCACCAGATATCGCCATTATCGGTCAGGGCACAATTGGTAAAAATAACATTTTTCTTGATGGTATCCATTGCCATGGGATTGGAATCGTAAGACGTGCCCGGGGCCACGCCGAAAAATCCGGCTTCCGGATTAATCGCGTAAAGACGTCCGTCGGGACCGATTTTCATCCAGGCAATGTCATCGCCGACGCATTCGCATTTCCAGCCTTTGATGGTCGGCTGCAACATGGCCAGATTGGTCTTGCCGCACGCGGACGGAAAGGCCGCGGCAATATGATACTGCTTGCCTTTGGGATTGGTCAGTCTCAGAATCAGCATATGCTCGGCCATCCAGCCTTCGCGTTTGGCCATCGCCGAAGCGATGCGCAGCGCCAGACATTTCTTGCCCAGAAGCGCGTTGCCGCCGTAGCCGGAACCGTAAGACCAGATCAGGTTCTCATCCGGAAAATGGCTGATATATTTTTTCTCAATCGGCGCGCAGGGCCAGGCAACGTCCTTCTGTCCTTTTTCCAGCGGAGCGCCGATGGAGTGCATACAGGGAATAAAATCTCCCTTGTCACCGAGTTTCTTGAGCACTTTCTTACCCACGCGGGTCATAATGTGCATGTTGCAGACGACGTAGGGACTGTCGGTAATTTCGATGCCGATTTTGGCAATCGGGGAATCAATCGGACCCATGGAAAAGGGAATCACGTACATCGTGCGTCCCTTCATGCATCCCTTATAAAGATTTTTCATCGTCTTCTTCAATTCATCGGGAGCAACCCAGTTATTGGTGGGCCCGGCGTCAACCTGCTCAGGATAGCTGATATAGGTGCGGTTCTCCACACGCGCCACATCCGACGGATCGGAACGAAACAGAAAACTGTTTTTTCTTTTCTTCAGTTTTGTTGCCATGCCGCTCTTCACCATTTGCGCCATGAGCGTGTTGTATTCTTTTTTGGAGCCGTCGCACCAATATACTTTTTTCGGCGTGCACAACAGTTTGATTTCTTTCACCCAACTCAGCAATTTTTTGTTCTTAACAGCTATTTCCATAAAAATTTTTCCTTATTCAATTAATCTTGAGCGCCGGACATGAAAATCCGGCGCTCCATGGTTAATTACTTGCGTGACTTTTTCGCTTTCACTTTAACTTTAGCCTTGGGTTTGGCAACGGCCTTGACTTTTGCCTTCGGTTTCGGCGCGTTTTTCTGCTTGTCTTCAACCGCAGCCTGAGCGGCAGCCAGGCGCGCTATCGGAATACGATAGGGCGAACAGCTGACATAATCCATACCCACGCGGTGACAGAACATCACGCTGGAAGGCTCGCCGCCGTGCTCGCCGCAAATCCCGACCTTCAGGCCGGCCCGTGAGCTGCGTCCTCTCTCCACGCCCATCCGAATCAACTGGCCGACGCCGTTCTGATCCAGAATCTGGAACGGATCAACCGGTATAATTTTCTTGGCCAGATAGCCGGGCACAAACGCGCCGACATCGTCACGGCTGAAGCCGTACGTCATCTGGGTCAGATCGTTCGTTCCGAAGCTGAAAAATTCCGCTTCTTCGGCAATCTTGTCCGCCAGCAGGGCCGCCCGCGGAATTTCGATCATGGTGCCCACCATGTACGGAATTTTTTTCAGGCCGTATTTAGCCAGCACGTCCGGATAAACCTTTTTCACCAGCTCCGCCTGATTCCTGAACTCGGCCACATCGCAGACAACCGGGATCATGATTTCGGGGAACGCCTTCTTGCCTTCCTTGATCAGTTCCGCCGATCCTTCCAGAATGGCGCGAATCTGCATTTCGCTCACCTCGGGGTAACTGATGCCCAGACGAACGCCGCGATGGCCCATCATCGGATTGGTTTCATGCAGGCCTTCGGCGCGGCCGTTCAGTTGTTCTATCGAAATGCCGAGGCTTTCCGCCAGACGGGCGCGTTCATCGGGATTCTCCGGCACGAATTCATGCAGAGGCGGATCCAGCAGACGGATCGTGACCGGTCTTCCGCCCATGGCTTCAATCGTCTTTTTAATGAACCCTTTGACAAACGGGAACAGCTCATCCAGCGCCGCGCGCCGTTTTTCCTCGGTATCCGAGATAATCATCTTGCGCAGATAAAACAGCGGCTGTTCGCTGTTTTCGCCATAGAACATGTGCTCCGTGCGGAACAGTCCGATGCCTTCGGCGCCGAACTGCACGGCCTTGGCGGCGTCTTTCGGCGTTTCCGCATTGGTGCGGATCTTCAAACGCCGCAACGAATCGCAGAGCTTCATAAAAGCGGCAAAATTGACATCATTTTCCGCGCCGCTGATCATCGGCAGCGCGCCAATGTA
>JAGVUJ010000027.1 GCA_019136325.1 Deltaproteobacteria bacterium
GCCTCTTTGGCCCACTCAAGCGCGTCGATGCCGGTGTGTTTTCTTCCTCCTTCAATGACGATTTCGTATCCGGAGGGAGTTTGTCCGGAAACGTCCGCCTTTTTCACATCCATCCCCAGCACAACGCACTGGCTTCCAAACGCTCTTGCGCCTTGAGAGATGATCCGGGGTTCGAGCACCGCCGCCGAATTCACGCTGACTTTTTCCGCTCCGGCTCCGATGACCTTGCGCATATCATCCAGATTTCGAATGCCGCCTCCCACGGAAAAGGGAATAAAAATGGTTTCGGCCACTCGCCGCACGACATCGATCATGATATCGCGCTTATCGGATGAAGCCGTGATGTCATAAAAGACAATTTCATCCGCGCCCTGCTCGTAGTATTCTCGCGCCGCCTCCACCGGATCGCCGATATCAACATTGCCTTTAAATTTAATGCCTTTGGTGAGCTTCCCGTCACGCACGTCCAGGCAGGGAATGATTCTTTTCGAGATCATTTTCCCTCCCACGCGCAGAAATTTTTCAGAATTTGCAGGCCCGGCCGGCCGCTTTTTTCCGGATGGAACTGCATGGCAATCAGGTTTCTCACCGCCAGCACCGAGCAGAAGGTCATGCCGTATTCCGTCGTCCCCAAAACCGCCTCTTCGCTTTCCGGCGACGGATAATAGGAATGAACAAAGTAATATTCCGCCTCTTCCGGCACTCCGGCAAACACCGGATGCGGACGCCGGAAGGCTACGCTGTTCCATCCCATGTGGGGTATTTTCAGAGCCCGGCCGGCCGCGGTCAGGCTTTCCGGAAAACGCCGGGTGGTCCCGCCGACCAGGCCGATGCACGCCGCGTCGTTTTCTTCGGAGGCGTCCAGAATAATCTGCGTGCCCAGGCAAATGCCCAAGATCGGCTTTCCGGATCGGAAACACTGTTTGAGCCACACATCCAGCTTTTTGTCCTTGAGGTAAGCCATCGCCTCGCCCGCCGCGCCGACCCCCGGAAAAATAGCATGGGATGCAGCATTGAGCATTTTTGTATCATCCGTAATGACAAAATCCTGTCCTATAGAATGCAGCGCACGCGCCACACTGGTAATGTTTCCGGCATTATATTCGATAATTGCAATCATTCTGCTTAATGTCCTCGAAAAATATTAACGCATTCACAACATTGCTACTAGCAAATTTAATACCTAAACGCCAAGATCAATTTGAATTATGCTTGCGATAAAGCTGTTCATCCCGTCTGATTTTTCGTCCCAGCCAGCAATGTATCAAGCGGGCTTTGCGGCGCGTGAGACATATCTCTTATGACATGGGTATAAATCATCGTTGTTTCTACATTCTTGTGTCCCAGCAACTCCTGAACTTCACGGATATTCACGCCATTCATCAATAAATGCGTCGCAAAACTATGACGAAGGGTATGGACGGTAGCAAATTTGGGAATCCCGGCCTTGCGGATTGCTTTTTTTATGACATCTTGAATGGCCGTATCGCTGATGTGATGGCGGCGCACTTTCCCTGAGCGCGGATCAACTGCGAGATGATTCGCCGGGAAAACATATTGCCATGCCCATTCCTTGCCGGCGTTAGGATATTTTCTGGACAGCGCATCGGGAAGATGGGCTTCGCCATATCCTCGGGCCAGATCATTTTCATACATTTTTTTCACTTCGACCAGATGATTATTTAACTGATTCTTGACCGTTGCAGGCAGGATGGTTGTTCTGTCTTTGTCACCCTTGCCACTGCGCACCGTCAATGTATTTAAATCCATATCGATGTCTTTCACTCGCAGGCGGGCCAATTCCATCAGCCTTAGACCCGCGCCATAGATTAATCCTGCAATGAGCAAATCCCTGCCGCTTAAACAGGCCAGCAATCGTTTGACCTCTTCCATTGAAAAGACAACGGGCAGTTTTTGCCCGCGCTTTGCCCGGACAGTTTGAGCAAGGCCACCCACCTCTTTGCAAAGCACATTGCGAAAGAGAAAAAGCAGGGCATTGAACGCCTGATTCTGCGTTGATGCGGCAACTTTCTCATTTAAAGCCAGATGGCTGAGAAAATTTTTGCAATCGGCGGCGTCAACTTCTGCGAAAGCATCCTTTTTCGAGGTTTGCTGCAAGTATTCGAGAAAACGTTTGATCCATTGCAGATAAGTTTTTTCCGTGCTGTAGGAATAATGCTTCAGACGGATGAGCCGTTGCGTTTCTTTAAGTAGTTCAGGTATGGCGTCATGGGCTTTTATCGTTGATAAATTATCAGGTCTTAAACCGCGAAAATGAAAATAGTATAAGCGGATTGCGTCACCTGCCTGCCGGATTTGCCAGTCGGATATATTGGAATCTGCTTTCAGAAATTCAATAAATTCGATGACTGCGTTTTCCTGAAATTGATCAGAGTTTATTTGCTTTTTGCGGGCATAGGTGAAATATTTACTTGCCCACAAGGCATAAAAGAAGACATGCTTGTCCGGCACCAATTTCTTCTCTAAAAGAAAGGTCTGAAACTCTGGAAGAACATCATTTTTCTTACTGTCGGACAGATTTTCCATAATATACCAACTTGGCTTAAGTGCGATATTACCACAAAATACCAAGCAGAAAAAGTTCATTTAGCTGGATTTTAAAGCAATTTATTTTTGCATTCTTCTTAAAAAAGAGTAATATTAAACCCGAAAGTCGGAAAAACCAAGTTGGTATATTAATTGTTGTGCTAAACAAGGTTTTATGAACAAAAAATTTCCAATTCTGGAATATGACTCAACCCGCATTGCTTTTATCGAGCCTTCAAAGGTCA
>JAGVUJ010000018.1 GCA_019136325.1 Deltaproteobacteria bacterium
ACGCAAACCTGCGTTCATGAATCGATATAACATTTTCACCATGCTTCATGCCGGTGGGCGCAGCATTTCCTCGCTGATTAAAGACATGGTCCATTTGACGGGCCACAAGGATTATCTGATATTGAAAAGCGTCAAGGAATTCAAAAAAACATCTCCGGAGTATTTCCGATGAATCAAAAAAATTCATCAGCAGATTTCTTAAACGCACAACAGGTTATCCCCGGCGGAGTTAACTCCCCGGTTCGTGCCTGGAAATCGGTGGGAGGAAATCCCATTTTTATCAGCAAGGCAAAGGGAAGTAAAATTTATGATGTTTCCGGCAGAAAGTACATCGATTACGTACTTTCCTGGGGACCGATGATTCTTGGCCATGCCCATCCGAAAGTTATTGCGGCTATTCAGACTTCTGCAAAAAGAGGGTCCAGCTTCGGAGCGCCGACAGAGGTTGAGACAAAAATCGCAGAGACGGTTGCCTCGGCCATACCGTCTATTAAGCTTATTCGTTTCATGTCTTCCGGCACCGAAGCAACGATGACGGCCATTCGTCTTGCACGGGGATATACGGGTCGGAATCTGATTATCAAGTTTGACGGCTGTTATCACGGACACAGCGATTCCCTGTTGATTCAAGCGGGTTCGGGACCGGCCACCCTGGGTATTCCGGGCTCTCCGGGCGTGCCGGGTGAAATTGCGCGCCTGACATTAAGTCTGCCATATAACGATGAGGAAATCCTTGAGAAAACAATTCGGAAATACGGCTCCCGGCTTGCTGCCATCATTGTCGAACCGGTTGCGGGCAATATGGGCGTGGTTCCGCCGCGCAAAGAATTTCTGGAAAAATTAAGAAAACTTACCACACAAGAAGGAATTGTTTTAATTTTCGATGAAGTGATCACGGGTTTCCGTTTTTCCTTCGGCGGCTATCAGAATCTGATCGGGATCGAACCGGATTTAACCTGTCTGGGAAAAATCATCGGCGGCGGAATGCCTGTTGGCGCCGTTGGCGGCAAAAAAGAAATCATGGAAAAACTCGCACCGGCAGGCGATGTTTATCAGGCAGGGACTCTTTCCGGGAATCCTCTGGCGATGAATGCCGGATTAGCGACGCTCAACATTCTCAAAACCTGTGGGAAATCTTTTATTCGTTTGGATAAAAACGCCGGCAGACTCTGCCGCGAAATGGAAACTCTTTTTCGCAGTCGAGGCATTCCCGTCTTCATCAACAGAGTGTTTTCCATGTTTACGATTTTCTTTCAGGAAGGTCCGGTTTATGATTTTAAAACGGCTCAGCAGTCCGACTCCCAAATGTTCGCCCGATTCTTTCACGGCATGCTGAAGCAAGGAATCTGGCTGGCCCCGTCACAATATGAAGCTGCTTTTCTGTCTTTTGCTCATGACGATAATGATCTTCAAAAAACAATGGACGCCTGCGCAAAAACATTAAGAAATTTATAATCGCTTCATTGACAAGCATCCCTCAATCCGGTATTAAACCACATAATAACTTTATATGGAGACGAAATGAAGAAAGCTTTTCTCACCGGCATTACCGGACAGGACGGGTCCTACCTTGCGGAATTCTTATTAAAAAAAGGTTATGAAGTTCACGGATTAATTCGTCGTTCCAGCACGTTCAACACCGAGCGTATCGATCATCTTTATCATGATTTTCACGATCCCGAAGCAAGATTGTTTCTGCATTACGGAGACCTGAGCGTTTCCGCTCAACTGATGGACCTGCTGCATTCCATTCAACCGGACGAAATATACAATCTGGGCGCTCAAAGTCACGTGCGCGTCAGTTTCGACATGCCCGAATACACGGGCGATGTCACCGCTCTGGGAACATTGAGAATTCTGGAATCTATTCGGAAAACAGGGATAAAAACAAAATTCTATCAGGCGTCATCCAGCGAGATGTTTGGCGCCGCGCCGCCGCCGCAAAATGAAAAAACTGTTTTTCAACCCCGCAGCCCTTACGCCGTCGCCAAAGTTTATTCCTACTACATCAGTCAGAACTATCGCGATGCGTATGGAATTTTTGCCGCTAACGGCATCCTGTTCAATCATGAATCTCCCCGGCGCGGCGAAACGTTCGTGACCCGGAAAATTACCCGTGCGGCAACCCAGATTAAACTCGGGCTGAAGGATAAATTATACCTCGGAAACCTCGAAGCCAAAAGAGACTGGGGCTTTGCCGGAGATTATGTTGAAGCCATGTGGCTGATGCTGCAGCAGGATACCCCCGATGATTTTGTCATCGCGACCGGCGAAACGCACTCGGTAAAAGAATTTGCGGAAATGGTCTTTAAAAAACTGGACCTGGATTATAAAAAATATGTGGAAATAGACAAAAGATATTTCCGCCCGACTGAAGTTGACGCACTTTTGGGTGATGCAACCAAAGCAAGAAAAATTCTGAACTGGCAGCCGAAAGTTTCTTTTGAAAAGCTGGTGGACATGATGATTACATCGGACATGGATCTGGCCCAGAAAGAAAAAACACTTCTTGATGCCGGCTTCCGTTCGAATAATCAAAAATTGGATCATTGAAGGTTTTGAAATGCTTGAACAAAAACGGATCACCATCACGGGAGGCAAAGGTTTCCTGGGAAACCATCTTTTGAAAAAATTCAAAGATAAAGGCTGTCTGAATATCGGCATTGCCGATCTTCCCGATTATGACCTGACGGATATCCATGATGTTCGCAGGATGTATGAGGAAACCAAACCGGAAATCGTTATTCATCTGGCCGCTAAAGTCGGCGGCATTGGTTTTAATCAGGAAAAGCCGGCCGAACTTTTTTACGATAATTTGATGATGGGCACGCAACTGCTTCATGAAGCCTATCGCCGGAACATTGAAAAATTTGTCGCGTTGGGTACGGTCTGCGCATATCCCAAATTTACGCCTGTTCCTTTCAGAGAAGATGATATCTGGAACGGATATCCCGAAGAAACCAACGCTCCCTATGGATTGGCAAAAAAAATGATGCTGGTGCAATCTCAGGCGTATCGCCAGCAGTATGGTTTCAATTCCATCTTTCTGCTGCCGGTGAATCTTTACGGACCGGGCGATAATTTCGATCCCCGTTCCTCCCACGTCATCCCGGCTTTAATTAAAAAATGCTTTGATGCAATGGACAACAAAGCCGATGAACTGGAAGTCTGGGGTACCGGTTCGGCCACCCGGGAATTTTTTTATGTCGAAGATGCCGCAGAGGCCATCTTTCTGGCCACGTTACTCTATAATAAGAGCGAGCCTGTCAACCTCGGAGCAGGATCGGAAATATCCATTAAAGATCTCACGAACATTATTGTCGATTTGTCTGGTTTTTCCGGCCGGATTGTCTGGGATAAAACAAAACCTGACGGGCAGCCCAAACGCATGCTGGATACCTCCAGGGCTATGAAGGAATTCGGGTTCACGGCTAAAACGGATATTTATTCGGGACTGGCCAAAACGATTGAATGGTATAAGGAAAATCGTCATTTGTTAAAAAAATGAACGCCGGTCATGTTTTTCTTGACTTTAATGCTTGTCGGTGCTAAGGAGCTTTCAGCGAATGGATAAAGAAACACGAAAGTATGCCATGCAAATGGCCTTCGCGAGCAGCATCGGCATCGCCATGATTCTGGCTGTTTTTGGCTGTTTGCTTCTGGGATCTTATTTGGATAAAAAATTCGATTCCGGACATGTTTTTACAGTTGTTTTTTTATTTATCGGGTTAGCGGCCGGTTTTCGTAATTTATACGTTTTGATTCAAAAAAACTTCAGTGATGAAGAAACTATAATAAAGAGTTTAAAAAGTGAACCTCATCGTCAAAGACCCGCTCCAAAAAAGAATTGAAGTTACCAACTGGGTTATTCTTGTCGTTATTTTAATTCCATCTTTATTTTTTGCTCCCGGAAAATTTTCTCTCGGCATCCTTTTGGGTGGTTTTGTCAGCATCGTTAATTTTCACTGGATGGCGAAAGGATTGCGCGGTATTTTCCAGAACTTAAACAGCAATCCCAAAGGCGCCGTTATGGTAAAATATTATATTCGTCTGGCTATCATGGCTGTTGTTTTGTTTTTCTTAATTGCCAATGATATCGTTGACGTCATTGGACTGTTAATCGGACTTTCCGTCGTGATAATCAATATTTCAGTAACGATGATTATCGCCCTGGCAAAAAAAAACTTTATTGAGGAGGTTGTTTAGAAAACTGATATGGAACCCTTAATATTTTTTCACACAACGTGGCTGAAAGATGTGGGCATCGAAATGACAATTGTTTATAATACATTATTTGTCATGCTTTTGCTCGCCGCGCTTTCATTTCTTGCCACCAGAAGCATGGCTGTTTACCCCGGCAAAACGCAAAATGTCATGGAAGTGATTCTGGGAGGCTTTGATGGTCTGCTCAATGAAATTATGGGACATAATGGAAGGAAGTTTTTCCCTCTGATCGCCACCCTGGGACTCTTCATTCTTGTGTCTAACCTGATTGGCATTGTGCCAGGATTTGAATCCCCGACATCCAATATCAACACCAATGCGGCCATGGCGCTTATTGTTTTCCTCTCCACACATGTCGTCGGCGTTAAGGAACACGGATTTAAATACTTCAAACAATTTATGGGTCCGGTCTGGTGGCTTACTCCCCTGATGCTGCCCATTGAAATTATCAGCCATATCTCCCGACCGCTTTCACTGACTTTCCGGTTGTTCGGAAATATCAAAGGTGAAGACATTGTCGCGCTGGTTGTTTTATTTCTGGTTCCCTGGTTTGTTCCCCTGCCCGTCTTCGTATTAATGATTTTTACATCTCTGGTTCAGACGCTTGTTTTCATGCTGTTGGCCATGATGTATATCGCAGGAGCCATGGAAGAGGGTCATTAACAGTAATAACTTAAAAAAATATATAAGAAAAAGGCGGGAAATCATTTTTTCGAAGAAATGATTTCCCGTTCTCTTTTTTATCCATATCTTCCTCTTTCGGCACATTTTATATATAGTCAATATCATAAGATATTTTCGTTTCTTGTGGTGTTTTTTGAATCTTAAACTTGACGTTCGGGATCTAACATAATATTTAATATGAAGATTAATTAACTGATGGTGATTTTTTCCGATGCAGACTTTGGGAATTAACATAGGGTCATCCAGTGTTAAGGTCGTTTTGCTGGACGGACAGAATATTGTCTGGGGCAAAGTGGAGCCTCACGAAGGGAATTTTGTTCATACACTGGAGAAAATTTTATCCCTAAAGACCCTTCCGCCGTTAATCAGGTCTTTGGCGACCGGTACCGAAGGAAGAAACCTTTTAAATATAAAAAGCGTTATTGAACCGCTTTGCATTGAAGCGGTTCTGCAGCATCTGAACTACAGAGTCGACGCCCTGGTTTCCCTCGGTGGCGAAGATCTTGTCGTTTATACCATCGACGAAAATAAAAAAATCATCACCAGCTTTGCCGGAAACAAATGTGCTTCAGGCACAGGAGAATTCTTCAAACAACAACTGATCCGGATGGACATGAACCTCGATGATATTCACGCTATTTCCGAAGGAAGCCGCATCCTGAAGCTGTCTTCGCGCTGTTCCGTGTTTATGAAAAGTGACTGCACGCACCGTTTGAATAAAGGCGAGGCCAACAGAGGCGATATTGTGTTGTCTTTAAGCGATGTCATGGCCGCCAAGGTAATCGATTTTATCAAGAAAGCAAGGCTCACCAACAAAAAAATTCTCCTCGTCGGCGGCGTGACCCAGAACCAGCATCTTATCCGCTTTATTCGGGAATGCATGCCGGAAAACGAATTCATTGTTCCTCCGGAAGCCACTTATTTTGAAGCATACGGAGCCGCGCTGCTGGCCGGAAGTTCCGGCAGTTTTCTGCCCGATCGAGAAAAACTGTTCAAACCCAACATGGTTCAGTTCAAGAGATTCAAAAGTCTGAAAACAGCGGAGGGAAAAGTACAATATCTCGAATCCCCTAAAGCAAAAGTCGTGGCCGGAAGAGAGTACATTCTTGGTGTCGACGGCGGTTCGACCACGACCAAAGCCTGCCTCATTGATATGGAAACCTCTGAGATAACGGCCTCCTTCTACGGTCGCACGCATGGAGATCCGGTGAAGGCGTTGAAAAACTGTTTCATTGAAATGCAAAAACAAATCAGGGCCGATGTCGGCGACGGTGCAATAAAAATAACTCTTGCCGCAACCACCGGATCGTCAAGAGAGCTGCTGGGCGTATTTCTGGAAACTCCCGGCGTGTACAATGAAATTATCGCTCATGCAATTGGGACGACTTTCTATCAGAAAGATATCGACACCATCTTTGAAATCGGCGGACAAGATGCCAAATATGTTTTACTAAAAAATAAAGTCCCTATCGATTATGCGATGAATGAAGCCTGTTCCGCGGGTACCGGATCGTTTCTGGAGGAATCGGCTCAGGGCGATTTAAACATTCATCACGCCCGGGAAATCGGCGATATTGCGCTACAGGCCGTCGAACCGCTAAAGTTCGGTGAACACTGTTCCGCTTTTATCAACTCGGATGTCCGTAAGGCCATTCAACAGGGGGCTTCGCGCGAAGACATCACGGCTGGAATCGTCACCTCGATTGTCTCCAATTATCTCAATCGTGTGGTCGGCAATCGAACGATCGGTAAAAATATTGTTCTGCAGGGAGGGGTGGCCAAAAACAAAGCGGTTCCTCTGGCTTTCGCAATGCTGCTGGATAAAAATATTCTGGTGCCGCCCGATCCGGAACTGATGGGTTGTTTCGGTGTCGGCATCCTTGCCCGGCAGAAATTGAATGAAGGATTTCTAAGCAAAACCGATTACAATCTTGATAAAATTCTTGCCACGGAAATCGTCTATGAAAAGGAATTTCAATGCAACGCCTGCGATAATCTCTGCCCCATCCGGGTTCTGAATGTTAACGGCCATCGATACATGTTTGGAG
Source organism: Deltaproteobacteria bacterium (assembly GCA_019136325.1). The sequence continues at coordinate 6,957 of JAGVUJ010000018.1, forward strand.
GGCGTTGTAACAAATACGCCAACATCCGGAAGAAAAAAAATTTCGATGAAAATGCGGTTATCGATTACATCGAACAGCGCAATGCCATTCTTTTCAATCAATGCGCACCGGATCCGGCTCAACTGATCAGGAAAAAAGATATCGTGGTTGGCATTCCGAAATGTTTTTCGGTATACACGCTCTGGCCGCTTTACGCCTGGTTTTTTCATTTGCTGGGAGTGGAGGTCGCTCTTTCCGCAGAGATCGTTCATGAAGGAACCGCCAGAGTGGAGAGTACCTATTGCTTTCCCGCAGAAATAGCCCACGGCGCGGTTCAGGATATTTTCAACCGCCATGTTGATTATATTTTTCTGCCTCATTTTCGGGATATGGAAAGTTACGAAAGCAATACACCGGCTTGTTTCTGCCCGATTACCCAAAGTCTTCCCTATTACATCAGGAAAGCTTTCCCCGAAATTCCTGAAGATAAATATCTCGCTCCCGTCATCAGTTTTATGTACGGACTGCAAAAAGCCGCCGAACCATTTATCGCGATGGCCGTTAAACTCGGCATTCCTGAAAGCGATGCGCAGAAAGCTTTTCACATTGCCCATGAAAAGCAAAAGGAATGCTTTAAGAAATTTTCTCAACTCGGCCAATTGGCAATTGAAAACGCCCGAAAATCTCAAACTCCGGTGATCGCCGTTCTGGGTCGTCCTTACAACTCCTTTACGCCGGATGCCAATATGGGTATCCCGCGCAAATACACCTCGCGCGGTTATACGGTGATTCCTTTCGACATTCTTCCTTTTGACGATCAGGGAATTTATCCGAATATGTACTGGTACTACGGCCAGCAGGATATGAAGGCGGCGGCTCTGTTAAAAAATCAGGACAATATCTTCGTCACGTACATATCCAATTTTTCCTGCGCCCCGGATTCGTTCATGCTGCATTACCTGAAATGGATGATGGGGATGAAGCCTTTTCTGATTCTGGAACTGGATTCTCACACGGCCGACGCCGGCGTTGATACGCGCATTGAAGCTTTTTTGGATATTATCGAAGGGTATCGCTCCAAGATCGACGATATCCGGGAAAGCAGATATGACAACGGCCTCAGATTTATTAACAATCGCGATGAAGAAATTCATATTAAAAACACTATAACCGGCGAAAAGATTCCCATAAAAAACAATTCCCGCGTCAAACTGCTTTTATCCAATATGGGAAGGCTTTCGGTCGACGTGCTGGCGGCCACGATCCGCGGTTTGGGCATCAACGCGGAAACCATGCCCGTACCCGATATTTACACCCTGCAAATGGCGCGCAATCATGCCTCCGGCAAGGAATGCCTGCCCTCTCATCTCGTTTTGGGCAGTACGCTTAAATACCTGTCCTCGGATAAATACCGTAAGGATGAGATCTACATCTTGTTCGTACCGACAACCACCGGACCCTGCAGAACCGGCCAGTATTTTGTTTTTTTTGAAAATCTTTTCCGGGATTTGCGATTGGAAAACGTCGTTGTTTTTACGCTGGATGCCGACAATTCCTATAACGAACTGGGCCCTGAATTTTCAAAATATGCCTGGTGGGCCGTGCTGATCGGCGATTATATGAAGGATATTGAAACATCCTTGAGAACATGCGCCGTTGATCCGGCCGGGGCTATATCCCATTACAATGACGCGTGGCAAGAATTAATCCGTGTTGCGGAGCGGGACATTACGCAATCCCTGCCGGCTTTAAGAAAAATTTCCGGTGAGATATCGAAAATATCCTTAAAACAAAAAATAGATAACTGTCCAAAGGTGTTGATTGTAGGAGAAATTTACGTACGGCGTGATGATTTTGCGGTCGATGAGCTCATCAGGCATTTCAGTCGCCGGGGAATCATCGCCAAGGTCTCCAATGTTGCCGAATGGGTTTATTATTGTGACTTTGTTCGGCATCACGAGCTGCAAAAGAAGTTGAATCTTTATCCCTGGTACAAAAAAATATTTTCATCTGAATTCTCAAACATTATGAAATGGAAAATCGAGCACGCTTATAAAAAGAAGGTTGAAAGCAATATCCGCGAAATACTCTCCACAACCGGACTGGTTCCTCATTCTCCGCATGACATGGATGAGATTATGGAAAACACGGAAAAACATTTTGTCAATCATGACCTTTATTCCGAAATAAGCATTTCCAGCGGTGTTGCCGCCACGGCCATGATGAATGGTTATTCCGGTATTGTTAATATTTCTCCTTTTGCCTGTTTGATCGGCCGGGTTATCGAGGGCGTCCTGACCCCGTGGGCGCGAGAGAGAAAGTATCCGGCGATTTCAATCGAAATAGACGGGAATCTGTTGCCTCCGAATGTGATGAATAAGCTGGAAATTTTCATGCTGAATGTTTTACGATTCAAAGACAACGGCGGTGTTCACAACCGAAACGAATATTAATTTTTTATTTTTTTATGAAAAATCTTGTCACAGGAATCATTTTAGCCGGTGGAAAAAACTCCCGCATGGGTGTCAACAAAGCCTTTCTGAAAATCGACGGTATCTTTCTGATCGATAAAATATTATCCGTTTACCGGAATATTTTTTCTGAAATAATTATGGTAACCAACGATCCTCTTTCCTACTCCGCATCCTCGGACACAATGATCGTCACGGATATTTACAAAGGCAAGGGGTCTCTTGGCGGCATTTACACGGGATTGTTTTACAGCCGGCACGATTATGCTTTTGTCGCCGCCTGCGACATGCCGTCTTTAAATGAAAATTTTATAAAATACATGATCGGGCAGGCCGGCAAACATGACATTATCGTGCCCGAAATTCCGGAAGGATTTCAGGCCCTGCACGCGATATACTCCCGTCGCTGTCTGCCGGCAATGAAGAAAATGATCTTATCCGACACATTGAAAATTGCCGGATTGTTCAAAGACATGCCTACGCTCAAAATCACCGGGGACGAAATCCATTCCTTCGAGAAGGATTCGGAAATGTTTCGCAACATCAATACGCCGGACGATTTGAAGGCGTATCAGAAGTAGTTTTTCGCTTATTCATGCACCGGCGTCGGCTGCACCCATTTTTTACTTTCGGCGCTGTAAAACCATTTGTCGGGAAAGCCGCGACGACGGATGAAGACCGGGTTGTCCGCCCACGCCAGAAGTTCTTTATAGGCGCTGTGAATTTTTCGGAAGGTGGCTGCCTTCCCGCCCAGATCAGGATGATGAATTTTGACCTGACGACGGTAAGCGCTCTTGATGATCCTGCTCAGATCAGACGATCCGAGATCGTCCTTTTTTATTTCCAGGCAACTCAGAGATTCCATTTTAACGGATGGTATTTTTACCATTCGGGGCCGTTGCGATCCGTCCGCAATAGCGCAACGTTTTGCCAGTTTCAGAACGTGCTGTGACGCCAGATAATTTTTATGAGTTCTGTCCGATACCTGCCACCACGCTTCGCCCAGGTTATTCGTCATCCGGTTGAAATCAGCCGCCGGATCGCTTCCCTCTTTCCGCCGGATCGAATAGCGGAAGATTTCCCGGCATCCAAAAGGAACAACATCCAGAATAATCACGCTGTCCGAAAAATAAAAGGTCGCGTAGCGGGTATTCAATGCCTGTAACAGACCGTTTTTCATATTGAGTTTCTGTCTCAAATGTTGACGGCATTTTACCGAACAGTAACGGCGGGCTTTTATATTTTCAGTTTTTCCGCACGAAAGACAAAAATTTTTTTTCTCGATTTCGGGAGAATGGATTAGCATCTTGGTTTGTAAGGCATCCGGTCGTTGAAAAAACCGGATGCCCGTTTCCGCTTGATTATTATTTGCCGGCCGCCAGATAACCTTTAGCCAGCGCTTTGTTCACGTGTAATACGCCTTTATTCATATCTTTCAGGGGATAATCCGGCGTAATCGCCGGCAGCGCATCCGCGTCCGCCTGTGTTTTGATCACCGATCCTGCCGGAACATAGTGTCCGTCAGCAACCCGAACCCCCATTAAAATCACGCCCGGTTCCACGACGCAATTTCTGCCCACGATTGATTTAAAAACAAGAACCTTCATACCGACAAAGGTATCATCCATGACAACGGCCGGTCCGTGAATTTGAACCTGATGCGCCAGAGAAACGCGCTTCCCGACATAGACCGCATATTTTTTACCGTCCACGTCCATCTGATTTTTTTCAACAGGTTTTCCGTCCAGTTCCGTTTCCAGAGCATGGATTACAACGCCATCCTGAATATTGGTGTCATCGCCGACATGCAGCGGTTGACCTTCATCACCGCGTACACAGGCCGTGGGAGCGACCATGACGTTTTCACCCAGGATGACATTACCGATGACCGCCGCCAGCGGGTGAACGTAAGTTCCCTTCCCGATAACCGGTTCGGATATCGTTGAACTAAAATCTGTTTTTACATTCTTTTCGATCATTTTTTCCTCCATTTTAATGTGACTCAATTATCACGCGCACGGTGCGGTGAAATGAGCAAGTCGAATTATTCCGTTTCTATTTGTCGGAGATCGATTCAATTTTCCATGGCTTGAGATAAGCAGGTAATCGTTCACGTCACAGGCTTCAACGAATCGTCTCTTTTTTCTTTTTCTCTCTGCAACAGCTCTTTCCAGACGTTATTGACCGTTTTTTGTGTTTCCGGAAGGCTTCTTCTGTTGTCAATAACGATATCCGCCAGTATCGCTTTTTTGCCGATCGGCATCTGACTTTTCAATCGTCTCTCCGCCTCTTCCCGGCAGATACGATTGCGGGCTGTCAGTCGATGAATCTGATCTTCCGGATCGATCAGAACAAGCAGGATGACATCAAAAAGGTGCTGCTTCCGGCCCTCAAACAAAAGCGGAATATCCGAAAGCACGATGGCGTGAGGGTCTTTTTTGCCGATCTTTTCCAGTTGTCTGCGCCATTCCTGATAAACCAGAGGATGAACGATTTTGTTCAACGCATGCAGTTTTTTTTTGTCGGCAAAAACAATGCTGCCAAGTTTAATCCGGTCGATTTTTCTATTCGCTTGAAGAATCTCCCGTCCGAAACAATCCACGATCTTTTGCCATGCGGTATTTTCCGGCTCCTGAACTTTATGGGCAAGAAGATCGAAATCGATGAGATAGGCTCCCTTTTGCACAAACATTTTGGCCACGGTTGATTTGCCGCAGGCAATGCCGCCTGTTAATCCGACGTTCAGCATAATTTTATTTCTTGTTCAGGTCGTAAATAAAACGCAGACCGTCCAGCGTAAGCATCTCTTCTATTTTTTCGATTGTCTTCGTTTCCGGCGCAATAATGTTGGCCAGCCCTCCCGTGGCGATCACCAGCGGCTTTGTTTTCACCTCCGCCTTGATTCTGTTAACAATCCCGTCCACGAGCCCCGCGTAACCAAACATGATCCCTGCCTGCATGGCGCTTATCGTATCCTTGGTAATGGCGGTCTTCGGCTTACTGAATTCGACGCGCGGCAATTTCGATGCTCTCTCAAAAAGCGCCTCGCTGGAAATCACAATTCCCGGAGCTATGCACCCGCCCATGTACTCACCTTTGGGCGACACATAATCAAAGGTCGTTGCCGTGCCAAAATCGACGATGATGCATTCTTGCCGGTATTTATTAAAAGCCGCAACGGCATTGACAATCCGGTCGGCGCCGACTTCTCTGGGATTGTCATAAAAAATCGGCATTCCGGTTTTGATACCAGGACCCACAATCAAAGGTTTGACGCTGAAATATTTAACACAGAGGGGTTCCAGAATATTGAGCATGGGCGGCACCACACAGGAAATAATGATGGCGGAAACCGCTTTCATTTCTTTGGCTTTCTTCCGGCTGGACTGGTACAAATTATAAATCAGCACGCCGTATTCATCAATGGTATGATCGATTTCCGTTCGGATGCGCCAGTCGTGGATCAGCTTCTCTCCATCAAAAAGTCCCAGAACGGTATTGGTGTTGCCGACGTCAATTACCAGAAGCATATTTTTTACCTCATTATCGTAGAATCTCCGGCCGAGACCGTGATTGCTTTGTTTTCTGCCGTCATCAGAATCAGTGAACCATTATCATCAAGGCCGACGGCCGTTCCTTCTATTGCTTCATTTTTAAACACGATCTTCATCTGCCGTCCGATCATCGGCGCCAACCGGAGCCATTCCTGCCTGACCGGAATGAATCCTTTTTGCAGCAGTTGTTTATAACATTTTTCCAGATTTTCATAGAGGCTAATTATCAATTCCTGACGGGAAATGATCGCGCCCGTTTCGATGGCCAGAGAGGTGGCAATGTTACGAATTTCCTCCGGAAATCGATGCGTGTCCATATTAACATTGATGCCGATACCCAGCACAATAAAATTAATTTTGTTTGCGGATAGTTTTGCCTGCGACAAGATGCCGCAGACTTTTTTTCCACGAATCATTACATCATTCGGCCATTTGAGCGTAATCCCGGAACAATAACGATCCAGCGCCCGGGCAACGGCGACACCGGCCATCAGAGGAATTTGAGACGCCCTGAACGTTTCTAATTCCGGCTTCAAAATAACAGAGGTGTAAATATTGTCCCCTGGAGGAGAATGCCATCTGCGTTGCAATCGACCTTTGCCGCCGGTTTGACTATCGGCAATCACGGCTGTTCCCTCCGCCGCATTGTGCATTCCCAGAGAAAAGGCTGTGTCGTTGGTTGAATGAACTTCCTGATAAAAATGAAGATTTTTCCCGAATAATTTTCCAGCCAGGCTTTTTTTGAATAATTCCAGATTCCCGTCCATATTGTCAAATTGCCGGCAAAGAATGTTAGGATTTTTTAACACGATCTGATTTTTAAAGAAATGTCGGCGGCTCTGACGGAATGTGTCAGTTCGCCCACAGAAATGAAATCTACTCCGGTAGCGGCTATTGCCGCAACATTGCGCAGACTGACGTTCCCGGACGCTTCCAGAAGGGCACGGCCGGCCACATGATCAACCGCTTTTCTCATTGCCGGAACGCTCATATTATCAAGCATGATGATATCCACGCCGCAGGACAGCGCTTCCTTGACCTCTTTCAAATTCGTTGTTTCAACTTCAATGGTCATTTTTCCGGAGAGACTTTTCCTTTGCGCCTTAACAGCGGCAGTAATGCCGCCCGCTGCTTCGATATGATTGTCTTTGATGAGAATTCCGTCATACAATCCGATCCGGTGGTTACACCCTCCGCCCAGCCGGACGGCCATTTTATCAAGGATGCGTAATCCAGGGACCGTTTTACGTGTGTCGAGAATTTTCGCCCTGCTATTGCCTACGGCTTCAACATATTTCTCGGTCAACGTGGCAATGCCGCACATACGTTGAAAGAGATTCAGAGATACCCGCTCCGCCTTTAAAATTCCGGATAAACTCCCGGATATTTCAGCAATCACGGCGCCTTTTTTTACATGGCATGCATCTCTGATTAATTTTTTAATTTTGATGTTTTTATCCAGAATTTTGAAAGTCGCCTCAAAGACATCAATTCCCGCGACGATAAAATCATCCTTGGCAATCGCCAGCGCCCTGCCCTTCTTCCCGGCACGGACAGTAGCTCCGGTCGTAATATCTCCCGTGCCGATATCTTCTGCCAAAGCGTTTTTGATTATTTTGATAATTTCCGGCTTCATCAGACCGACAGACCTTTTAACTTTTTCAACGCGGTTTCCAGTGTGTTAAATTTCTTCTGACACTCCTTCATCTTCTCCTCTTCTTTTCGGATGATCTCCGGCGCAGCCTTGGCCATAAAGTCGCGATTGGCAAGTTTCCTCGAACTTTGCTGCAAATCCCTGGCTATCCGGCCCAGTTCCTTTTCCAGTCTTGCCATCTCGCCAGAAATGTCAACGATACCGGCAATCGGAACGAATATCTTTATTGAACCGATCACGGCCGTTGCCACGCCTTTCGGTTCAACGGCATTGATTTCCACATCCAGCGACTCGAGATTGGCCAGGTTGAAAATGTGATTCCTGTCCGCCTCCACCATTGTCTTGCTTTGCTCATCGGCGGCTGAAATCAAAACATTGAGTTTTTGAGACGGTGTTATCCGCATTTCGCCGCGGATGTTACGAACCGCCGTGATGATTTCCATGATCGTTTCCATCTCTTGTTCAGCGGCATCATTGTTCCATCGCTCTTCCACGGAGGGAAATTTGCTGATCATGATGGAATTCTGATCGTTGCCCCGAAGAACCTGCCAGAGCTCTTCCGTTAAAAAAGGCATGAACGGATGTAAAAGCTGCAACATTTTTTGAAACACGTCATACAGTGTTCTCTGAGCGGCCCGTCTTTGTTCCGGAGTCCCTTTCCCGTAGAAAACCGGTTTGCTTAATTCCAGATACCAGTCACAAAGTTCATGCCAGATAAAGCGGTACACGGCGGCGGCCGCGTCGTTAAAACGGTATTCATCCAGACTTAAGGTGATTTCTTCAATTGCCTTATTCAACCTCGCCTTAATCCATTTATCCGGCAGCGAATCCTCCGTATTCACCGACGCGGTTTCGTCAAAATCTTCGAGATTGCTGAAAGTCAATTTTGACGCGTTCCAGATTTTATTGACGAAAAATTTATAGCCCTCGATCCTCTCCGGAGAAAGTCGCACATCGCGTCCCTGCGCGGTGTAGGCAGCCAGCGTGAACCGAAACGCGTCCGTTCCGTATTGATCGATCATCAACAAAGGATCAATGCTGTTGCCCTTGGACTTGCTCATCTTTTCCCCTTTTTCATCTCTGACCAGAGCGTGCAGATAAACGTGTTTAAAGGGAACATCCTTCATCACGTAAATTCCCATCATCATCATGCGGGCGACCCAGAAAAAGAGAATATCGAATCCGGTAATTAACAACGAGGTCGGGTAGAACGTTTTCAGAGCAGCCGTCCTTTCAGGCCAGCCCAGTGTCGAAAAAGGCCAGAGCGCGGAACTGAACCAGGTATCCAGAACATCCTCGTCCTGTTTCAGTGAAGCGCCGCCGCAATCGGGACATTTGTCGGGATCAACCGTAGCGACAATCACTTTCTTGCAGTTGTCGCAATACCATACGGGAATACGATGTCCCCACCAGAGCTGTCGCGAGATGCACCAGTCGCGGATATTGTTCATCCAGTCAAAATAAGTCGCTTCCCAGGTTTTCGGAATGATCTTCGTTTTATCTTTCACGACGGCGGCAATGGCCTGTTTGGCCAGCGGCTTGATTTTAACGAACCATTGTTTGGAAACCATCGGCTCAATGTCCGTCTTGCATCGGTAGCACTGACCGACATTGTGCGCATAAGGTTCGGTACCGACCAGATAACCGCCTTTTTCCAGGTCGGACAGAACATGCTTCCGGGCCTCATAACGATCCTGCCCTTTATAAGCGCCGCCGTTTTCGTTAATCAATCCTTTTCCATCAATGACCGTGATGATGTCCAGACCGTGCCTTTGCGCCATGGCAAAGTCGTTGGGATCGGAGGCGGGCGTTATTTTGACGGCTCCGGAACCGAAATCCATTGTGACATAATCATCGGCGATCACCGGAATTTTTTTATTCATTAAAGGCAGAATGACTTCTTTGCCGATGATAGTCGCATATCGTTTGTCGTCCGGATGCACGGCAACGGCCGTATCGCCGAGCATGGTTTCCGGTCTCGTTGTGGCGACAACAATTTCGCCCTGGCCGTCGGCAAACGGATAGCGGATGTTCCAGAGGAAACTCTGATCCTGTTTGAATTCCACTTCCAGATCGGAAATGGCGGTATGGCAGCGCGGGCACCAGTTGACGATGTAATCGCCCTGATAGATCATGCCTTCATTATAGAGACGGACAAAAACCTCACGCACGGCATGGGACAATCCTTTGTCCATCGTGAAACGCTCTCTTTCCCAGTCACAGGAACAGCCCAGCCGCTTCAACTGGTTGATGATAACACCGCCATATTTTTCTTTCCACTCCCAGACCCGCTCAATGAATTTTTCCCGCCCCAGATCATGACGCGATGTTCCTTCTTTGATTAATTGCTGTTCCACGACGTTTTGCGTGGCGATGCCCGCATGATCCGTGCCGGGCATCCACAGAACATTATGCCCCTGCATTCTTTTGAAACGGACGATAATATCCTGCAATGTGTTATTTAACGCGTGTCCCATGTGTAAGATACCCGTGACATTCGGCGGGGGTATGACGATGGAAAAAGCCGGCGCGTCACTGGCATCCTGCGCGTGGAAATATTTATTCTTTAACCAATAATCGTATAATCTTTTTTCAGCAGCGGCCGGTTCAAAAGCCTTGCCTAATTCTCTTTTTGCCATTTTTATTTTTTACACTCCTCATTCAAGTGAAATAATTGTTTTTTTAACATAGCATTTTACCGTTCGATTTTCTATTTTCGCCGTTTCACCGTCCGGATTACTCATTCCGCAATGTTCGGCGCTTTTCGCCTGCGCAACGCAGGGCTCACTAAAAAAGGGCTTTACGCCCTTGCAGCAATTCACTTTATATTACAGCCGTTTCATTAATTGATCTTCAAATCATCCTTGAGCTTGCGGATCGTCCGAAGGGCCTCCACCCCGGATAATGGTTTCAACGGCGCAAACTCTCCGGTTTTTACATTTTTCGCTTCCATAATTCCGCGAGAGGTTACGGAAATAATTGCATTAAAATATGGCATTTCAATCGGGACATCGGGAAATAACGATTTTGAATTCACGTATCGCGCGGCCAGATCCTTTTCTCCTGTCACGTTGATCAGAATATCTTCCAGAACGATCGCATACTCACCGCGTGAGAGAATTTCGTCGGGTCTGAAATTACCCTTCGGATCGTTTTCCAGGCCATGAACGCCTGTTTCAAGAATGGCATCGATGTAATGCTTCAACGGATGAAGAGCAATGTCATTGGCCAAAAGTTTTACAGATTCTTTTTCCTGCAACGTCATGTACGAATGAAACTGTTCCATTTTTTCCATTTCTTTGGCAACCCTTTCCACATCACTCATGGAGGTGTCAGCAGCTTCATTTTCTTTCGCCCGTTCTTCGGCCGGTTTCGGCAGATAGCTATGATAAAGATCCTTTATTTTCAATTCTTCCACGAGCAACATCGCAGCATCCGCCCGGGTCAGGACTTCTTTCAGTGCAATCCGTTTCCCGGCCTCCGTCGTCGGATTGGCTTGCTGGACCGATTTGATGAATTTTAATTGTTTACTGGCATCTTCGATATGACCGGCGTTGAGTTGAAGAACCTTATTAAACATGCCGGCGGCCTGATCGAAGTCCAGAGCTTCTTCACAGGCCAGTCCCATGAAATAATAAGCAGGCGCGTATTGAGCATCGATGGAGACCGCTTCCTGAAAATGACGTTTGACCGACTCCAGCCATCCCGGATCCGATTTTTTTGCCGTCTGATAACGAATCGCGGCAACACTGACAAAAAGCTTCTCATCTCCCGTTTGGGCGGTTTTTAATCCTTTTTCCAGATCATCCGCCGCCGCGGAGAGTTTCCCCGTGGATATATTGACAAGCGCCATGCCGGCATAGGCCTTGGAATAATTGGCGTCAAGCTGAGTAGCCATTTTAAATTCTCTTCTGGCATCAGAATACTTCTCAAATTCCAGAAGTTTCAGTCCGGTGTAGGTATGATGCCCGGGCGTATCCAGTTGACTTACCGCCACCCTCTCCTTCGGTCCGCAGGAAGACAAAAGCAGGAGCGCCGTAAAAATCATCAATGGAAATATTATTATTCTGATTCTTTTTATCTTCATAATAATCATTAATTCCCAAAACAGGTTGATATTATTATCTTTAGAACCGCTTTAAGTCAAGCGATATTGCATTTCCTATCATGATTCAATGAAAGAGCTATGATGATTCAAAAAGAGAGTTTTTTCAACAAAACCGGCATAATGGATACCGGCCTGATCGCCCTGCATTTTTAAATGATTATTCCCAGAAGATCACCTTTTTATGGAAATCAATTTTGTACCTCATTCTGCTGAGCACATCCATCCCGAGCAAACCGTCATATCCGGTATCACTCTCGTGAGAGGGGACAACAAAAATATGCCAGTTTTGAAATGAATTCGGCCCCACGATCAGGTTATTCACCCTAATTCGGCGTGCGTCAATTTTTCCTCCTCCGACAACCGTTCCTTGAGCTTTTTGCGCATTGTGCAAATTCATGTATAAACCCTCCACCGCTTGACTGAAAATTGTCGTGATTGAAGCGCCTGTATCCAGTAATAACATGACCTTCACTTCACGCTTATCGTGAATAATCGTCACAGGGATAAAAACGCCATTTTCTTTTATAATAATTTCAGTGGTGCTCTCTTTTGCAACAAGATTCGCCGCCTTGGTCTTATCGGTTTCCCGTTCCGGGGATGTATCCAGCGATTGAATGACGTCGCAGGTTTGTTCTTCAAGAGGATAATCTGAAAAAGTTTCGTTGCCGCTCTTGTCAACGCATTTCAAAAGAATCCCGCCGTTACTGTCTGCCGGCAGGCCTAAAGCAAATACGGCAACGACAATGAAGCCTTCAAAGAATTTTAGAACCAAATGTACGGAGTGGTTCCATGTCATGGTAAATCACATTCCTTGAAATCACAATTGAATGGATGGGACTGGAAAAATTTTATCACATGAATTTTGATTTCGTTCAATGCACCGGGAGGAAACCAGACGATTTCCTGATCGGATTTAAACCACGTCATCTGACGCCGGGCGTATCGCCACGTATCGCGCTTGATTAAATCGATCGTCTCCTCCCAGCCGTGTTTCTTATTTAAAAACCCGATAACCTGTCTGTAACCCAGCGATTGCATTGATTTCAGATTTTCGCTGTAACCCATGGCTATAATTTTTTTAACTTCATCCAGCAACCCGGCGGCGATCATTTTATCCGTGCGGGTTTCTATCCTCTGCCTCAATTCTTTGCGATCAATCTGAATGCCGATCTTGCAGGTTACGTAAGGATTGTCCGCAAAAGAATGCTTTTTTTGTTTAACCGTTATGGATTCTCCCGTCTGCTCCAGCACCTCCAGCGCTCTGATGACCCTGACCGAATCATTGGGTTTGATCTGCCCGGCGGCAGCGGCATCCCTTTGCCGCAGCAAATCATAGAGATAATGCTTTCCGTGCGTGTCCCGCAGCCTGCGATAGTAATTCCTGATATTTTCGTCCACATCCGGTGTATCGATCATTCCCCGGAGAAGCGCCCTGATGTAAAGTCCCGTTCCGCCCGCAACAAAAACAGGCGTTCCCCTCTCTGTCAGTCCGGTAATGATTGTCCGCGCCTGTTCGGCAAACAAAGCGGCATTGAATTCTTCATCTGGATCAACAACATCAATCAAATGATGACGGATGCTCCTGCGCTCTTCCTGTGTCGGCTTGGCCGTGCCGATATTCAGATAGCGGTAAACCTGCATGGAATCCGCACTGATGATTTCACCGCCGAATGACAGCGCCAGATGAACAGCCAGATCCGTTTTGCCTGTGGCGGTGGGTGAATTGATAATGACCAGCGGCAACTTTTCCATGGCGGATAATCACTTTCTTTTAAACATTCTTTCGATTTCACTCAGGGCAAAGTTGATGGTGACGGGACGTCCGTGCGGACAAGTCAAATGAAAGGGCGTTGCTTCCAGGTCGCGACACAAAGCGGCAACTTCTGCGTGAGAAAGGAACCGGTTGGCCTTGATGGCCGCGCGACAAGCCAGCGACGCCAGTATTTTTTCCTTTCGGTCTCTCCATGATGGAAGCTGATTCTGCTCGCTTAACTGATCGGCGATATCGGAAATCATTTCTCTGATATGAACATTGCCCAGAATAGCCGGGACAGCCTTTACGGCAACGGCGTCACGACCAAAGACTTCAATTTCCAGACCGATCTCCCGAAATAAATCCCGGCCATCGGCAAACAGAGCAATGCGTCCCGGGGGCAGGTTGATAATTTCCGGCATCAGCAGCGACTGACTGACCATCTTGTCTCCCGATGATTGCTTTAATTTTTCCAAGATGATCCGTTCATGCGCCGCGTGCTGATCCAGCAGGACAAGGGCGCCCTCGCCTTCAAAAATAAGATAGGTATTGGCATATTGCCCCACATATCTCATCCCGGCAAAAGATATCGTTTCGTCCTTTGCGGATTCTTTCGCACCCGGCACCTCCGCGGCCTCTTTCCGGACGGCCGGACGATTCAGGAAATCTTCCTGAATGGCCTGTTGTAAGTGGCGTCTGGAAAACATGCCGAAGGGCACCGCCGGAGATTTCTCCCGCACCGGCAATGAGCCCGAAGAAAAGATATGCTTCTCTTTGGGTTCCAGACGATAAATGAAACGGCCCTTTGCAGTCTGCGCTTCGGCCAGACTCTGCGCAATTGTTTTGGAAATGAGATCAAAAACGGCATGCACGTCCTTAAAGCGAACTTCCAGCTTGGCCGGATGAACGTTAACATCGACATCCGCCGTCGGGATTTCCAGAAAGAGAACAGCGGCGGGATAGCGTCGTGGCTCGATGACCTGTCGGTATGACGATAAAACGGCGTGTGTTACGCTGTTGTCGCGGACAAAGCGTCTGTTGACAAACAGATAAACATTTTTTGAATTTGATTTCGTATATTCCGGCCGCGAAATAAAACCGGTCAGCGCTAAATTGTCTTTTTGTGCCTCAACAGCGAGACAATGCGCCGCGAAATCTTCACCCATCACCATTGCGATTCTCTGCGAAATATCTTTGGCTTCCGGCGCAACGAATGTTTCCCGCCCGTTGACCAGCACGTGAAAACGAACTTCCGGATGCGCCAGCGCGAGACGGGTGACCGCATCCAGACAGGCGCTTTGCTCCGTGGCTTCGGTTTTGAGAAATTTCCGGCGCGCCGGAACATTGGCAAATATTTTGGTCACCGATATCTGTGTGCCTTCCGGACAGCCGGCCGGTCCGATGTCTTGTATTCTGCCCGTTTCCAGCGTCGCTTTTGTTCCCGACAAATCGTTTTTGCGTCTGGTCAGCAATTCCACCTTCGCGATGGAAGCAATGCTGGGCATGGCCTCACCGCGGAAGCCGAAGGAAAGGACATGAAAGATATCGTCAAATTTTTGAATCTTGCTGGTGGCATGTCGCTCAAAGACCAGCGGAACATCCTGTGGCTCGATTCCAGAACCGTTATCAACGACTTTAATCGAGAAAGCGCCTCCCTTTTCCAATTCCACCCTGATATCGGTTGCACCGGCGTCAATGGAATTTTCCACCAGTTCCTTGACAATCGATGCCGGTCTTTCCACCACTTCCCCTGCGGCTATTTTATTGGCGATTTCCGAAGATAAAACCTCTATGCGCTTTGACAACTTTTTCTCCCGAAGCTATTTACATCCTGGATGACCGATCATGGTCGATATTATACAATTGCGTGTTTTGAGGTTAAAATTAACAGAAGAATTCTCAACTTGCAACGAGTATTCTCGTCCCATCCATTTGCCGGCGTGATCATCATTGTTCAGGATCATGTATTGCTGGGTTTATACACGTTCTTTTATTGTTTTTAAATCATTTCACTGCTTTTATTATTCGATAAACGTGCTATAATACAACCCATCAAACAACATATATGATTAGAAAAAAGATCGGCGAAATATTTATTGAGAACGGAATTATCTCCGAAAATCAGTTAACTAACGCACTGGCCCTTCAAAAAAAAAGCGGCAAGATGATCGGTCAGACGCTGATAGAACTCGGATATATTTCCGAATCACAGCTGACGGAAGCTTTTCTCAAAAAGTTTTCTATCTCTTATATTGACTGCGACAATTTAGCGATTCCCGAAGATCTCCTGAAGATGGTCAGCATGGCTATGGCCGTCAAAAAGAAGGTATTGCCGACAAAAGTATCCGGCAATACGCTTTTCCTGGCGATGGTCAACCCTCTTGACTATTCAACCATTGACGAAGTTAAATTCATCACGGGTCACAATGTTACTCCCCTCCTGACGACGGAATCTTCTCTTATGAAAGCCATTGAAAAGCATTATGGCTATCGTTCGATGGAAAACTTATGGAATCCTTTGACGGAAATGCAGCTAGACGGAGAGATGCAATTCAATCTGGACAGGGATTTTGAATCGGTAAAATTTAATGAAGGTGAGGAAGAACTCCAGGCGGACGATCTTTATAAGATCGGTGAAGAGCCTCCCATTGTGAAACTTGTTACTTTGATCCTGATCAACGCCGTCAAGTCCAGAGCGACGGACATTCATATCGAGCCGAATGAGAAATTCGTCAATGTTCGATACCGGATAGACGGTGATCTGACCAGTGTTCTGAAAATATCCAAAAATCTGCAGGCGGCAGTGACCTCCAGAATCAAAATCATATCAACAATGAATATTACCATCCGCCGGATGCCGCAGGACGGCAGAAGCACGGTAAAGTACAACGGCCGTATGATCGATCTTCGTGTCTCCGCGATTCCTTCCGCCTATGGAGAAACCATTGTCATTCGGATACTGGATTCGGTCATGGGACTCATTCCTCTCAGTAAACTCGGCATGCCGGATCCCATCATTAGAGAGCTTCTCGAAATGCTGAACAGACCTCAGGGCATGCTCTTTATTACCGGACCCACCGGAAGCGGGAAGACCACAACGCTTTACTCTCTGCTGACACAGCTTTCGCTGGAATCGGAAAGTGTCGTCACCATTGAGGATCCTATTGAATACGACTTGAAGAATATTACCCAGATACCGGTCAATGAAAAAATCGGCTTCACGTTCGGCTCTGCGCTGCGATCGATATTGAGGCAGGACCCTGACGTTATCATGGTCGGAGAAGTGAGAGATTCCGATACTGCGCAGATTGCCACAAAAGCGGCCCTGACCGGCCATCTCGTGCTCAGTTCCATTCATACCAACGACACGATTGCAACAATATCCCGGTTGAGAGATCTGGGCATCGAACCGTACCTGATCAGCTCCGCACTCAATGCCATCCTGGCTCAAAGACTTGTTAAAAAAATCTGTGAAAACTGCCGTGTTGAATATGACATACCGCCATATCTTTTCGAGAATTATCCCTATTTGAAAACGCTGAATATCAAAACGTCCCATAAAGGCAAAGGGTGTGAGGCATGCGGTTTCACCGGCTATAAGGGGCGGATAGGTATTTTTGAATTTCTTCGCGTCAACAGCAGCATGCGAAAAGCCATTCCCGATTATACGTCTGATCAGGAATTGTGCAACATGGCCAGGGAAAACGGCATGAAAACGCTTATTGAAGACGCCTGCGAAAAAATTGAAAGCGGCATTACGACGATTGAAGAAGTACTTACCAAAATCCACTATTACGATTAATATTTTCCCGGTCAGAATTATGATGTCATTGAACGGGACCTATCCTACCCCACAGTCTGCGCAAGGCATCAAACATAATCCCGGCAATAA
Organism: Deltaproteobacteria bacterium; assembly: GCA_019136325.1. The sequence continues at coordinate 24,368 of JAGVUJ010000018.1, forward strand.
CTTCATGCCCCTGCTCGTTCGGATAACGCGAATCTTGTTGTGTCAAGTCTCTGTTGGACAGATCGTTTTTTTCAAGATAAGCATTCCAGTAATGATGCACGGGGATCATCTCACACTTCAGGTCTGAAGAAACAATCCCGATGGACCGGTAAAAGATACTTACGGCGCTCATATCGTTGGGATTATCAAACGTGTGGGATGTGGCCAGGAAGATAAGGGGATTGAACAGCCGGCGGGCCAGCCGAATCATCTGGACGAGATTTTCCTGAAATTCAGAACGGTAAACACACTGGAATGCGTCATCTACTCCGAAATGAATCAGCACAACATCCGGTTTATATTTGACCATTTCTTTGTCAAACAGTTCGATGCCGTCAAACGTGGTCTCTCTGTATTTGGACCGGTTTATGATTTTAATTCCTCCAGGACGAAGCGCCTCCGTCAAAATATCGACATAACTTTTATCCACGCCGTAACCGGAGGCGATACTGCCTCCTCGAATCAGCAAGATCATGGGAATACCTCATGATGATTTCGGTTAAGTGTTTTCCAACGGTTCGATTGCCGGGATGGATCGTCTCTGCGGCGGAACAAAAACAGTCCTCATGCCGGTTCTTTCCAGTTTGATCGCGGATACGGGACATTGGCAAGAACAAACGCCACAGCCGATGCACTTCTTTTCATCCACCCCTGCAATATCTTCACGAAGGCTGATAGCCTCCATCGGGCACGCCTCTCCGCAGACACCGCAGCCTGTGCAATCTGCATTCTCAACCCGGGCGATATGGGACGAGTAGGACTGCATGGGAGAGCCTCCCAGATAATAAATCTGAAAGGTTCCACAGCAGCATTTACAACAGTTGCAGATGGCGTATTCTTCATTTTGGATATCCTGTTTGACATGAAAAGCCTTGTGTACCAGACCGTCTTCCCTGGCTTTATTCATGATCTTCAATGCCTCTTCCCTGGATGCCGTCCTGCCGAACTTGTATTTGATGACGAATTCAGCCGTCTGACCGAAGAGGAAACAGTTTTCCCTTTCGTCGGTAACCGCACAGGGCTTGCCCAGAAGATCTTTTTCATGACGGCAATAGCAGGTGGATACCGCTATCGTATCAAATCTGTTGATGATCGCCTTGACATCTTCAAAAGGTAGGACATCATCATGGGTTTGTTTTACATCCTGTTCTACAGGCACGACTCTGGTTATCGGGGGGACTGTTTTGAGAAAATCAACGACCGGATCATAAGCGCTCTGCACCAGATCGGAAAGTTCTTTAAAGAGCCGGTCGAACAATCTCGCCAGTGTCCTTTCCCTGTCGCTGGTCTCGCCTCTCATCAAGGTGAATTCAAATAGCCCGGGGATCGGAGGCATAAGCCTGTAGACCACTTCACCCGTGTTTTTACTGGGAATGCCGGTAACAACGCCCTTTTTCATAAGACCATCCAGCATGTTCTCCAGGGTTTCAGCGGAGAGATCGGTTTTCCGCTTCAGCTCCTGCAAATTCATCGGTTTGGTGAATATCGGAATGAACAGCGCTTCTTTTTCATTCATGATGGTCTGCAATAATTCGAGTAATGTGTCCGTAACGGGTATCGGAATAACTCCCGCGCCGATCGAAGCCTGCGCAGCGTTCTGCCATGTATTTTTATTCATTATCCAGCCTTTTTATTTTATTTGGATTTATGCTTTCATCGTCGGATCAGGGGCGCCATTCTTTTTCCCATTGCAGCCGATCCTCTTCGCTGATCAGCCTTTTGCCGGTAAGAAAGTAACCGGAAATTTCCGGATGCTTATTTAAGTACTTTTCATCTGCTTCCTGCAGAAGATCCTTGATGGTATAGAAACATTCGATGTAGCAATTGGCCTGCGCGTTGGATAATTTTTTCCCCCATGAATATTCAATAATTTCTTTCGTAACATAAGCGAATTTGAGTATTTCCTGATCGGTTAAATTGACTTTCATGTTTCATCCTCTGTAAAATTTAAATAATTTATCCTGTTTGATTTACAGCGCATCAAAAGCGAATGAATGTTAGTGTTTGTTTTGATCCTATAGCACAATTTCTTTCCCTGGAGAAAAGAATAATTATCCTTGCCTCTCGGGGGAAATCATTCAACGATGAGATCACAAACCGTGACATATTGGTTCATTTTTCCAGCGCCATATGATAATAGGCATGTGCTCCGTTATGAAGGGTAAAGGGCATCAGCAGAACAGCGGCGCAGTTCATTAATGTGTATTGTTTGAAAATCCCGAGCAGGATTTTTGACAGATAATAATTTGAGAAATATCGCAGCGCCCAGACCTGAAGCCTGGCAAGATTAGGCATAATGGTCCGGGACAAATCTTTATTCATTTTCAATGTAAAACCTTCTTCTTCAGCTGTCTTGATCCAGCAATCAATTTTTTCGAACCGGTCCACAGCAAGCGATTTTTCGACCACGATGGCCGCTTTTTTTAAATGTTCAGGGAGCGCTTCAAAATCGTTTGCCCGGAATCCGTCATACAGCAAAAACCGTCCGCCTTTTTTTAAAACCCTGAAAACTTCGGATAAAACCTGTCGCGATTTTCGCGCATGACAAACAGCTTCCAGTTCAAAAATCAAATCAAAGGAAGCATCTGCATAATGCAATTGATGAAAATCGCCATACGCTATATTCAGATTCCGGACGGAAGATGATTTTTTTTGCGCAACGGCCAGATGTTTATCGGTAATATCAATTCCCGAAAAATGGACGTCCGGAAATCGTCCGGCCAGAAACAACAGGTTGAAGCCCTTGCCGCATCCGAGTTCCAGGACATTTTTGACCTGCGGCCGATTGATCTGTCCGGCTATTTCATTGAGCTGTTCGTAAAAACCCCTCTTCCGGAATATGCCGTCAGGGCTGAGCGCCATGTGGACACATCCGTGATAAGAATGAAGATAGGTATAAACCGCGCTGCTCTTGCGGTAATAATCCACAATCGATTCCCGCTCGATATTCCGGTCAATGATGTTTTGAAGGGGAAACACGGAATCGATTTTCTTTAACCAGCCATCCAGGTCGTCTAATTCACAAATTATCTCTTTTCGCATAAGACACACAGTGGAGATTAATGATTACGTTTTATTCTTAAACGCGCTATCCGACAATCTTTCCTTCTATCATTCCGGCGATCTCCATTTCCGTGTATCCGAGACGCCGCAGAATTTCCGACGTGTGCATGCCCGGCGCGGGAGGCGGCAAATCTTTCCGGGTCAATGATTCGGAAAAACGGACGGGAAATGCCCGGAATTTGATTTTTCCTTCCGGAGAATGATTAAGTTCGAAAACCGATTGACGATACGTCATTTGCGGATCGGAATAGCTTTCTTCAATAGTATTAACAGGTCCGCAGGGAACATCAGCGCGATGAAGAAGCGTTATCCATTCATGAAGATTCTTCGTAATAAATGCATGTCGAAGAGCGACGGCAATTTCCTCATTCCTGACAATTCTGCTCCACAGATCCAGATCAGCCATTTCTCCCATATCCATGACCGAACAGAGATTCTTCCAGAAATGATCTTCATGGACAATCCCCAGCGTCAGATGCTTCCCGTCTTTCGTTTTAAAAATACCGTAATGAGGTATATTCAATAACTCGCTGCCTTTCTGGCCCTGCAACCCGGCAATCAGGGATGCGCCTGCCAGTGAAAAAGCTGCATCCGTCATGGAAACATCGATGAATTGTCCGGTGCCGGTTTTGCTTCTGTTCATTAGAGCCGCAAGGATGGAAACAGCGGCAAACATACTGCCGGCCAGGTCGGCAAGCGGCAGAGGCTGGATATTGGAATAACGGCTCAGGTCTCCTTCCAGACTCAGAATTCCCGCATAGCCGAGATAGTTGATATCGTGCCCGGGCAGATCTCTGTACGGTCCATCCTGTCCATAGCCGCTGATGGAACAGAATATTATCCGATGATTGATGGCCTTGATTGTATCGTAATCAATGCCGAGCTTCTTGCATACTCCGGGACGGAAGCCTTCAAGGATGACATCTGCGTCTTTCGACATTTTGTAGAATATTTCTCCGGCTTCCTTTGTTTTCAGGTTCAAAGCGATGCTTTTTTTGTTGCGGTTGAGGGCGTTGAATAAATAAGGCAAGAGACGGGTCTGATCCCCGTTATGGATATTCTCAATCCTGATGACCTCCGCGCCCAGATCGGCCAACAGCATCGAACAGTATGGGCCCGGGACCTGCGTTGACAAATCCAGGACCCTGATGCCGTCAAGAGGATACGTTCGTTTATTCGCGCGATGATCAACTGGCCGCATGATCGGGTTCCTGTTCACAGGGTGAATGTTTATTTTTTGAAATTACAATTTCGCAGATAATCCTGCAGAGCCAGCTGCCAAGGCTGTGTGGTTTTGCCGGTTACATGAATAAATTTTTGCATGCTTAAAATACTGTAATCCGGACGTCTGGCCGGTCGATGAAGTTCGGAAGATTTGATCGGCTCCACATTCATATTGTCAAAACCGGCTTCTTTTAAGATTTTAACGGCAAACTGATGCCAGGTGCAACTGCCTCTGTTGGTGATATGAAAGAGTCCCTGCGCGTTTTTTTCAATCAGCAGCGCTGTCGCCAGGGCCAGGTCTTTTGTATATGTCGGCGAACCGATCTGATCATCAACCACGGAAAGCGTGGAGGGGCCGTCGGGAACGGCATGGGCTTTGGTCATGGCATCGTTGATAAATTTTTTCGCTTTTGCTTTTTCCAGAATAGACTGCACGAAATTTCTTCCCTTGGCTCCGTAAAGCCACGATGTCCGGATGATGAGATAATGATCGGAAAGCGATTCAAGATAACGTTCTCCGGCCCGTTTTGATTCTCCGTAAACATTGATGGGATGGCACGGGTCTTCTTCCCTGTATGGCTCACTGGCCTTGCCGTCAAAAACATAATCCGTACTGTAATGAATGATTCGAACGTTTGTATTCCGGCAGGCTCCGGCGATATTTTTGACCGCCTCGGCATTCACCGCAAAACAACCTTCCCTGTCGGTTTCACAACCGTCAACATCGGTGTATGCGGCGGCGTTGACAACAATATCCGGCTGCGTTTCCTTTATGGCGTTGTGGCAGTCATCAGCGGAAATGATATCAATTTCCTCCTTATCCATGCCGATTACGTCGTGCTCAGCCGAAAGCTTCAACAAAAGATCGCTGCCCAGCATCCCCTTGTGTCCCAGCAACAGTATTTTCACTTCAGTATTTGACCTCCTTGAGGAATAAACCACAGGCCGGTGCCGTTGCCCCTGCAATGTTTCTGTTCCTGGATTCGATAATCGCCCTCATTTCTTCAGGCTCCCGTTTCCCGCGCCCGACATCCACTAACGTGCCAATGATGTTTCTCACCATATATTTAAGGAAACCGTGGGATTCCACGTTGACATCGATCAACCCGTCATCCCCGGTTGCTATTTCGATATTCACAATGGTCCGAACACGATTCCTGACATCGGTTCCCGTGGCGCAAAAGCAGGAAAAATCGTGCGTTCCCAGTAAATATCCGGCGGCTTTTCTCATTCGCGAAATATCCAGAGGATAGCGCACATGCCAGAAATAATGGCGTCCCAGAGCCGGACGGAGACGCCGGTTTAATATTCTGTAAATATAAATTTTGCTTTTGGCGTCGCGCAAAGCGTGAAAATCGTCAGTCCTTTCCTCCAGCGACTTCACAACAATATCCGGCGGCAACACACTGTTCATGCCCATGAATATTTTATGGACCGGCAGTGTTGTGGCGCATTTGAAACTTCCCACCTGATTCAGGGCATGGACCCCGGCATCCGTTCGGCCCGAACCGACAACGGCTACTTTCTGTCCGGTGATTTTTTCAACGGCCTCTTCCAGCGCCTGCTGGATCGATATGCCGTTGTCCTGTCTTTGCCATCCGCAGTAAGCTGATCCGTCATATTCCACCGTAATTTTAAAATTACGCATAAGCGTTCCTGAATGATTTTATTCGATAATGGGACAATAAACATCAGTGCTGAATATTGATTCGGGCGTCAAGCGCCACGACGCCGGAGCCGTCGGCAGGCACGCGGACCGGGTTGATGTCAATCTCGCGAATCTGAGGAAAACGATGCATAAGATGCGTCACCCGTTCAATCATCGCCACATAGCCAGCAATATCACCCTTCCCCTTTCCTCTGGCGCCCTGCAGGATTTTATACGATTTGAGCTTTTTCATCTTTTCCTCAACCTCGCCGAAATCCGCCGGGCATAAAACATTGGCTGTGTCATTAAATATCTCGATGTAGATTCCGCCATAACCGAAAAAAACGACCGGACCGAAGGATTCATCCAGCTTCCCGCCGATGAACATATCATAGCCTTCTTTCGCCTGCTTCATAATACGGATACCCTGAAAATCAGCGTTGGCGTTATACTGATAAAGATTATTTTTTATTTTTTCAAAAGCCGCACACACGGCGTCGGCATTTTGTATTCCCGTCATCACGCCTCCGGCCTCCGATTTGTGGATGGCGTCCGGAGACACCACCTTCATCACGACCGGATAACCGAGGCGTCCGGCGTGATCGCAGGCCTCCTGAACGTTCCGGGATACCATCGACTCCGCGACATGAATACCGACGTGCCGGAGAAGCTCCAGCGCTTCCTCGCCTTTCACTCCCGTGTTGTTTGTAATCCATTTTTCCGCCGATGGAATATCGACGTTTTCCGGCAGTGCATAGACGGGCGCTCTTTTTTCTTTGTGGGCGTAATAATCATATTGCTTCTTGAATGCGCGGATCATCTCACTGGCGTTGTTAAAAATCGGAACGTCGAGGTTCTGCTTAATCTTCGAAATGGTTGCCGAGAGACCAAATACGCATACGCCCAGGGGCTTGCCCGCGGAAAGAATCGTGCCGGTCACTTCCTTGGAAAGATCCGTATGAAACATTCTGTAAAACACATCCTCGCCGCGCGGCATTTCCGGCCACTGTGTCACAAAGACGGCTCCGTCCACATTGGGATTGTGCATGACGGAGAAGAAGATACTGGGATAAGCCTTGGAATCATAGATATCTCCCATATCCAATGGATTGGAAAATTTAATGACACCGGCGTTGGCGGAATTTTTAAGTTCATCATAAAACGCCTGCCCGGGATCGGCGAATTCAAAACCCGCTTCTTCACAAAGATCCGCCATCATCACGGTGAAACCGCCGGCGGGCGACATAACCATCATCTTTCTGCCCCGCATAGGCGGCAGATCAAAAGCCTTGGCCATGGAAATGAATTCATTGAAGTCATAGATGCGTGTAATACCGGCTCTTTCAAATGCGGCATCCAGGATATCATCATTGTTGGCCAGAGCCGCCGTGTGACTCATCGCCGCCTTCCGGCCGGCCGATGTCGTATTGGATTTTAGCACAATCACCGGTTTGTCTATTTTGGAAACGGCCCGGATCAGCCGGTCACCGCGGGGTATGCTTTCGAGATACATGCCGATGACTTTGGTCTCCGGATCCTGTCCGAAATATTCTAGAAAATCGACCTCATCCAGATCCAGCTTGTTGCCGATGCTCGCAAACTTTGCCATGCCGACGTTGTCATCGGTCATCAGATTCCAGAGCATGAGGCCTACCCCGCCGCTCTGCGAGATGATGGAAAACCCGCCCTTGGGAGGACTGAACGACGGAACAAACGGCAAACACAAACCGTTGGCGGTATTGGCGACCGTTACCCCGTTGGGTCCCACGAAGCGGATGCCGTATTTCCTGGCTTTCTGTAAAACCAGCTCCGAAAGTTTTTGCCCGTCTTCGCCCAGTTCATTGAACCCGCCGGACGGAATCGCCAGCCTTTTGCAACCCGCCTTTCCGCAGGATTCCATAATGTCCGGAATCAGTTTCGCGGGAACAAGAACATAAACCAGATCGGGAATCACCGGCAATTCCTGCACGTCTTTATACATTTTGATTCCGTCTACATGTGAGTCCGTAGCGCGGAAATTAATGCCGAAGATCCTTCCCTTGTATCCCCAGCGAATCAAATTTTCCAAAACCAGACGGGGAATATTATTCGGTTTTGACGACAAGCCGATAATGGCAATGGACCCGGGATAAAAAAGCTTTTCCACAACTGCCTCCGGATAAACATTTACAACAAAGAATCATACATTATCCGGAATAAGTATAGGTAAAGCATGAGGTCATGTCAACACAATCTTGGGTATTTGCTGCCCGTATATTGATTTCTTGTCGGACAAATTCCGTCATGTCGGCCGGACGGGTTCCGACATGCATATCAGCGCTTTGCTTATATGATTTCAGGATGAAGCGTGTTAAAATATCTTGAAGGTGTAATGAGATGGCTGCGGCATTCCATGACGATGATTCGAAACATGACAAAAAATATTTTACCCTCAAAAACGGGCGTGAAGTATTTGTCAGGCCGATTGAGCAGACGGACGATGAACTTCTTTTGGCCTTGTTTCAGAGACTGGGTCCGGATTCCATCTATATGCGTTTTTTGAGTCCGTTGAGAACCCTATCCGATGATTTGCTCTTCAAACTCACCCATATCAATTACAAAAGTGATTTCGCGCTAGTGGCTTTGATCAACGAAAATGGGAGCGATTCCATCATTGCGGTTGCCCGTTATGGTTATGATCCTTCCGAAAAAGCAACGGACTTTGCCGTGCTGGTGCGTGACGACTGGCAGAATCTGGGTTTAGGAAAATTCCTGCTTGCAGAAATATTGACGATCGGCAGGCAACAGGGCATTACCAGATTCGTATCCATCATCGATTCCACGAATCGGATTATGAAACACATCATAAAAAATCTCGGGTATTCCGTGAAATATTCTTACAAAGCCGGCCACACGAAAATCCATATCTTTGTTTAAAAATATTTTTTCACGCACGCGTTCCAATCTTTTCTTCTTGCCTGTTTTTATTAAAAAGGCTAGGATGACGTCCAATCGAAAATATATCTTTTAAAAATTAAACACTTGGATATGAACCGCTTAAAATTCGTTTTGTTTTAATTCAAAAGAACGGAGAGATTTATGAGTGACGAAACGCAGATAAATTCCACACAGGACAAGATCAATGTTTTTCATAAAAAATGTCAGTCTTTGAAAGGCATGGGCGGCGAAAAACAAATTTTCAAACAGCATGAGCTGAAAAAACTGACCGCGCGGGAAAGGCTGGATTTGTTTTTTGACAAAGACACGTTTCAGGAAGTGCAGCTTTTTGTTGAACATCGCTCGTCCTTGTTTGGCCTTGATCAAAAAGAAATACCGGCGGACGGCGTCGTCACCGGTTTCGGCAAAATAAACGGCCGCGTTGTTTTTGCTGCGGCTCAGGATTTTACTTCTTCCGGCGGCAGCCTGGGTGAAATGCACGCCAGAAAAATCTGGAAAGTGATGGACATGGCCATCGACGCGCAAAAACCATTTGTCGCGCTCAACGATTCCGGCGGAGCGCGCATTCAGGAAGGCGTTCCTTCTCTGGAAGGTTACGGCGGAATTTTTTACCGCAATACGATCGGTTCCGGATACATTCCTCAGATCACCGCGATCATGGGCCCGACAGCAGGCGGCGCCGTTTATTCCCCCGCTCTGGCTGACTGGGTTTTCATGGTCAAGGACAGCAGTTATATGTATATCACCGGACCTGATGTCGTCAAAGCCGTCATCGGCGAAGAAATTTCTCATAACGAACTGGGCGGCGCTCTGGCTCACGCTTCTAAAAGCGGCGTCTGCCACGTGGTCACGGAAAACGACGCCGACTGTCTTGATAAAATAAAAAAACTGCTTTCTTATCTGCCGGACAGTTGTCATTCTCCGGTTCCGGTTCTGCCGGACGGCACGGACAGCCCGCAAAGGATTTGCGCCGAGCTCGACACGATCATTCCCGATAAAAGCAACCGGGCTTATGATATGAAAAAAATCATTAAAGCCGTTGCGGATAACGGCGAAATGTTCGAATTACAGGAACTCTGGGCGCAAAATATTATTATCGCTTTTATTCGCGTTATGGGCAAGACGGTCGGCGTTATCGCCAATAATCCGCGTTTTGCCGCCGGTGTTTTAAATGTCGATGCCTCCGATAAAGCTTCACGCTTTATACGGTTTTGCGACGCATTCAACATTCCCCTGCTGACCCTGACAGACGTTCCCGGTTACATGCCGGGCTCCCATCAGGAATGGGCGGGCATCATTCGCCACGGAGCAAAGCTGCTTCACGCCTATTCCGAAGCGACGGTGCCTAAAATCACCGTCATCACCCGTAAGGCCTATGGAGGCGCCTACATCGGCATGTGCAGCAAGCAACTAGGCGCCGATTATGTCATGGCCTGGCCGACGGCCGAAATTGCCGTCATGGGTGCGGAAGGCGCCTGCAACATTATCTACCGCAATGAAATTGCAGGCGCCGGGGATCCGGCAGCGAGAAGAGCCGAACTGGCGTCTGCCTATGAAGAAAAATTCAACAATCCATATTTTGCAGCGTCTCTGGGCATTATTGAAGAAATCATTGCGCCACGCGACACAAGGAAGAAAATAGTCGCTCTGCTGGAAGCCCTGAAGGATAAAAAAGAAACGAGGATATCAAAGAAGCATAATAATATACCGCTTTAGCGTTTGAATATTTTCCGGTTACTTTCATTTTCAGGAGGATCGTCCATGAAAAAAATCCTGAGTGTCTTCATCTTTCTTTTCATTTTGCTCCTTGCTTATTTAACTCTGTGGCCGGTGCCGATTGATCCGGTTCAATGGATTCCTCCTCTTTCAGAAGGATATACGGGAGATCACCGCCTGAATACAAAACTGGCCAAGCTTCAAATTATTTCCCTGGGTAACGAGGAAGGACCGGAGCAGATTGTCATCGGCCGGGACGGCAGGCTCTACACCACCGTCGCCAGCGGCAAGATTATATGCATGAATCAGGACGGTTCACAGCGGGAAGTTTTTGCCGAAACAGGCGGACACGTTCTCGGCTTTGATTTTGACGCCCGGGGAAATATCGTTGCCGCCGACGTGGATAAAGGACTTGTCTTAATCCGTCCCGATAAAAAAATAACCGTCTTAGCCCATCAGATTAATGGAGAACCGATTCGTTTCGCCGACGCGGTAGCCATTGCGCCATCGGGAAAGATTTATTTCAGCGATGCGTCTGCGCGTTTTGCACCGAAAGACTGGGGCGGAATATTTCCGGCCAGCACCATCGACATTCTGGAACAACGATCAACCGGTCGGATTCTGGAATATGATCCGGTAAAAAAAACGACCCGTATTGTGGCCGGCGGCCTGAGCTTTGCCAACGGTGTCGTTTTAAGTAAGGACGCCCGATGGCTTTTCGTTAACGAAACCGGTAAATACCGCGTCTGGAAAATCTCGGTAAATGCCCGGGATCTGAATATTGCTCATCCCGGCGACTCTGCGCAGATCCTGCTGGAAAATTTACCCGGATATCCGGACAATCTGACACGCGGGCTCGATGGAAAAATATGGCTGGGATTTGCCAAACCCCGCAACCCGGCAATCGATCAACTAACCGTCACATCCACACCTTTCCTGCGAAAGCTGACCTACCGATTGCCGAAATCTTTATGGCCTGTGCCCAAACCGTATGGCCATGTCATGGCCTTCACGGAAGACGGCAAAATCGTCGCCGATCTGCAGGACCCGAGCGGCGCCTACCCTGAAACCACCGGGGTAACCGAAACGTCGGAAAGACTTTACATCCAGAGCCTGCATGCGAAAGGAATCGGCTGGCTGGCCAAATAAGACGGAACGCTTATGTACCATTTACTTGCCGATGCGGTTATCATAATCCATTTTCTATTTATCCTCTTTGTTGTCTGCGGTGGATTGCTGGTTGTCCTTTGGCCGCGTGTCGCTTTCCTGCATCTCCCCGCGGCAATCTGGGGAGCGGCTGTGGAAATTTTCGGCTGGATTTGTCCGCTGACACCGCTGGAGAACCGATTCCGCAGTCTTGGCGGAGAAACTTCATACAGCGGCGATTTTATTTTGCAATACCTGACGCCGGCAATCTATCCTGAACATCTGACAACGTCCATCCAGAAGATTCTGGGTGCAGGAGTCATCGCAGTCAATATTGTTTTTTACTGGATGGCAATTCGAAAACACAGAAAATAATTCTAGACCTGAATGGCGCTCAATCGCTTGAGCGTCGTATCTTTCCCGAGAATAACAAAAATCCTGTCCAGTTCCGGACCGTGCACTTCACCGGTCATCGCTGCGCGCAGCGGCATGAATAATTCCCTGCCTTTGGCGCCGGTTTTTTCTTTTGTGTGACGGATGGCCGCCGCATAAAGATCCTGCGACTCGATATCCTGCTGTTTCAGATATTCGGCAAATGTTTTTACAACCCGGCATGATTTTTCATCCTCCAGCAATGCTTTGGCTGCAGCCGAAAGCTCGTACCGGTCGTCAAAAAATATTTTAACATGACGGTCAATATCGTCCAGGGTGGTGAAATCGGTCCGGACAAGCTCAATGATTTTTTCGAATCGTTTCGAATGGATCACATCTTCCGGGAATCCGGCTTTTTTCAGAAATGGTTTCATTCTATCGATTAAATCAACGATGCTGCTGCTTCTAATATACACGGCATTGAGCCAGCGCAGTTTTTCTTCATCAAAGACAGCGCCGCTCCGGGAGGCTCTCTCCAGAGTAAAGCCCTCAATCATCTCGTTGCGGGATAATACTTCTTTCCCGTCCGTAAATGAGCTTCCCAGCAGTCCAAGATAATTAATCAGTGCTTCCGGCAAAATTCCCTGTTTGCGGAATTCCCCGATGGAAACAGCGCCGTGTCGTTTACTGAGTTTGGCGCGGTCTTTGCCCAGAATTAAAGAATGATGAGCAAAAGCCGGCGTTTCAAAACCGAACGCCCGGTAAAGCATGATCTGCAATGCCGTGTTGGAAAGATGATCTTCCCCCCGAATGACATGGGTGATATTCATCAGATGATCGTCGATAACGACGGCAAAATTATAAGCAGGCATCCCGTTGGAACGGACGATGATAAAATCGCCGATAGCGTCCGATTCGAATTTCATCGCCCCGCGGATTAAATCTTGAAATTCAATTGTTTGAGAACCAATCTTAAAGCGGAATGAAGGTTTTCTGCCCTCATTTTCCTTTTTCTTCCTCTCATCGGAAGTAAGGTTTCTGCACTTACCCATGTAACGTGGCATGCGTTTACTCAGGATAAGATTCTGGCGTTCTTCCTCAAGTTCTTCCTCGGTACAGTAACAGGGATAAACAAGATTTGATGCTACCAACGTCTGCAGATATTCTCTGTAAACGGCAAGTCGCTCACTCTGCTTATAGGGACCGTAAGCCCCACCCCTGTTCGGTCCTTCATCCCAATCCAGACCGAGCCAGTTTAAATCATCCAGTAAACTCTGCTGATAGGCGATGTTGCTGCGGGATTCATCCGTATCTTCGATGCGCAACACCAAAGAACCGCCGTGATGGCGCGCAAACATCCAGTTAAACAGAGCGGTGCGCGCATTACCGACATGCAACTCGCCCGTGGGGGAAGGCGCAAATCTAACTCTGGGTTTTGACAACATGCTTACTTCCCTTCCGAAAGAGCCGCTACTGCGAAAACCGCCACGCCTTCGCGTCTACCGGCAAACCCCATGCCTTCATTCGTTTTGGCTTTAATATTCACATGATCTTCAGATATCTTTAAAACACCGGCGATCGCGGCAATTATCTTGTCGGCATAAGGCGCAAGCTTGGGCGCCTCCATGACGACCGTTGCGTCAATATTCATAACGGAAAATCCTTTTGCTGCAATTAACGTTTTGACTCTTTCCAGAAGAATCAGGCTGGAAATATCCTTATATTCGGGATGCGTGTCCGGGAAATGTCTTCCGATGTCTCCCGCGCCTGCGGCTCCCAGGAGCGCGTCGCAAATGGCATGGACAAGAGCGTCGGCATCCGAATGCCCCTGCAATCCGTGATGAAACGGAATTTCCACTCCCCCGAGAACAAGTTTTCTGTCGGCCGTCAGTTTGTGGCTGTCGTAACCGAAACCGGTGCGATATCCGGTCTTCTTTCTTTTTTTCATCAGAGCATCCGCTATCGACATATCGTCGTTCGTTGTAATTTTTATATTTTCATATGAGCTTTCAACCATGGTCACTTCTTTCCCCATTCGTTCCACCAGAGAAGCATCGTCCGTGCCGAAGAATTTTTCTTCACCGGCCCTTCGATAGGCTTCTTTTAAAATATCGAACTGAAAGGCCTGAGGTGTTTGCGTCAGCCACAGATTATCGCGAGGCACTGTCGCAGAAATAATATTGTCCGGTTTGACTGCTTTCACCGTGTCTTTCACCTTCACCCCGGCCACGGCCGCCCCGGTTGCCGCAGCAGTTCTAATCACTCTGCCAATTAATTCTTCCGTAACGAAAGGACGCACGGCATCATGTATAACAACCAGATCGCATTGATCGTCTATAGCCGTCAGGCAATTCTTTACGGAATCCTGCCTTTCATTTCCGCCCGCGACAACTCCGGTGACTTTGGAAAGAGCATACGTTTCAATTAAATCCTGCCGGATACAGACCAGATCATCCGGCGGTACCGCCATAATAATTTCATCGATCGCGTCCGATTCCTGAAAAGCCTTTACCGTATGAACCAGTACCGGCAGAGAATCCAGCAGCAAGTATTGCTTGGCGATATGAGATTTGAGTCTTTTTCCTGCGCCGCCGGCAGGAATGATGGCCACTGTCTTCATGAACGACGTCCTGTAATTTTAGGAACAGATAACATGTTTATCGCCAAAAGGGAATAGCCGTAAAAAAAACCCGGGTATTTTCATCCCGGGTTTTTCATGCATCACGATAACGTCTTTCAGGCCACTTCTTTCAATTCCGAAAAAATCATTCTTCCGGCGGTGGTTTGCAGAACACTGGTCACGACGACTTTCACATTCATATTGACCATCTTCTGGGCATTATCCACGATAATCATGGTTCCATCGTCAAGATACGCAACACCCTGCCCCGCTTCCTTGCCTTCACGAACTATCTTGACGGTCATCTGCTCGCCCGGAAGAACAACAGGCTTCATGGCATTGGCCAGTTCGTTGATGTTCAGAACTCTGATGCCCTGTAATTCCGCTACCTTGTTCAGATTATAATCATTTGTCAACAGTTTGGCATTCAGTTGTTTGGCCAAAGCGACCAGCTTCCCGTCAACGCCCTTGATTTTGGGAAAATCCTGCTCGACAATTTCAATAGTCACATTCGGGTTTTTCTGCAAATGATTGAGAACGTCCAGACCTCGTCTTCCCCTCAGTCTTTTCATCGAATCCGAAGAATCAGCAACAAGCTGCAGCTCATTCAAGACGAAGCGCGGAACCATCAGAATTCCCTCAATGAATCCGCTGTCGCAAATATCAGCGATCCTTCCTTCGATAATGACGCTTGTGTCCAGAATGCGATGATCACGGGTATCCCTGGAATCCATTCCGGAAAAATGAAATTCATCGATTTTTTTTGATCCCAGGGTCAGGCCCAGATAACTGAATATGCCGGTAATGAGTAAATAGATCCAGGGAACGGCCTGTTGGTTTTCTCTGATTTTGCTGACAAAATTTAAACCAAAACTAAATATTAATGCAATCAGGAGACCGACGATCATTCCCGCAACGCCGCCGACAATAACTTTTAAGGATAATTTACGAATGTCCTGTTCGATTTTTATGACAGTTAATGCGATTAATAATCCGATAATAAAGCCGGCAACTGATTTAAGAATCAGCAAAGAATCTGAAGACGTATAATAGGCGATGGCGTAACCACTGATAGAACAAGCAACGATTAAAATAATTCTGATAATCAACCGTTTCACCTCCTTTCTTTTATAGTATAAATATATATATAATTTTTATGAATTGAATTACTGCCGATATAAAATGAAAATAATGGCGGAGGAAAAATAACGGTTTCCTTAAAAAAGGAAAAATAGTTTTTCTTTTTTCAATTTTCAAAGAACCTGGTTGAATAAAAGTGATTATTTTTATTGAACTGTAAAAATCTTCTGCAAATTGTGTTCGACTTCGGATTCCTGAGCGTTGGTCGCTACGGATAATTCTTTAACGAGCAGATTTTTGGCCGTATCCATCATCTTTCTTTCACCGAAAGAAAGATTTTTATCGCTTTTCAAGATAAATAAATCCCTTAAAAAGCCCGCAATCTCAAATACCGAACCGGTTTTAATTCTTTCCAGATATTCCCGGTATCGTTTGTTCCAGGTTTGCTTATCGATCGTTACATCTTTATTGCGCAAAATTTCATATACCTTGGGTATTTCCTTTTCCATGATAATCTCGCGCAATCCGACAGCCTTAACGCTCATCGTCGGAATCATAATCTTCATCCCGTTGCCCATAATTTTCATGACGTAAAAGGACTGCTTTTTTCCCATTACTTCTTTATTTTCAATGGCTTCAATGACTCCAACACCGTGTGCCGGATATACCGCCAAGTCGCCCACTTTAAACATTTTATTTTTCGCCTGCCTTTCCATATCAGAGGGTTATCATATCACTACTTGAACTATTAGTCAACATCCAATACATATTAAGTACTGCTTCAGGATTTCAGGGCTAATAAACTGAAAATTAAATCGTTTTAACAATATTAAGTATTGAATATTATTGGCTAAAACAAAAAAGGAGCTACTTTTTGCCTAAAAAAGTGAACTCCTTGATTTAATTGGAGGCGGCACCCGGACTTGAACCGGGGAATAACGGTTTTGCAGACCGCTGCCTTAGCCACTTGGCTATGCCGCCAATAAAAAAATGGAGCGGGCGAACGGATTTGAACCGTCGACGTCTACCTTGGCAAGGTAGCACTCTACCGCTGAGTTACGCCCGCTCATCAAAACGGCGTTGACTATAACAAATAGATATCTCTTGTCAATAAAAATTAATATTTTCCTGATAAAAAAATTAAATTTTATGCGTTGATTAAAAATTTCTGACATTGAAAACGTGCAGATCGAACGGAAGCGTCATTTTTCAATGCTTTGAAATAATTTCAAAAGATAATCAATACCGGAATAAATCGTAAAAATGAAAGCTACATAAAGAATGACCGTTCCGACAAGATGAACATTAATTCCCAGTAAAGGATAGTGGATGATCAATGCGGTGACGGCGATAATCTGGGCCACCGTCTTTTGCTTGCCGAAGATGCTCGCCTGTATGTAAATGCCTTCCGAAGAAGCAATGCTTCTGATCACATCCACGATTAGATCGCGGATAATCGTTATCGCCACAATCCACGCCGGGATCCGTCCAATGGGAATAAGCAGGATCATGGCCGTATTGACGATTATTTTATCAGCGATGGGATCGAGAAACTTTCCGATCGTCGTAATCAACTGATATTTCCGGGCAACATAACCGTCAAAGAAATCTGTCACAGAAGCGATAACGAATAATCCCGCAATCACCAGACTCCAGAATTCTCCCGGATCTGAAAGCAGAATGAAAAGAAAAGGGACAACACCGATTCTCATTAATGTGATGGTGTTGGGCAAATTTAAGGTTTCACGTTTTGAAATCATTCGAATGCCTTATGATCGGGAACCGGATGAAGCGTTCATTTTATTTTTGAGGCACCTTTTTCCAATCACTTAAAAATGTTTCGATGCCTTTGTCGGTCAGGGGATGCTGAACCAGCTGGGCAATAACCTTGAAGGGAATGGTGGCAATATCGGCGCCCATCAGTGCGGCATCCAGAACATGTCTCGGATGACGGATACTCGCCACAATGACCTCCGTTTCATAACAATAATTTTCATAAATGGTGATAATCTGTTCGACCAGTTCCATGCCGTCATGAGCAATGTCATCCAGTCTTCCGACGAAAGGACTAACATAACGGGCGCCGGCCTTTGCCGCCATCAGCGCCTGCAACGGAGAAAAGATCAAGGTCTGATTAACGTCAATGCCGGCATCGGCAAACATTCTGGTCGCCTTCAATCCCTCGGTGCAAAGAGGAACTTTGATGACAACATTACTGCCCAGACGCGCCAGTTTTTTCCCTTCGGCAAACATCCCTTTCGCGTCCATGCTGACCACTTCCAGGCTCACCGGTCCTTTGACGGCTTTAAGGATCTCTTTCACAACAGAGTCGAATCCTTTTTTTTCTTTGGCAATCAGCGACGGATTCGTGGTAACGCCGTCAACCATGCCCAGGGCTATTCCCTGCTTGATTTCTTCAATATTTGCCGTATCAATAAAAAATTTCATAGGTCTCCCCTCGTCTCAGTTATTTTTTTCCAACGTATATTGATCGCCGCATTTTTTACTGCAAAAGAAAAATGCCTTCCCGTTGATTTCCTTTTTATAAGCCTGGCTTACCGGAACATAAGTATGACAGACAGGATCTTCAATCAGGTCTTCTCCCCTTGCTGATTTTCGCGGACTTTGTAAATTTTCATTTTCTCCCGTTTTGACCCGGCTGATAAATTTAATCATTTTATACAACAGGTAAATGATGAATATGGATATAATGAGTCGAATCAATGCGCAACACCCTGACCGTTATTTTCCGTCAATCGTTCCACTTTTTTATTATCGGTCAAACGATCCCTCAATCCCCGGACGGATACGCCGAATGACGGATGAACAAAATAAGACGCTATTTCGCACAGGGGTTCCAGAACAAATCTCCTTCTATGAATTTCCGGGTGCGGTACGATCATCGTTTCGTCCCGGATAACGCTCTGCCCGTAAAAAAGCAGATCCAGATCGATATTTCTCGGGCCGCCCTTTGATTCCCGGATTCTCCCCATGCTGTTTTCAATGTTCTGCAGGGCCGATAATAGTTCATGGGCCTGAAGACGTGTTTTAATTTCCGCAACGGCGTTGATGAAATCATTCTGCGCTTCCATGCCCACCGGTTCCGTTTTATAATATGATGAAACCGCCGTTAACGCAACATCTCTTATTCCGGCAATATATTCGACGGCTTTTTTACAATAATTAAGAGCATCGCCGAGATTGGAGCCGATTCCGATATAACAAATAATCCCGTCCAATTTTTTAAGCCTTTAACGATTATCCCTTAATCCCAGCACATCCTGCATGTCATACAATCCGTTTTTTTGATGGACAACCCATTGTGCCGCCCGGATCGCGCCCTTGGCAAAATTGTCACGGTTGTGAGCGCGGTGAATGAACTCCAGTCTTTCTCCGACGCCTCCAAAGATGACGGTATGATCGCCGACAATATCTCCCGCGCGAACCGTCTGGATGCCGATTTCCTTTTTGGTTCTTTCACCGATCAAACCGCGTCGCGCATAAACCGCGGCAGCGTCCAGATCGCGTCCCAGTTTAGCGGCGATAACCCTGGCCATTTCCATCGCGGTTCCGCTGGGCGCGTCCTTTTTCAGATGATGATGGGCTTCGATAATTTCGACATCGTAATCGTCTTTCAGAATACCCGCGCAATACTCGAGAACCTTCAGCATCACATTGACGCCGACACTCATGTTGGGTGTCAGCACGCACCGCGTTTTCTTCGTCAAGTCCTTTATCGTTTCCATTTCCGCCGCGTTAAATCCGGTCGAGCCGACAACGATCGCCTTGTTGCTTTCAGCGCTGATTTTCAAATAATTCATGGAGGAGGCATGATCGGTAAAATCAATAACAACATCCGCCTGATCAATACAGTCGGATAATTTATCGCAGACCTTAACCCCCGTTTTGCCCAGTCCCAATCCCTGTCCCATGTCGTGACCGATAATGGGATGTTTTTTCACCTCGACCGCTCCAACCACACTGATATTTTCCGAGCTCGCAATGAGACTGATTATTTTACCGCCCATTCTTCCGGCAGCGCCCGTCACGACAGCCTTTACCATGGAATTCTCTCCTTCCTGTTTGAACAATACCGGGACAAATATCTTTAAATCAAACCATAGTCGGACATCACCTGCTTCAATTTTTCGAAATGGGCATCCGACATTCTGCACAGAGGCAATCTGTATTCACAATGGATTTTCCCCATCAGAGACAGGGCGGCCTTGACTGGAATAGGATTGACGTCCATAAACAGCGCTTCAATCAGAGCGCTCATCTTGAAATGAAGTTTCCTGGCCGTCGCCATGTCTCCGGATTCAAAAGCATCGATCAATCCCGCCATGTCCGCCGGCGCGACATTGGATATCACGGAAATCACACCGGCGCCGCCGATCGCCATCAACGGCAGCGTAAAGATATCATCGCCGGACAGAACGGCAAAGTCCCTGCCGCACAGCTCTATCACATCGCTCATTTGCTTGATCGAGCCCGAAGCCTCCTTAATGCCGACAATGTTTTTGATCCTGGCCAGCTTGGCCACCATATCCGGCAGCAGATTAACCCCCGTGCGACCGGGTATGTTGTAAGGGATAATGGGAATGGGGACACTTTCGGCAATCACCTTAAAATGCTGATAAAGACCTTCCTGCGTGGGGCGGTTATAATAGGGGCAGACGATAAGCGCCCCGTCTGCACCCGCCTCATAAGCATGTTTGGTCAGACGCAGGGCTTCCGCTGTATTATTGGACCCCGTTCCGGCAATGACCGGCACTCTCTTCTTGACGGCATCAATGGTAATCTCAATAACCCGGTCGTGTTCTTCATGGGACAGCGTGGCCGATTCGCCGGTCGTTCCGCAGGGAACAATGGCATCCGTACCATTCGTAATTTGAAATTCTATAAGTTCCCGTAATGCTTTTTCGTCAACCTGATCGTTTTTAAAAGGTGTTACAATAGCGACCATTGCGCCCCTGAACATAAAAGAAGCCTCCTTCATTATTTCATCATTTAAAATCTATTGCCGTTACGGCGCTTGCAAAGCACGAGTTAAAATCGTCACAGAGGGACAAACGATAATCGTATGATTTACCGCGGACGACATTTTTATCGGTAAAAATATTCTTTTTGTTATCCTGATTCCGTTTTTCAATTTTCTTCAGGTAGATCTGCCCGATACGCTCGAACGGGCCCGAACAACCCCGGCAGTCTTTTGCGTCATCGCCGGATTCCTTTCTCTCGATGGCGATATAATTTATTTTTGCGTCCTCATCATGCAAGTCCCATCGCACAATCAGAACATCACCCGATGCGGCGACTTCCAGATTTTTCACCATCCCGCCATGACCCGCCAACCGGGATGGACCGACCGGATTGCCCTTTACGCCGCAGGACGCTACACTAAAAAGGATAATAATGAAAATAAATATTTTATTTTTTATTAAAATTCTTTTCAAATTCTTTAATCCTCTGCAAAACGGCTTTGGCGGCGGTTCCCCCCTTATGACCGCGCGCATTGACGGCTTTTTCCGGTTTTATTTTTTCAAGAATATCACCGTTAATCCGGTCGTTAAATTGCCGATATTCTTTCAGGGTTAAATCATTCAGCTCCTTTTTATTTTTCAGGCAATAGGCCACGATGTTGCCGGTAATTTCATGCGCGCGGCGGAAAGGCACCTGCTTCCCGACCAGATATTCCGCTATTTCCGTTGCCGCGGCAAACCCTTTTTGCGCCGCCAGAAACATTTTCTCTTTTTTAAATTTTGTGTGCATGATCATTTCCGCAAATACGGAAAGACAGTCTTTGACGGTGTCCACCGCATCAAACAAAGGTTCTTTGTCTTCCTGCAAATCACGGTTGTATGTCATGGGCAATCCCTTCATGAGAGTCATAATGGAGAAAAGATCTCCGTACACCCTGGCGGATTTTCCCCTGATCAGTTCGGCGACATCGGGATTCTTCTTCTGCGGCATAATACTGCTGCCGGTCGTATAGGCGTCCGATATCTCTATAAAGCCAAATTCATCGGATGACCACAAAATGAGATCCTCACAAAAACGGCTTAAATGCATCATGATCAGCGCGGCGTCAAAAATAAACTCCGCAATAAAATCCCGGTCTGCGACCGTGTCCATGCTGTTGGCGCTGACATCCTGGAACTTTAATATTTCGGCTGTTTTTGCGCGATTGATCGGCAATCCCGTTCCGGCCAGCGCCGCCGCTCCGAGAGGCAGAACGTTAATCCTTTTCGCGCATTCATGCAATCGTTGCCTGTCCCGTTCGAACATTTCCACAAAGGCCAGAAGATAATGTGAAAGCAGCACCGGCTGCGCTTTCTGCATATGCGTGTAACCGGGCATGATCGTCTCGATCTCCTGCCTGGCCAGGCCGATGAGTATACGCTGCAAATTGTCCACCAGAGACAGGATGGATTGCATTTCCGCCCGGATGAAAAGCCGTACATCCAGAACAATCTGATCGTTGCGGCTCCGGGCTGAGTGCAGTTTCCCACCCGCCTCCCCGATTCTCCCGATCAACTCCTTCTCGATGGCCATATGGATATCTTCATCAGCGGGGCTGAACGTGATTTTCCCCTGCCGTATATCCGACAGAATCGCCTTTAACGCAGACATGATTTTTAACGCATCTTTTTTCGATATGATATTCTGTCCGGCCAGCATGGTCGCGTGCGCAATGGAACCTTCAATATCGTAGAGATAAAGTCTCTGGTCGTAATGTATTGAAGAAGTGAATTTTTCCACGGTTTCAGCCGTCGGTTGCCGAAACCTTCCTCCCCATGGTTTTTTACCGGTTGCCATACTCGTCTCCGCTTCCTTTAAGATTTATTTTTTCAGATAATTCTGAATAATTAAACGCAAACCGTTCAGCTTGATAAATCCTATCGCATCCTTCTGATTGTAAACGTCATCCTTTTCAAACGTGGCAAACGTTTCACTGTAAAGGGAATACGGTGATTTCCTTCCGACAACCGTGCAGTTCCCCTTGTATAATTTCATGCGTGCGGTGCCCGTTACGGTTTCCTGTGTGGCGTCGATATACGTTTGAAGCGCCTTCATTTCCGGCGCATACCAGAACCCGTTGTAGGCCAGTTGCGCGTATTTCGGCGTGAGAGAATCACGCATCAGCATGACCTCGCGGTCCATGGTGATCGACTCGACTGCGCGGTGCGCCGCCCAGAGCACCGTCCCGCCGGGCGTTTCATAGACGCCTCTTGATTTCATTCCGACAAACCGGTTTTCCACCATATCAACCCGTCCGATCCCGTTTTCACCGGCGACCGTATTCACATAATCCATCAGTTTCGCCGGCGACATTTTCCTGCCGTTCACAGCAACGGGATTTCCTTTTTTAAAATCAATTTCCAGATAGGTCGGTTTGTTCGGCGCTTTTTCCGGAGATTTTGTCAGCACGAAAATATCTTCCGGCGGCTCCGCCCACGGATCTTCCAGGATGCCGCCTTCATGGGAGATGTGCAGCAGATTCCTGTCCGAGCTGTACGGTTTGGCCTTGCTCAACGGAATGGGAATCTTGTATTTTGCCGCGTAGTCAATCATCTCCTCCCGGGATTTGAACGTCCAGTTATCATCTTTCCAGACGGCAATAATTTTTATTTCCGGATTTAACGCGTAATACGTCAGTTCAAATCGAACCTGATCATTGCCCTTGCCGGTTGCGCCGTGTGAAACAGTATCCGCCCCTTCCCGCTTCGCTATTTCGATCTGCCGTTTGGCAATCAAAGGCCTCGCCAGAGATGTGCCCAGCAGATAGGTTCCTTCATAAATCGCGTTGGCCCGCAGCGCCGGAAAAACAAAATCACGCGCGAATTCCTCTCTTAAATCGTCGATATAAATCTTACTGGCTCCGGTTTTGAGCGCCTTTTCCTTCAATCCGGTCAATTCCTCTTTCTGTCCGACATCCGCGGCGTAGCAGATCACCTCGCACTTATAGGTTTCAATCAACCAGCGGACGATGACCGATGTATCCAGACCGCCGGAATACGCTAAAACAACTTTTTTCTTTTTTGCCGACAATGTTCTTTCCTCCTCACTCCGATAATCGGAATAAATTCCGCTATGCGGGATAATTTTCTATTTGACTAAAGCAACATCTCCAGTATGGCCTTCTGCACGTGCAAACGGTTTTCCGCCTGATCGATCACCACCGAATTCGGTCCGTCAATGACGTCAGCGGAAATTTCTTCTCCGCGATGCGCGGGAAGACAATGCATGACCAGGACATCCTTCTTCGCTTCGTTCAAAAGTTTTTTGTTGATCTGATACTCTTTAAATATTTTTTTTCTTTTCCGGTCTTCCGATTCCTGTCCCATGCTGACCCAGACATCCGTATACAGGACATCGGCATTCCTCGCCGCCTCCAGGGGATTCTGATAAAGCGTGATCCCTTCCTGCGACTCCTTTTGTCCCCGGGCCATGATTTTCTTATCCGGCCCGTAACCCTGCGGGCAGGCCAGCGTTAATTGAATCGGCAGTTTGGCGGCCGCTTCGATCCATGTATTGGCCACATTATTTCCGTCGCCGATATAGGCTATTTTTATTTTTTTGTACGAGCCTTTTTTTTCCTTAATGGTAAACAGATCGCTCAATATCTGACACGGATGCAAGAGGTCCGTCAGGCCGTTAATGACCGGAATGGACGCCCAGCGGGCAAACGCTTCCACGTTTTCCTGAGAAAAAGTCCGGATCATGATTCCGTTCAGATAACGCGACATCATCCGGGCCGAATCGGAAATGGTTTCTCCGCGGCCTATTTGCGTATCGCGGGACGTCAAAAACAACGCGATCCCGCCCAACTGGTACATCCCGACTTCAAAGGATATTCTTGTACGGGTGGACGATTTATCAAAAATCATCCCCAGCGTTTTCCCCTTGAGGGAATCATGGGGTGTGCCGGCTTTCAAACTTTTCTTCAGTTTGTCGGCTTTCTTCCAGATTTTGTCGAAATCTCCGGGCTCGAGATCATAAAGACTGAGCAAATCTTTTTTCATTGACCCTCCATCACATCGTCAAGTACTTTTATCGCCTGATCGATATCCTGCGTTGTAATAATCAGCGGCGGAACAAACCGCAATATCTTGCCGCCGGTGGAATTGATGAGCAATCCCCGATTCAGACATGCATGAACCATATCGCTCGTTTCCATATCCAGTTTCATGGCCAGCATCAATCCTCGTCCCCGAACCTCCCTGATGACCGGATGTTTCTGCTGTAATTTTTTCAATTGGGCCAGGAAATACCCGCCTGTCTTTTCACAATGCTCCAGGATTCCTTCCTGCAGGATTGTTTTTAAAACCGTTTCGGCCGCCGTCATGGCCAGAGGATTGCCGCCGAAGGTCGAGGCATGATTGCCCGGCACAAAAGCCTTGGCAATCTTGTCCGTCGCCAGCATCGCGCCAACCGGAAATCCGTTAGCCAGCGCCTTGGCCAGGGTCATGATATCCGGCTTGATGCCGGAGTGCTCATAGGCAAAAAGTTTCCCCGTGCGTCCAATCCCCGTCTGTACCTCGTCAACAATCAGCAATATTCCATGCCGGTCGCAGATTTCCCGCACCCGGGCCAGGTAATTTTCATCGGGAATGTTTACACCGCCTTCTCCCTGAATCGGTTCCAGCAGTATGCCGCAGGTTTTACCGGAAATAGCATTTTCCAGCGCCTGCAAATCATTGAACGGCACATACGTGAACCCGTCCAGCAGCGGCGTGAATCCGAATTGAAATTTCTCCTGCCCCGTCGCTGTAATGGTAGCCATCGTGCGTCCATGGAAGGAATCTTTCATGGTAATCAGCTCGAATTTATCCGGCCCCATATTTTCATGGGCATACTTCCGGGCCAGTTTAATGGCCGCTTCATTGGCTTCCGCGCCGCTGTTGCAGAAAAAAACCTTGTCCGCAAAGGAATTCTTAACGAGAAGTTCCGCCAGACAGGCCTGCGGCTCCGTGTAATACAAGTTGGACACATGCGTTAATTTATCCAGTTGTTCTTTCAGGGCGGCAATAACCCGGGGATGCGAATGGCCGAGATTACAGACGGCGATCCCCGCCACAAAGTCAAGATATTCTTTGCCGTTGATATCCCACACCCGGGCGCCTTTGCCTTTCGTCAGCACGATGGGAAATCGCCTGTAGGTATTCATGATGTTTTCACCGGCCAGAGCCATGATATGCTGTTCGTTCATTTTAATTTCCACCTGTCTTTTATAATACGATTTCCGTCCCGATGCCTTTGTCGGTAAACACTTCCAGCAACACGGCATGTTTGAGCCGTCCGTCAATAATATGAGCTTTTTGTACGCCCCCCTTAAGTGCCTTGAGACAACATTTGATTTTCGGGAACATCCCTCCTTCAACCGTGCCGTCGTCAATGAGGGCCAGGGCTTCGTCATTCGTCATGGTATTGATCAGCTCTTTGTTTTTGTTCAGAACACCGGGCACGTCCGTCAGCAGCAAAAGCTTTTCGGCCTTGAGCGCGGCCGCTACTTCTCCGGCAACCACATCGGCATTGATATTGTAAGTTTCACCGTTATTGCCAATGCCCGTCGGCGCGATGACCGGAATAAAATTGTTATGAGCCAGCGAGACGATCAGTTGGGCGTTGATATTTTTTACCTTGCCCACCAGTCCGATATCGATAATTTCCGGCGGCGTGTGCCTGGCTTTCTCTTCATTCAGATAATATTTCTCCGCGTTGATCAGATTGCCGTCCTTGCCGCTCAGCCCCACGGAATTTCCTCCATGCCTGTTGATCAGCCCGACGATTTCCTTGTTCACCATGCCGACCAGAACCATCTCCACAATGTTCATCGTTTCTTCATCGGTCACCCGCATACCCTGGATAAACTTCGATTCCTTGCCGAACTTTTTCAGCAGTTCGCCGATTTGCGGTCCTCCCCCGTGCACGACAACGGGATTGATCCCGATATATTTCATCATGACCACGTCCTGGGCGAATTTGTCCTTCAGGTCGTTATCCACCATGGCGTGACCGCCGTATTTAATCACGATCGTCTTGTTATAAAACCGCCTGATATACGGCAGAGTCTCCAGGAGAATGTCCGCCCTTTCAATCACATTCGCTATCGTTCCCATTTTTCAACTCCGTTAACAAACCCCAGGGTTTACGCTTAAAGGATATACCGGCTCAAATCCTGATCCTCGATGATGCCGTTCAGTTTCTCTTCCACGTATTGCGCATCGATCACGATTTCCTTCTTCTCCATATCCGGAGCGTCGAAAGAGATATCGTCCAGCAGTTTTTCCATCATCGTATAAAGTCTTCGCGCCCCGATATTTTCAGTGCTTTCGTTAACCAGCTCCGCCATCTCGGCAATGGCGGCTATCGCATCATTCGTAAACGTTAATTGCAGACCTTCCGTCGCCATCATTTCCGTGTATTGCTTGACCAGCGCGTTATTCGGTTCCGTCAGAATACGGATAAAATCTTCCTTCCCGAGAGAATCCAGTTCGACGCGAATGGGAAACCGGCCCTGCAGCTCCGGAATCAAATCGGACGGCTTCGTTCCGGAAAAAGCGCCGGCGGCAATAAAGAGAATATGATCCGTCTTGACCATGCCGTAACGCGTATTGACGTTCGAGCCTTCCACGATCGGCAGCAAATCGCGCTGTACGCCCTCCCGGGATACATCCGGACCGTGCTGGGAATCGCCGCCGACAATCTTGTCGATTTCATCCAGGAAGATGATGCCCGACTGCTCGACCCGTTCCAGCGCCGTTTTGGTGACCTTTTCCATATCGATCAATTTCTGTGCCTCTTCCGCTTCCAGAATTTCCAGAGCTTCGGGCACTTTCACATTTCGCTTCTTTTTCTTCTGCGGCATCATATTGCCGAGCATGTCTTTCAAATTAAGCCCCATGTCTTCCATGCCGGCGGCGGAAAAAATCTCGATCATCGGTCCGCTTCTCGGCTCGGACACTTCCAGCTCGACCATCTTGTCGTCAAATTTTCCCTCTTTGAACCAGCGACGCATTTTTTCCCGGGAAGCGTCATGTTTCTTTTCGTCCTCTTCCAACGCCACGGCGGTTTGATCCGCCGGATGATCGCTGAGCATGTCGCTCACGTTTCTCTCCGTCAGACGGGGCGGCAGCAGCAGGTCGAGAATTCTTTCCTCGGCGATCTCCGCCGCTTTAGCCTGCACATTTTCCTGCTCTTCCGCCTTGACCATATTGATGGAAAGCTCCACCAGATCCCGCACCATGGATTCCACATCCCGGCCGACGTAACCCACTTCCGTAAATTTCGACGCCTCTATTTTCAAAAAAGGCGAATTGTCGATTTTCGCCAGGCGGCGCGCAATTTCCGTTTTTCCCACGCCGGTGGGACCGATCATAATAATGTTCTTCGGTGAAATTTCATCGGCCAGATCCGCCGTTACATTCTGTCTGCGCCACCTGTTGCGCAAGGCGATCGCCACCGCTCTTTTGGCGTCCAGTTGGCCGATAATATGCTGATTTAATTTTTCCACGATTTCACGCGGTTTTAACCCTTTGCTAGACATATTCTACTTCTTTCCTTTATCTCTGCTTTTGCTCTCTTTTTCTTCGTTTTCAATATCGATTTCTTCAACCGTGATATGATCATTGGTATAAATACAAACCTCCGATGCCAGCCTCATCGCTTCCCGGGCGATTTCCGACGCCGTCAGATTAGAATGACGCAGAAGCGCCCGCGCCGCCGTCAGCGCATACGTCCCGCCGGAACCGATGGCCATGACATCGTCATCCGCTTCAATGACATCGCCGTTTCCCGAGATGATGAGGGAATTATCTTTATTGACGGCGATCATCAGCGCTTCCAGATGTCTCAACACCCGGTCTGTCCGCCAGTCCTTGGTCAATTCCACGGCCGCTCTCAACAAATTACCGTTGTACTGCTCCAGTTTCTGGTCGAAGCGGTCAAACAGCGTAAACGCATCCGCCGTGGCGCCGGCAAAACCGACGATCACTTCATTATTATATAACCGACGGACCTTGCGCGCGCCGTGCTTCAATATCGTCGTGTCCATGGTCACCTGACCATCGCCGGCGACTGTTATTTTACCGTCGCGTTTAACCGCTAATATCGTGGTGCCTCTTATATTCATTCC
>JAGVUJ010000185.1 GCA_019136325.1 Deltaproteobacteria bacterium
GGTCATTGAAAAAGTCAAAGCATTGGAGGAATTTCGCAAACATCCCGATTTCGAACCGGTCTCCATCGCTTTCAAGCGCGTGGACAATATTTTAAAGGATTTTAAAGGAGGTCAATTTGACGTAAACCTCCTTGTTCACGATGCGGAAATCAATCTGTTTTCTTATTTCGACAATATCAAACCCCGCGTGGAAAAAGGCATCGCAGAAAAAGACTTTGCGGCGGCGCTCAACAAGTTGGCCGCGCTGCGTCCCCATGTGGATAATTTCTTCGATAACGTCATGGTCATGGACAAGGACGAAAAAGTGCGTTTTAACCGTCAGTCGCTGCTGGCGGAAATTTCGGCTCTTTTCCATAAAATCGCCGACTTCTCCAAAATCGTCACGGCGGGCTGATGTCGCTTTCACAACGCTTTTGAGTTTCGCGAAGGCGCATTGACATAAAGATAAATCCTTGCTAGGATGAGCAACACTAAAGATATCAAAGGATCGTTTATTTTCATGGCTGGCCCTTCGAATGTGACATCTTCTACGGCAATAAACGGCAATTCCAAGGTGCGAAAGGAATTGCTGGATATCACCAACCGGATTCACGCGGCGCAAAACATCAAGCAGATTCTGGTCGATCTCAAAAGCGGGATTCTGACCCTTTTTACATCAAGCAGATTCTGGTCGATCTCAAAAGCGGGATTCTGACCCTTTTTAATGCAAATTCACTGACCATTTATGTCGTGGATAAATTGCGCAACGAAATTTATTCCATGTTTCTCGCCGGCACGCAACTCAAGGAAATCAGACTGCCGATCAACAACAAAAGCATCGCCGGTTATGTGGCCAATACCGGCGCCGTCATTAATATCGAAAATGCGTATAACGCCAAAGAGCTCAAAGGCATCGAAGCCGAACTGACGTTTGACGACAGTTGGGATAAAAAAACCGGCTTTAAAACCAGACAGGTTCTCGCGGCGCCTATTTACAACAATAACCAGTTGATGGGCGTCATCCAGATCATCAACAAAAAAGTGGGAGACGGAAAATTTTCCGAAGATGAAATCGGCCTGGCGCTGGAAATCGCCGAAGTTCTCGGCGTTGC
Source organism: Deltaproteobacteria bacterium (assembly GCA_019136325.1). The sequence continues at coordinate 1,092 of JAGVUJ010000185.1, forward strand.
TTTTTATAATCAGCAGCGTTTCGTCCGGCACAGGAAAACACGTTTCGATTATTTATTAAGCCATGATCTGATCAAGGAAGAAGAGCTGGAAAGCGCCTGGAAAGAATCTCGTGAGAAAAAGATCTCCATGGAAAATTTTCTCATGCAGAAACACAAGATATCCAAAGCCGATATCGGCCACGCTTTCGAAGAGTTTTATAACTGCCGCTTCATTCAGTATAACGATAAACTGCCCATTCCGGGACATTTGATCAAAAATTTGAAAAAGAATTTTCTGCGCCGCGAGCTCTGGGTGCCGCTGGAAATGGTCGGAGACCGGATTCACGTCATCATCGACGACCCCAACAATATTATTAAAAAAGACACGATTGAAAGCCTTCTGAAAACCAAGAAGATAAAATATGATGTGGCCCTGGAAGAAGACATCGTCAAATATATCAACCTCTTTTTTAACTCGCCGGATGAAGAGCATTCGTTCACCGAGATTCTGGGACGCATGGAGGGAGAAGATAGCGGCCCTTCAGACGAAGAAGATTTTGGCGAAGCTGTTTCTGAAACGGACAGCGTCATCATGCAACTCGTCAACAAAATCATCAACGACGCTTATAATCGCCGGGCTTCTGATATTCACGTCGAGCCGAATGTGGAAAGAAAAAACGTGGAAATCCGGTTCCGTGTCGATGGTGACTGCGCGCTCTATCAAACGGTGCCTTTCAGTTACCGGGCTGCCATTATTTCACGTATTAAAATCATGTCCAATCTGGATATCACCGTCAAAAGACTGCCGCAGGACGGGAAGATCAAGTTCCGCCGCAATACCGGAGATGAAATTGAATTACGTGTGGCGACAATTCCCACCCAAGGCGGCGTGGAAGATGTGGTCATGAGAATTCTTGCCAAAGGCGAAACCATGCCGTTGAATGATATGGGTTTATCTCCCCGTAATTACAATGAGATGATTAACATCATTTCCAAGCCCTATGGCATGATTCTCGTGGTCGGGCCGACCGGTTCCGGTAAAACAACCACGCTGCACGCGGCGCTGCATCACATCAACCGGCCGGACAGAAAAATATGGACGGCTGAAGATCCCGTCGAAATAACGCAGTACGGCTTGCGTCAGGTCCAGGTCCAGCCGAAAATCGGCTTTGATTTTGCGGCAGCCATGCGATCATTCTTACGCGCCGATCCGGATGTTATCATGGTCGGTGAAATGCGCGATTTTGAAACGGCCAAAACCGGCGTGGAAGCGTCGCTTACCGGTCACCTGGTTTTCAGCACTCTGCACACCAACAGCGCACCGGAAACCATTGTGCGTTTGCTGGATATGGGCATTGACCCGCTTAACTTCGCCGACGCCCTGTTGGGCATTCTGGCACAGCGTCTTGTTCGCACGCTCTGCAAATCGTGCAAAGAGGCCTATCATGCGACGAAAGAAGAATATGATGAATTAGCCAAAAATTACGGTCTTGAAGATTTCAACAAATTAAATATCCCTTACGATGATAATTTTAAATTATATCGGATAAAGGGTTGTCCGAATTGCGACGGAACAGGGTACAAAGGCAGAATGGGCATCCACGAACTTCTTATCGGTACGGAAGATATTAAAAGAATGGTGCAGAAGCACGAAACCGTTGAAGTCATGCGGGATAAATCCATGAGCGAAGGCATGACCACCCTCCTTCAAGACGGAATCATGAAAACCATCAAAGGCTTTACCGATTTCAAGCAGGTCCGACGCGTCTGCATTAAATAATCTTTCCGGACGCGCTTCCACTTTTTTCTCAACATTTTGTTAAACATTTTTTAATATTTTATTCAAAAACCGACAAATCATTCATTCTTTTGCGCAGGCCTCCAGGATAAAACAACACAATATCATCAATATTATCGAATAATTACGATTTTTTATCATCATGTATGATCTTTTGGCACGTTCTTTTCATTATCTTAATGACAAATCCCACGAGGGATAATTCGACCGGCAAGTTCCAGCGCATAACGTTTCTGAAACTTGGGTCTCATCAGGAGGTAACAGATCATGAAAAAGACAATGGCAACAACAATCGTGGCAGCGGCAGTTATTCTATTAACGGCAACGTTCAGCTTTGCTGAATACGCGGCAGCCGGCGCGGCCAATTTTCCCTTCTTCCAGTTGGGCTGCCTGATCGTCGGCGGTTTGATTCTTGTTTCTCTGAAACGCAAATATGACAAGATGTATGTCGGTGAAGTGGTCGGGATCTTCGCGCTCTACACCATT
>JAGVUJ010000350.1 GCA_019136325.1 Deltaproteobacteria bacterium
GCATGAGGGACTCCTTTCTGATGTGCGTGTTGGTCGTGCTTCACACACTACCAGAAAATCCCTTCATGTCCGTTCTTTATCTATGAGTGGTGCACTTGCAAGTAGAATGCACCATAGATTAGCTACAAGAATCAAAAATTCTACTTGGAATGGTGCATTGGCAACTCTTAACTATGAACGTCTTCTTGAGATTTCCCTTCGTGCAGCAAAATTACAGCCAAATATCGACATCCCTTCAAATACACAAATTGAATTAAAACTTCCACATGGTTGTTGTCATTTATTTTGTGAGAATGTTAGAGGGGATGCAAATGCTGTTTCATTTGCAGGCATGAATGTACACATTAATGGGGAAATTAAAGTAATCTCGAGCCTAAATGAATTTCAACATAGAATTATTCAAGATGCTTGTCCTCCTGTAATGAGTTACTTTGAACCTCAAAAAAGATCAACTTCAGGGCAAGCGTTTCTAGAAGGACAAAGAAATAGATTGAAATCACTAATTGAAACAGCCTTGAAAGTTATTGTGATTGGAATTAAAATAAGATCCCATGACACTCATATATGGGGTCCAATATCAAATTCAAACGCATCCTTCATTTATTGTTCTGGTTCAAACGAACAAGCTAATTTTAAGCAATGGGTTAATCAATATAGAAATAATAAAAATAATATTTTTATAAATGGTTTTTGGAATGAAAAATTTGATGAAATATTAAATATTGCTGGATTGTAAATATTTAGATAACCAAAAAATGAGCTGATTTTGCTCGCTAGCTCGCAAAACAGCTCATTTAAATGTTAAATCCACAGAAGCAGTCCGGATATCTTTTAAGACGTAGATATCCTTAAATATATTTCATGTCCCAACAATCAATTCCACAACAATTTTGAACTTTTTCGCTGTTTTTCACAAAGTTGTCGTTATTTGGTACGCTCTTTGCGAATTATATCTCGACAATTAACAAATTGTTTGCATTCGGAACAATTTTGTAACAAAATACTTTTCGTGAGTTGAGCCACTATGAGCAACGCCGCAAAAAAATCTTTAAGTGAGAGAGAAGGTAAATTGAGCATTCATACTTACGAAGAACTGGCCGCTCTGCACGCGATAGCCAAAATTCTGGCGCAGCCTCTGGATTTGCGCGAACAACTGGAGCAGGTTCTGCAGGAGATGAGTTCGCGTTTGGGAATGCAGCGCGGAATGATCTCCATGGTCGATCGCGAGAAAAAAGAGGTTTGGCTGGATGTCGCACATGATGTAAACATTGACGGTCTGGACGTAACGTACAAGCCGGGTGAAGGCATTACCGGAAAAGTTGCGGAAACAGGCCGCCCGATGGCGGTGGCCAATCTCGGCCAGGAAACTCATTTTCTGGATCGCACGGGAGCGCGCCGTCATTTGAACCGCGCTGAACTTTCTTTTTTATGTGTGCCGATTATTTATGACTCCAGTGTCGTCGGAGTTCTATCCGCGGATAAAGTCGCCCTTCAGGTGGAAAATCTGGATAAGGAACTGGCTCTGTTATCATCGGTTGCCGAACTGATGGCGAAAGCCGTACACATCCGCGGTCTCGAAGAAGAAAACAGACGCCTGCGCAAAATCGTCGGCCAGAACCGCGCGCCGTCCATGGATATCATCGGTCATTCCAAATCGATGCAGGAAGTTTTCGGTCTGGTGGCGCAGGTGGCCGATTCCAACACGACCGTTTTGATTACCGGCGAGACCGGCACCGGAAAGGAATTGATCGCGCGCGCCATTCATAATAATTCTCCGCGCAAGGGCGGGCCGCTGGTGCAGGTCAACTGTGCGGCGATTCCCGATACCCTGATTGAAAGCGAATTGTTCGGTCATGAAAAGGGCGCTTTTACCGGCGCGCTGACGCAACGGCGCGGCCGTTTTGAAGAAGCCAACGGCGGCACGATTTTTCTGGATGAGGTCGGCGAACTTTCCGCCGCCGCTCAGGTGAAACTGCTGCGTATCCTCCAGGAAAAAAGGTTTCAACCGTTAGGCTCTTCGCGGGTGGTCAATGTCAATGTGCGGATTATCGCCGCCACCAACCGGAACCTGGAGCAGGATATTCTCTCCGATCGTTTCCGCGCGGACTTATTCTACCGGCTGAATGTTTTCCCGATCTACCTGCCTCCGCTGCGCGAGCGCGGTAGCGATGTGATTCTGCTGGCCGATCATTTTCTGCTGAAATACAGCGGCGAGATGGGCAAGAACGTCAAAAGAATTTCCACGTCGGCCATTGAAGTTTTCCTTTCCCACAAGTGGCCGGGCAATGTTCGTGAACTGGAAAATTGCATTGAACGCGCTGTTTTATTGTCCAAAACCGACATGATAGACTGTCAGCATCTTCCGCCGTCCATGCAAGTTAAGGAAAAAGATCTGGAAAGACGGGATAAAAGTAAGCTTTCTTCGGTTGTGGAGGCGCAGGAAAGGGCTTTGATTATCGAGGCACTGGAAGAAACCGGCGGCAATCAGACCAAAGCCGCCAGGAAATTGGGGACGACCAAGCGTATTATTCAATATAAGATTTCGAAAATGGGCATTAACGCGAAATTGTTTAAAAAAAAAGAGAGGGCGCCGGTACAGTAGCCGTTTATTATAGAGACGGCAAAGCGAAAAGTAATGCGCCGGTCGCAATAAAAAGTACATAAATGAACCGTTTTTTTGTAAAAATACAAAATTGGCCTTTATTAAACAGGGAAAAGAGTCATCAAACAGCGTAAAGAATTAAAAATGAAGCATATACAAAAATGTAATTTATTTTGTGCCTCTGGCACGGCTTTGGCACTGAACATTGTGCTTTCCGGTTTTAAAACCGGAAAGAAATCGGGGAGGTTGTAATCAATATGTGTCGCCTGTTTTCCATAACAAGCAATGACCCGCTTTCACCCATGGTGGCTATTCGGGCCATTGATGTCATGAAAGAGGGACATGACGGCTCGGGCGTGGGATTGTTTCTGACCGATCTCGGCGGTGAGTTTCAGAATTTTAAAGAGGAACCGATTCTGTCCGGAATTTTTTCCAATGAAGGACTGAAAAATCTCGACCGCTTTATGATCGATCAGGATTTTATGGTCAAGTACAAGCTTTCCATCAAGCCGGCGAAAACGCCTCCGGCGGGTACGCCTAAACGGGATAATTACGTTATCCGGGTTTATGAATATCCGGCGGAATGGGAAGGTTTGAGCAAAGAGGAAGTTAAATTTCGATTGATGATGGTGCAACTGCAACTCCGCCGGATGGGAGAGCAGGATGAATCCATGCTGCTTTTCAGCTTCTGGCCGGATGTCATTATGATTAAAGAAGTAGGCGATCCGCTGGCAGTTGCCGAATACCTCGGATTGGATCGCAAGGAGCTTACGGCGCGTGTTATCCTGAGCCAGGGGCGTCAGAATACCAATTACGCCATTAACATTTATGCCTGTCATCCGTTTTTTATCCAGGGCATGGCGTCGGCGACCAACGGCGAAAACACGGCTTTCGTTCCGATTCGCGAGTTTTTAAGCTCCCGCAATTTTCCCGGCTATACCGGATACAACTCCGATTCGGAAGTTTTTACGCATATTCTGCATTACATGCAAAATCAACTGGGCATGGGCATGGAAATGTACAAACATATTATTACGCCGCTGAAAGACAGCGAACTCGATCATCATCCCAACGGCGCCTGGCTGAGGAATCTGAAGCAGGCCTGCCGTCCCTTGATTATTGACGGACCGAATTGCGTGATCGGCTGTCTGCCGGACAAATCGATGTTCATGGTGCAGGATTCGAAAAAACTTCGCCCCGGTGTGGTCGGCGGACGCCCGGGATTATTCGCGTTTTCTTCGGAAATGTGCGGTCTGGATGCAGCCATCCCGGACCGATACATTAACCTGGACTATCAACCGATGAAGTATGAAACAGTTTTGGTCAGCCGCGACAGGCAGGAGATAAAGAAATGGAATCAATTGGAACCATTAACCCATCCACATTAAGCGTTAAGGATCTGCCCTGGCAGATCATGTGGAACAAAGATCAATGCACGCTTTGCGGCCAGTGCACGACGGTGTGCCCGGTGCGCGCCATCGAACTGGGCGTTCACCGCAAACGCGCTCTGCAGGTTCCCATGGGTCTGGAAGAAAAACCTGGCAGTTTACTGTCCGTTTATTTCGGGGTCGATCAGAGAACGGATGTCGCGCACGCCTGTGTCGGCTGCGGCATGTGCACCCTTGTTTGCCCCAATAATGCGATCATGCCGTTGCGCACCGATGAAATCGATAAGCTCCGCTTTCATGTCAATCAGGGCGGCGAGCCCCGTCGTCGCGGCGGTCGTCGCAATGCTCAGGACAGTGTGCTGGATAAAATAAAATTTATCCGGATCTCGATGCTGACCGATCCGGCGCTGGATGCCGGACGTCATGAATTCGAATTGAGAACGCTGCTGGGCAGGATTCTGCCGCCGGAGGAAATGCTGAAGGTCAGCCGAGAAAACGGCTGGATGCCGCCGGTGCGCGAGATTTATCCGCTGGTCATAGGCAGCATGTCTTTCGGCGCGCTTTCGCCGAACATGTGGGAAGGCCTGCAAATGGGCGTCGCTTATCTTAATGAAGAACTGGGCATGCCCGTGCGCGTCTGCACCGGCGAAGGCGGATGTCCTCCGCGGCTTTTAAAGTCCCGCTTCTTGAAATATGTAATTTTGCAGATCGCCAGCGGTTATTTCGGATGGGATGAAATTATCCATAACCTTCCGCAGATGAAGGAAGATCCCTGCGCGATAGAAATCAAATACGGCCAGGGCGCCAAGCCCGGCGACGGCGGTTTATTGATGTGGTACAAAGTCAACAAGCTGATTGCCGCCATCCGCGGTGTTCCGCAGGGTGTCAGTCTGCCCAGTCCGCCCACGCATCAGACCAAGTACTCGATTGAGGAAGCCGTGGCGAAAATGATTCAGTCCATGTACATGGCCTGGGGCTTCCGCGTGCCGGTTTATCCGAAAATATCGGCCACCAGCACATCGCTGGCGGTGCTCAATAATCTGACCCGGAATCCCTATGCCGCCGGTCTGGCCATCGATGGCGAAGACGGAGGAACGGGGGCCGCCTACAATGTTTCGATGAATCACATGGGTCATCCCGTTGCGAGCAACCTGCGTGATGCGTATTTGAATCTGGTGAAACTCGGCAAGCAGAATGAGATCCCTCTGTTTGCCGGCGGAGGCATCGGCAAGAACGGCAATCTCGCGGCCAACGCCGCCGCCCTGATCATGCTGGGCGCGAGCGGCGTGCAGACCGGGAAATATATTATGCAGGCGGCCGCCGGTTGTCTGGGATCGGAAGGCGACCGCTGCAACGTCTGCAATATCGGCGTGTGTCCCAAGGGCATCACGTCGCAGGACGCGCGCCTGGATCGCCGGCTGGATCCGGAAAAAGTTGCCCAGCGCATTGTGGATGTCTATTTGAATTTTGATACGGAGTTGAAAAAGATCGTCGCGCCTCTGGGACGATCCACATCTCTTCCCATCGGAATGTCCGACGCGCTGGGTATCGCGGATGCGGATGCGGCGGAGAGACTGAAGATCAAGTACGTTTTATAAGACGGGAATCGTAAACAGTTATGACTAAAAAAGAATCGATGAAAATAGCCGGACAGGAAAATGGCATTCGTGTGGAATCCCGCGTGATGGAAGAAAGGATTCAGCATGCCGTCGAGGAAGGCTATCGTCACATTGAAGTAAAGGCTTACGGTCAGCACGGTATCGGCGGACGTCTCTGGCGGGCCGGTGAAGAGCAGATTAAAATTGACGTGACGGGAACGTCGGGGCAGCGCCTCGGGTCCATGGGGTTTGCCAATACGGTGATTGAAGTTTTCGGTCCGGCTTCCGACGATGTCGGCTGGCTCAATGCCGGCGCTCAGATTATCGTTCACGGCAACGCGACCAACGGCGTCGCCAACGCCATGGCCCAGGGAAAAGTTTATATTGACGGCAACATCGGCGCCCGCGGCATGACCATGACCAAACACAATCCGCGTTTCGAACCTCCGGAGCTCTGGGTGTTCGGCAGGGCCGGCGATTCTTTTGCCGAGTTCATGGCCGGCGGCATTGCCGTGGTTTGCGGCGCCGGCGCCGAGAAAGAAAATGATGTCCTGGGGTATCGGCCCTGCGTGGGCATGGTGGGAGGAAAGATTTTCTTCCGTGGCCGCCAAAGCTCTTACAGTCGGGCGGATGCCCGGCTCGTAACCGAGTTGCCGGATGACGAATGGCGTTGGTTGAAGAATAATCTGAAAGAATTCTTGAAGGCCGTCGGCAAAGAATACCTTTTTGACGAACTTTCCTCCCGGCGCGCCGAGTGGAAACTTTTGATCGCCTTAAAACCTTTTGAGAAAAAAGGGCGGGCTTTGCGTCCGATGACGGTTTACCGGCAGGACGAATGGGAACGTGAGTTGGGCAACGGCGGTCTGATCGGCGATCTGACCGCCGCGGACCGTTCTCCGATCGGTTTGATTACGACCGGTGACTTACGCCGCTTTGTTCCGGTCTGGGCCAATGAAAAATATCTGCCGCCCTGTCAGGCGCATTGCCCCACGGGCATTCCGGTGCAAAAACGATGGGAACTCATCCGCAAAGGGAAAATGCAGGAAGCGGTTAATCTTGCGCTGGAATACACGCCTTTCCCCGCAACCGTTTGCGGTTATCTCTGTCCGAATCTGTGCATGCAGCATTGTTCCCGCCAGACCGTCAACCTGCCGTCCGTCGATGTGACGGTGCTGGGAAAAGCTTCGCTGAATGCCAGGGAACCCAAACCGCTTGCCGGCACCGGCAGGAAAATAGCCGTTATCGGCGGCGGCGCAGCGGGACTTTCCGTAGCCTGGCAGTTGTGGATGAAAGGCCATGAAGCGGTCGTTTTCGAAGGTAGAAAGAAGCTGGGCGGCAAGATCACGGATACGATTCCGCAGAGCCGCATCCCGGATGAGGTTGTTGATCATGAAATCAACCGGTTTGCGAAAAATGTGCGGCACGTTCATTACGGCACAGTCCTGACGAAAGATAAATTCCGGAAACTGAAGACTGAATTTGACTTTATTGTCATCGCCGCCGGAGCGGCCAAACCACGGACAATCAAGGTTCCCGGAATAGACAGGGCCATGACGGCGCTTGAGTTTTTGAAGCAAAGCAAATGCAATGACGTCAAAGTGGGAAAGAAAGTGGTCATCATCGGCGCCGGGAATGTCGGTTGCGATGCGGCGACGGAAGCCTTCCGGCTGGGCGCCAAAAGTGTTACGTTGATTGACGTTCTGCAGCCGGCGTCTTTCGGCGTGGAAAGACGCCATGCGGAAGCGGCCGGTGCGAAATTTCTCTGGCCCCGCTTCACGAAGGCCGTCACGGCGAAAGGCGTGGAACTGACCAACGGAGAACTTCTGCCCGCGGACACGGTGATTGTAGCGGTCGGCGATTTGCCGGATCTGTCGTTTCTCCCGGAAGATATCGCTACGAAAAACGGCTTTGTCCTGGTGGATGAACAGTTCCGGACCAATAACGAACAGATATTCGCCATTGGTGATGCCGTGAAGCCGGGACTGCTTACCGATGCGATCGGCGCGGGGAGAATTGCCGCCCGGACGATTGATAATCAACTGAGAGGCGTTGACGAAACTTACGATCAACTGCCGCCGATTGATTTTCGCCGGGTAAAAACGGAATATTTCGATGCGCGTATCAAGAGTTTTTCCGATCCGTTATCCTGTGCGACGAATTGCGCGTCCTGCGGCGCCTGCCGTGATTGCGGCATGTGCGAAACGATTTGCCCGCAAAACGCGATTTCCCGCAGACAACTGAACGGAGAAAATTACGAATATATCGTTGACGAAAGCCTTTGCATCGGTTGCGGCTTCTGCGCCGGAGTGTGTCCCACCGGTGTCTGGGAGATCGTGGAAAATAAACCTTTAGATTAGACAAACATTAAAGAGTGAGGATGATGGAATTATGAAAAAGACGAAACAAACCACCGCAGCAGAAAGACAATACTTGATCGAAAAGGAAAAGTTTGTCCCGGTCTCACAGTATTTTGGGGAAGATACCTTTAACCGCAAGGCGATGAAGGAAAAACTCCCGAAAGAGACCTTTAAAAAATTAATGGATGCGATAGAGGAAGGGAAAACCATTGACGCGAAGACCGCCGACATTGTGGCCGAGGCTATGAAGAAATGGGCGCTGGAAAAAGGCGCCACGCACTTTGCCCACTGGTTCCAGCCGATGACGGGAATTACAGCGGAAAAGCATGATGCTTTTGTCGATCCCTGCGGCGACGGCCAGGTCATGGAGAAGTTTTCCGGCAAGCAGCTTGTTCAGGGCGAACCCGACGCTTCCAGTTTTCCCTCCGGCGGCATAAGAGCCACGTTTGAAGCGCGCGGTTACACGGCGTGGGATATGTCCTCTCCGGCTTTCATTAAACGGAACGGCATTTCCACCACGCTTTGCATTCCGACCGCCTTTATTTCCTATACCGGACAGGCGCTCGATAAGAAAACGCCATTGCTGCGTTCGATTCGTGCTTTGAGCAAGAGCGCCGTCAATATGTTGAAAGTGCTGGGCGTTAAGAATGTCAAAAAAGTTTATTCCAACCTCGGTCCCGAGCAGGAGTATTTCTTAATCGACATGGATTATTTTTTCAAGCGTCAGGATCTGGTGCTGGGCGGAAGAACCGTCGTCGGCGCGCCCCCCGCCAAGGGACAGGAACTGGAAGATCAGTATTTCGGCAGCATCAAGGAAAGAGTTTCATCCTACATGCATGATGTGGAAGAAGAACTTTTCAAGCTGGGCGTTCCGGCCAAGACCAGGCATAACGAAGTGGCCCCCAGCCAGTTTGAAATCGCGCCGGTGTATGAAGAAGCGAATCTGGCTGTCGATCACAATCAATTGGTGATGGATACGCTCAAATCCGTTGCCAAAAAACACCGCTTGGCCGCGCTTTTGCATGAAAAACCGTTTGCCCGAATCAACGGGTCCGGCAAGCACGTTAACTGGTCCTTGTCCGATAACAATGGCAATAACCTGCTCAATCCGGGGAAAACACCGCATGATAACATTCAGTTTCTTGTTTTCCTGATCGCCACAGTTCGTGCCGTTTACAAACACGCGGATATTCTGAGAGCCTCCGTCGCCTCTTACGGCAATGATCACCGGCTGGGCGCCAATGAGGCGCCGCCCGCAATTATTTCGGTATTTCTGGGCGATCAATTGACGCAGATTCTGGAAAACATTCAAAAGGGAACAGTCACCAAGGCAACCAACGCGGAAATTATCGACCTGGGCATTTTCTCTCTTCCCACAGTCAGTAAAGACAATACCGACCGCAACCGGACATCGCCGTTCGCCTTTACGGGCAATAAGTTTGAATTCCGGGCCGTGGGCTCAGCGCAAAATATCGCATCTCCTGCTCTGGTTATCAATACGATTGTGGCAGAAAGCATTGATGAACTGGCGGAGAAAATAAAAGCCAAAGATACCAAAAACATCCACCAGGCGGTTCTGGAAGTCCTCAAAGATGAAATCACCTATATCAAGCCCGTGATCTTCAATGGCGACAACTACAGCAAGGAATGGGAAGCCGAAGCCGGAAGAAGAGGCCTGCCCAATGAAAAAACCACTCCCACCGCTTTGAAAGCGATGATTACGAAAAAAGGATTGGATATCTTCGAAAAATACCAGGTGCTTTCCAATCTGGAAGTGAAAGCGCGACAGTTGATTCATCTTGAACGCTACATCAAGGATCTGGAGATTGAAGTTAAATGCCTCAACACCATCTGCCTCAGTCAGATTATCCCGGCGACCGTGTTTTATCAAAAGAAGCTGGCCGACGCGATTAACAGCACCAAGGAAGCGTTGGGCAACGCGGCCGTTGTGACTGCGGAGATTGAACTGCTCAAGAAAATCATTGATCTGATCAACAACATTCACGCAACGAACAAGGATATTCAACTGAAGGTCGAAGCGGCCAACGGTCTGCATGATGAACAAAAGAAGGCGGAAATGCTGAGTTCCAAAGTGAAACCGAAGATGGAGGAGCTGCGCGAATACGTGGATGCTCTGGAAAATATTGTTGATGATGATGTCTGGCCTCTGCCGAAGTTCTGGGAGATGCTTTTTATTAGTTAAATAAACGCGACCGGCGGGGAATGGCCCAAACCATTCCCCGTTTCTTTATAATTGACGAAACAGAAAAAAAAGGATAGACAACCGCACCTTTGTAATAAATGTAAGGCAACCTTACAATGTCCGAGACGGAATTCGCTCCATATTTTGCAGTTTTTTCTTCTAATCATTTTTTGCCTGGAGATAAAATTTAAATGCCGCTTTTGAATCGGAAAAGAAAGGCTTTGCTGGTTTTGGAAGACGGCTCTTTTTTTGAAGGGTCCGTTTTTGCCGGCGACGGCGAAACCATGGGCGAAGTTGTTTTCAACACGGGCATGACCGGTTATCAGGAGGTGATCACCGATCCTTCTTATAAAGGCCAGATTGTCGCCATGACCTATCCCCTGGTCGGCAATTACGGAATCAACGACGAAGACATGGAATCCGCCGGCATCCATCTGGAAGGGTTTGTGGTCAGGGAATATCAACCCAACCCGAGCAACTGGCGAATGACGCGACATCTGAAATCTTTTCTGGAAGATCACGGTAAAATCGGCCTTGAAGAAATCGACACGCGCACTCTGACCCGTAAGCTGCGCTTGTCCGGAGCGATGAAGGGAATCATTTCCACACAAAGCAGGGATGTGCAAACCCTTGTTAAAAAGGTACGGAACTATCCGGGACTTGTGGGCCGCGATCTGGTCCGGGAGGTGAGTTGCACAACGCCTTACACATGGAAAAAAGGCGCGCCCTGCGCGGGTCTTCCTTCTAAAAAAACGTCCGGTAAATTACGGGTGGCTGTTCTGGATTGCGGCGTAAAATATAATATTCTCAGGCTTCTGGAAAAAAACGGCTGTGAGGTGCTGGTGCTTCCCGCTACGTCCACCGGCGCAGAAATCCTCGCTGTAAAACCGGACGGGATTTTGCTTTCCAACGGTCCCGGCGACCCGGCGGCCCTTCCTTATATTGTTGACACCGCGCGCGCTGTTATCGGAATCGTTCCGGTATTTGGCATTTGTCTGGGCCATCAGATTATCGGCCAGGCCATCGGCGGATATACCGAAAAATTAAAGTTCGGCCATCACGGCATCAATCAGCCTGTGAAAAACGCCGAAACCGGCCGGATTGAAATCACCTCGCAGAACCACGGCTTTGTTGTGGTGCCCGAATCCATGGGGAAAAAAGCGCAGAACACGTATTACAATCTGAATGATAATACCTCCGAGGGAATGAAAATGGAGCGGGCGTTCAGCGTGCAGTATCATCCGGAGGCGGCTCCCGGCCCTCGTGATACGGAGCATTTGTTCGATCAGTTTGTAAAAATCATGAAAAAAGAAAAGGGGAAGACAAAGTGATTTTGATTATTGACTTCGGTTCGCAGTACAATCAGTTGATTGCCCGGCGGGTCAGAGAAAATCATGTTTATTGTCAGATCGAACCGCCGAATATTTCCATATCCGCCGTCAGGCAGATGAAACCGGAAGGCATCATATTATCGGGCGGTCCGGCAAGCATCTACAGCAAGGGCGCGCCGCGTGTGGACAAGAAAATATTTGATCTGGGCATTCCTGTTCTGGGGATATGCTACGGCCTCCAGTATATGGCGGATTCGCTGGGTGGAAAAGTCATCGGATCGTCCAAGCGCGAATACGGCTTTGCCGAGTTGCAGGTGAAAAAACAACAGGGCCTTTTCAAGGGCGTAAGCCGCACGACCCAGTGCTGGATGAGTCACGGCGATTCCATCGGCTCATTGCCATCCGGATTCGTGATTACGGCATCCACGGCGAATACGCCGGTGGCGGCAACAGAAAATGTTAAACGCAATTTTTACGGCCTGCAATTTCATCCGGAAGTTGTGCATACCCGGGAAGGTAAAAAAATGCTGGCCAATTTCCTGTTCGGCGTGTGTCGCTGTAAAAAATCATGGTCGATGAAATCTTTTGTCAGGCAGGCGGTGGAAGAAATCCGTCAACAGGTGGGCAATGAAAAAGTCATCCTGGGACTTTCAGGCGGCGTTGATTCTTCTGTGGCTGCGGTGCTGTTGCATAAAGCCATCGGGAAACAATTGACCTGTGTTTTCGTGGATAACGGCGTGCTGAGAGCGGGAGAGGCCCAACGGGTTATCCAGATGTTTAAAAAGCATCTGGAAATCAATCTGCGGTTTGCCCGCGCCGGAAAAGTTTTTCTGAAAAAATTAAAAGGCGTAACCGAGCCGGAAAAAAAGCGCAAAATTATCGGACGCACATTTATCGAAATATTCGACAAAGAAGCTCAAAAAATCAAAGGGGTGAAATTTCTGGCGCAGGGAACCCTGTATCCGGATTTAATCGAGTCGCGTTCGGCTTTTGGAGGACCCAGCGCGGTCATCAAGTCGCATCATAACGTCGGCGGTCTTCCCAAAACCATGAGTCTGCGACTGGTCGAGCCGCTGAAGCATTTGTTCAAGGATGAAGTAAGGCTTTTGGGGAAAGAATTGGGCCTGGCCGACGATGTGGTCTGGCGCCAGCCTTTTCCCGGTCCCGGTCTGGCCATCCGGATTATCGGCGAGGTGACGCCGCAGCGCCTGTCCGTGTTGCGTAAAGCCGACACCATCCTCTGGGAAGAAATACGCGCCAAAAAACTTTACTATAAACTCTGGCAGTCCTTTGCGGTTCTGCTGCCGATTAAAAGTGTCGGTATTATGGGTGATCAACGCACGTATGAAAACATTCTGGCCATTCGTGCCGTTACCAGCGATGACGCCATGACGGCCGACTGGGCGCATCTGCCGTATGACGTACTGGCGCGGATCTCCAACCGGATTATTAATGAAGTGCGCGGCGTCAATCGCGTTGTTTATGACGTCAGTTCCAAACCGCCCAGCACCATTGAATGGGAGTAAGGGATTCGTTATTTAATACTGAACATGGAAAGTTAATTGAAGTGCCTAAACGAAACGACATAAAAAAGATTCTTCTGATCGGGTCGGGTCCCATCATCATCAGTCAGGCCTGTGAATTTGATTATTCCGGAACGCAGGCCTGCAAGGCGTTGCGCGAAGAGGGTTACGAAGTTGTTTTAATCAACAGCAATCCCGCCACCATCATGACCGATCCGGAAATGGCCGATCGCACTTACGTCGAACCCATCACACCGGAAGCCGTGGAAAAAATCATCGCCCGCGAGCTGCCGGATGCACTGCTGCCGACGCTGGGCGGACAGACAGGACTCAACACGGCTGTGGCGCTGGCTGAAAGCGGTGTGCTCAAGAAGTACAATGTCGAAATGATCGGAGCATCGCTTGAGGTTATTCATAAAGCCGAGGACAGGGAAAAATTCCGGCACGCCATTGAAAAAATAGGCTTGCGCATGCCCAAAAGCGGCTTTGCCCGCTCCATGAATGACGTCATGAAAATTGCCGAAGACATCGGGTTCCCCATTATTGTCCGGGCATCATTTACGTTGGGCGGTACCGGAAGCGGCGTAGCCTATAACCGGGAAGAGCTGGTGAATATCGCCAAGGCGGGACTCGATGCCAGCATGATCTCCGAAGTCATGATCGAGGAATCGGTGCTGGGCTGGAAGGAATACGAACTGGAAGTGATGCGCGACAAAGCCGACAACGTCGTGATTATCTGCTCCATTGAAAATTTTGACGCCATGGGTGTGCATACCGGTGAATCTATCACGGTCGCGCCGGCGCAGACGTTGACGGACAAGGAATATCAGAACATGCGGGACGCCGCCATTGCCATCATGCGTGAAATCGGCGTAGAGACGGGCGGGTCCAATGTTCAGTTTGCCGTGCAT
>JAGVUJ010000273.1 GCA_019136325.1 Deltaproteobacteria bacterium
GAAGAAATTCATCAAACGGGACAAGGATTCTACACGTTGTTATTACTGGGTAGAGCCAAAGGAGGAAATAGCTGCTGATACGAATTGGTCCGATATTTACGCCTACGATAACTCGCCCAACAGTTACCCAACACAAAAATCAGAAATATTCTTAGAAAGAATAGTTAAAGCTTCCTCCGATGAAACAGACATTGTCGCCGACTTTTTTTGCGGCTCCGGTACGACAGGGGCCGTCGCGGAGAAGCTCGGTCGCCGCTGGATTATGGCTGATCTTGGCCGTTTCGCCATCCATACCACCCGCAAACGGCTTCTGGGCATTGAGGGATGCAAGCCTTTTGAGGTTCAAAACCTGGGCAAGTACGAGCGGCAATACTGGCAGGGCGTGACGTTCAAGAAACGCTCTAATGAACAGATCCCTCTTTACGAATACATCCAGTTCATCCTGAAGCTCTATAAAGCCGAGCCGCTGGCCGGAATGCTTCACCTCCACGGCCGCAAGGGCAAGCGCCTGATCCACATCGGCGCTGTGGACGCCCCGGTTACTTTTGCGGAAATTCAGGAAGCCGTAGCGGAGACAAAAAAGGCCGGTCAGGATTCGCTCGATATCCTGGGCTGGGAATGGGAAATGGGACTTCACGACGTTGTCGAAAAGGCGGCCAAAGCAAGCGGTGTCCACCTCCGACTTTTCAGCATACCGCGTGATGTGATGGATGACCGCGCCGTGGAGAAGGGTGAGATTACTTTCTATGAGCTGGCCTATCTGGAAGTGGATATTGCACAGGACAAAACAGGCCGCTTCGTGGTGACGCTAAAGGATTTCGCCATTCCCAATCTCGATCTTATTCCGCAAGAAGTCCGGAAGATTGTCAAAAAGCCGGTTGATTACATCGACTACTGGGCTGTGGACTGGGACTGGAACGAAGATACTTTCCATAACATGTGGCAGTCATATCGTACCCGCAAAGAACGAAAACTTGAGTTGAAAACCGATGCCCACGCCTATGAGTCCAAAGGGAAACATTTGATTATGGTTAAGGTCATTGACATCTTTGGCAACGACACTTCAAAGGTTCTGGAGGTGAAATCCTGATGGCGAGAAAAATGAAGGCCAAGGCCGGGAAAACAAAACCGATTATCTCTCTCGAACAGAAGCTTCCTGAAGTGCCGGGCCGTGACCCTTACGCCCCGCCAACTCAGCACCTTGTCAAGGACAACAAAGGCGGCTACCTCGTCGAAAAATTCCGTCGCCCCAGCAAGACGCTCCTTGTTGATCAAATTCGGGAGGAAGTCGATCAATGGCGAAACAAAGACTATCAATTGCCAGCGGGGATGTCTCACACATCCAAACGTCTTCTGGAATGGTGGTTTGACGAAACCCACCGATTTGAGAACGGCGAGGCCTTTCAATATTACTTCGCTCAGCGAGAAGCAATCGAGACGATTATTTACCTCTACGAGGTCAAGGGCTACCGCGATGTGGCGGACATGATTCTCAAATACATGGATCCCAAGGCATACAAGGAAGACCTCTTCACCCGGAAAACAAATATTGAACAGACCATACGCAATAAGCGCATCCTCAGTCGAGTTGTTCCGGAAACGGGGCTTGTCGCGCAGCAAGAGCTGCCGCAGCCCGACCATTGCCGCTTTGCCATGAAGATGGCTACCGGCTCGGGAAAGACGCTGGTCATGGCGATGGCCGTTGTCTGGTCCTATTTCCACAAGAAGTATGAAAAGGGTTCCAGTCTCAGCAGGACGTTTTTGGTAATCGCCCCTAACATCATCGT
Organism: Deltaproteobacteria bacterium; assembly: GCA_019136325.1. The sequence goes on from JAGVUJ010000273.1 coordinate 1,788, forward strand.
TTTCGAGCGGCTGCGGGAGGATTTTGAAAACGGTAAGATCTTCAGCGATTGGGATCTCGTTCCGCCGGAATGGCAGCATGATTGGCAGATGTCGTTTATCATGCGTGGTGAATCGCGAAAGACAACAACGGAAGGGACGCTTTATCTAACCAACATTCACCAACTCTACGAGGATAAAGGTAATAATCAAAAGGATGATCCAGTCAACCGTCTTCTGGGACCCAAACCTAAGGAAGCTACCGGCTCGTGGGAAGAGGATATTCTGGAGCGGGTGCGGAAACACAAGGATTTGATTATCATCAACGATGAAGCCCATCATGTCCACGAAACGGATCTGGAATGGTACAAGGTCATCCTCAATCAACATGAAAATCTGAAGCAGAAATTCGGCGCGCGCCTCTCGCTGCAATTGGATTTCACGGCAACACCGAAGGATCAAAACGGCACTTTTTTCCCCTGGATTATCTGCGACTATCCGCTGGCGCAGGCCATTGAAGACCGTATCGTCAAGGCGCCCTTGATCGTTCACAAAACAGATAAGGCGGATCCGGAAAAATATTCTAAGGCCAGTGTCGCCTATGCGGAATGGATCAATATCGCCATTTCCCGCTGGCAGGAACACTTTGAGGCTTACAATAAGGTTGGCAAGCGGCCAGTGCTTTTCATCATGGCGGAGAATACACGGGATGCTGATGACATTTTCGATTTTCTAAAGGGAAAGGCAGAATTCAAGGGTGCGGGGCAACTTCTGCTCATCCATACGGATAAGACCGGCGAGGTGAGCAAGAAGGATCTGGAGACGGCACGAGAAGCGGCGCGGTCCATTGATTTGTCCAAAAACAAGATACGGGCGATCATTAGCGTCATGATGCTCCGGGAAGGTTGGGATGTCCGGAACGTGTCCGTCATCCTTGGACTCAGGCCTTTTACGGCCAAGGCTAATATTTTGCCGGAGCAGGCGGTCGGCAGGGG
>JAGVUJ010000369.1 GCA_019136325.1 Deltaproteobacteria bacterium
TGTTTTGGTTTCCAAGAACGAAGAAAGGAAAGGAGATAAAAAAAAATATCCCACGTATGTCCTACATGGGATAAAGAAATATGTTAAGGCGCTCTATTTGAATATTTTATCTATCTCTTTATAACCGATTGGCAGAACTCCTATCTTTTTGTAATCGTTTTTTGCTCCGGTAAGCCCCTTTATATTGAAAATGACTTCAAACGGCCTAATCTGTCTTTTCTCCCCATGCCAGAGGTTTAGTTCATCATTTGCAACCTCAACGAAATATGCTAATAACGCCTTGGACTTATTCCACTTCAAAGGCTCTTTCTGAATCAATCCCTTTTGCTCCAATTTATCTAGTATGTTTTCCGGAATAATGTTATTGACAAGCCGCTGCTGTTTTCTTCTTTCGTTAATCCATTTTAAGCATTGTTCCCTATGCTGTCCTCCTCTTTCGTTAATCCATTTTAAGCATTGTTCCCTAGTTTCCTTTGGCAATTTCACTCCATTAAATTCTCCATTTAATAAATGTTCCTTCAATTTCGCCAAGAGTTCAACCTCTGAGAAGTTTGATAACACACTGTTGTTTAGATATTTTTCCATTTCAGGAATTGCAGCTAAACTGCCATTACAGTCCATTATTATGAAAAGATCAAAAAGGTTTTGCTCGAGTTCTGCTTTATCATCGTAAATAAAGTTACTTGGTTTTGATTTCATGGCTCAAATTTTAATTGTGGTAAACTGTTGATTGCTGCTTCTTTCAGAGAGTCCACGGCCCTGACATATTTCTGAGTATGCTCCAGTCCGGAGTGGCCCAAGAGGCTGGCGACAGTTTTTATATTACTGCCGCCGGAAAGGATTAGCGTTGCAAAAGTGTGTCTCCCGCAGTGCCAAGTCACATGCTTTGTAATACCGGCTCTTGCCGTCCAATTTTTTAAGGCTTTATGCAGCATGACATGAGACGGAAGACTGAAGATTTTCGCATCCAGAAGCGGTGTTCCGTCTTCTTCGGTTGGCGGATTCCCGATAAGCTTCAAAAGTTGATCACTAAGGGGGATGACTACACCGCTGCCACTACTCCGCCCTGCTGTCTTACTCTGTTCAAATGACAACCGCTTGTTTGCATAATCTATATTTCGGTAAGTCAGTTGTCTGGTATCGACTAACCGAACCCCTGTGTAAAGTGTGAAAATGAAAGCCCTTCTTATTTCGGGATTTTCACCCCGGTAATGCGTAGAAATCAATTTCGTTACCTCCTCGGCACTTAGAACATCTTTTCTTAACACCTTATCATCAATTCTACACACGATATGCTTACCCGGGAAACTCTTGAACATACCATCCTTATAGGCTGCCTTGACTACCTTTTTAAATCGCATGTAATAAGTTCTTGCGCCTTCTCCCTTATGCTTTGCTTGAAGATATTCCACGAACTCGGCGATCAAATCATCCGTCATCATGGCGGGAGCTACAAAACCACCATAAGCAGGATGCTCGCTCGATAAGAATTTCACAAATTCATTCAGGGCTGCCTTTAATGTTCTTATATCTTTTTTCGTATATCGGTCAATATAGTTCTGATAATAAACCAAAAAATTCATTTTCTTTTTCTCCAACCTGTACCCCAAGGTCCGGTTTTTCAACTCCTGCTCCCGCTCGAACCTGATCTCTTGCGCTAACCGAAGTGTTTCTTTGTTTATCCTCTTGTCGATCTCTTTCCTGGCATTATTAAGCAAATAGAGGTTAAGTACCTCTTTTTTTCGTTCATGGCGTATTTTTTCCTTTCCGGTTTCTTCATCTATCCATTGAGTGCGGCCGAAATAATACTCAAGATATAGGCTAATTCGTCCGTCAGAAAGTGTGCGTTGCATCAGTTTGGGGTTTTCTTTCGTCTTATGCGTGACCTTTGCCATGATTTTAGCCCTTGTTATTATCTTGTTTTCCTTTATGTTGCTAAGATAATATATTATTACAATCAGGGTGTACTAATGGTGTACTTTTTTACATAACAAAGGAAATTAAAAGAAAATATCCCGTTTCCGGGATATTTCTAAGCACCTGTAAACTTGGTCTTTGTGTGCTTTTGCTTTCCTTTGTTTTTCATCATTTGTACCCGGAGCGGGACTTGAACCCGCACAGCCTTTATGGCCACAGGATTTTAAGTCCTGCGTGTCTACCATTCCACCATCCGGGCGGAATTAAAATCCATTTCCCTAACCAGAGTCCTGTGTGTCGGACCCTGTCCCGCCTTCGCGGGAATTCCACCATCCGGGCTCCTTTAATAAGTCATGCAAGTCGTGCAAGTCATGCAGGTCATGCGGGCTGAGGAGTGAAACGACGAAGTCCTGCTCCGCGGGATCCTGCAAACCATGCAAGACTTATTAAAAGAAATGGTCAGTGCAAAATTAGCAATTAATTCTTTACAAGCACCGGCTTGCCAAGCCCTGCCTTTTCAAGCGGCCCGAGCTGTGTCTTTGCATCACCTACAACCACGTAATACATCCTGGAAGGATCGATATACTTGTTGGCCAGTTCAATAACCTTGTCACTTGTCAAATCCCTGACAAATGCTTCTTCCTTCTTTATATAATCGGCAGGCAGATCATAAGCCGCCATGTTGTTAAGCATGTTCAGCAGTCCGCCAAGCGTTTCAAAACTCCTTGCATTACCTTTCAAAAGGGCCGATTTCGTGAAGTCAACATACTCCTGCGGTATTTCCCCGCGATACTTTTCCATCTCGGTCTTGAAGATGCTGACAGACTCCAGTGTGGAGTT
>JAGVUJ010000258.1 GCA_019136325.1 Deltaproteobacteria bacterium
GGATGTGGGAGATATCCCCGCCGGCAATTGATAGTCTTTGTTTCGCCATTGATCGACTTCCTCCCGAATCTGATCAACAAGGAGGGTCTTGCTGGGGCGACGGAATTTCTCGACGAGGTAGCCACCTTTGTTGTCCTTGACAAGGTGCTTCGTGGGCGGGGCGTAAGGGTCACGGCCCGGCACTTCAGGAAGCTTCTGTTCGAGAGAGATAATCGGTTTTGTTTTCTCGGCCTTGGCCTTCACTTTTCTTGCCATCAGGATTTCACCTCCAGAACCTTTGAAGTGTCGTTGCCGAAGATGTCAATGACCTTAACCATAATCAAATGCTTCCGTTTGGTCTCATAGGCGTGGGCATCTGTTTTCAACTCAAGTTTTCGTTCTTTGCGGGTACGGTAAGACTGCCACATGTTGTGGAAAGTGTCTTCGTTCCAGTCCCAGTCCACAGCCCAGTAGTCGATGTAATCAAACGGTTTTTTGACAATTTTCCGGACTTCCTGCGGAATGAGATCGAGATTGGGAATAGCGAAATCTTTCAGCGACAGCACGAAGCGGCCCGTTTTGTCCTGTGCAATATCCACTTCCAGATAGGCCAATTCATAGAAAGTAATTTCACCCTTTCCCACCGCACGTTCGTCCATCACATCACGCGGTATGCTGAAAAGTCGGAGGTGGACACCGCTTGCTTTGGCAGCCTTTTCGACGACGTCGTGAAGACCCATCTCCCATTCCCATCCCAGGATATCGAGCGAATCCTGGCCGGCCTTTTTTGTCTCCGCGACAGCCTCCTGGATTTCCGAAAAGGTGACGGGGGCATCTACGGCGCCGATGTGGATCAGGCGCTTGCCCTTCCTGCCATGAAGGTGCAGCATTCCGGCCAGAGGTTCGGCTTTATAGAGCTTGAGGATAAACTGGATATATTCATAAAGAGGAATCTGTTCATCAGAACGTTTCTTGAACGTCACGCCCTGCCAGTACTGTCGTTCATACTTGCCGAGGTTTTGAACCTCAAAAGGCTTGCATCCCTCAATGCCCAGAAGACGTTTGCGGGTGGTATGGATGGCGAAACGGCCCAGATCAGCCATAATCCAGCGACGACTGAGCTTTTCCGCCACGGAGCCAGTTGTGCCCGAGCCACAGAAGAAGTCAGCGACAAGATCGTCTTCATTTGAAGATACCTCAATGATTCTTTTTAGAAGCCCTTCAGACTTTTGAGTTGGATAACCTAAATTTTCTTTTGCGAAACTAATAACCGACAGTGAATTGACACCTTCGCCAGGGAACACTCCCCATACATCTTCAATTGCTAAACCTTGACCTTTGGGTCTCCCCCCCCATCTTTCATAGTCTGGTGGATACGGAATCCATTTCTTATTAAAAGTAAAATGCTCTGAATTTTTTGTGTAGAATAAAATATTGTCATGGTTCCTTATCCAATTATTTGCTATCGTCTTGTATCCAGAAATCCATCCCATTCTCCAAATTATTTCTCTCATATAAGAATCTTGACCGAATATTTCATCCATAATTATTCGAATGTACGAAGTCATTCTCCAATCCAAATGCACATAAATGCTCCCTTTCTCGCTTAGCAACTCCCGCATCAAGACCAGCCGTTCGTACATCATCTGAAGGTATGAATCGAGTCCTCGGCCCCACGTGTCCCGATAAGCCTTGTCTTCAATGGCGGATGGTTCTTTAGTCCATTCCGCGTCTCCGATCTCCATTTTGACGGAAAAATCCGCGCCCGTCGCGAAGGGTGGATCAATGTAAATCAGGTCAATCTTTCCGGCAAATTCTTCCAGGAGAGACGCCATTACATACTTGTTGTCACCCCAGATCAGCCGGTTGCGCCAAATGTCATCCGCCTTTTCCTTGAACATGTCCGTCCCAGTTTTCTTTTCTTTTTCCCGCGTCGCCCGGCTTTCGTTGATGGTCTCAATGGTCTGGAAGGGCAGCACGATCCGATCCACCTCTGTCTTTTTTCCTTGCCAGTAAAGGCCCGTAGGCATGGTCTTGATTCCTTCAGTCATTTTTACTGCTCCTTTTCCAATAATTTTCTTTAATATTATGTTTAATAATAGTTGTTTTGTTTCAGCTAAAATATCCGTTCTTCCGATAACTGTAAAAACCGTCGGAAGCGATGATCAAATGCTCCTGAAGACTGATGCCAACAGTTTTTAAGGCCTTTGCAATTTGCTCTGTAACTGCATCGTCGTTTTCTGACGGTTCAGGAAGGCCACCCGGATGGTTGTGCCCAATGATCACTGTCGTCGCCCCGTATTTGAGCGCGCTCTCGACGATTTTTCTTGGAAAGGCAACGGCCTCCGAAACGGTCCCTTCGCTCAGATTCTCCGCGGATATCAGGCCATTTCTGCTGTTCAGGTAAAGGGCGCGCAGGACTTCGTTTGATTTCCCGCCAATGGCCGCCCGAAAATAATCAACCAGTTGATCCAGATTGGCAAACTGGAAATCCGCCTGCTTGGCCCGTTCATCGAAATAAAAGCCAATGGTTACGCCGATTGCTTTTAAGTAAAGCGCGGCATGAGAACCAATGCCATCGATTTTCTCCAGTTCCCGGGTATCGGCATGAATGACGCCTATGAAGTTTTTGAACCTTCTCAGTAGTTTCTTGGCAATTGGTTTTGTATCTTTCCGGGGCAGAACAAAATAAAGTAGAAATTCCAAAACCTCATAATCCTGAAAGCCGTGAAAGCCGGTTTGTTCAAAGCGCGCTTTAAGTCTTTGTCGATGACCG